>CAYMQY010000005.1:18194-58140 GCA_964392655.1 uncultured Saprospiraceae bacterium
TTCCCCCCCCCCCCCCCCCCCCCACCTCTCCACCCACCCCCCCCCCCCCCCCCCCCCCCCCCACCCCCCCCCGCCCCGCCCAACCCAAGCCAGGCCCGTGGGCGTCTCCGCAGAGAAAAAATCAACTCGCTGCCACAGCATGACCGGCGTACACCTGCTCAAAAGCCTGTTCGAGGTCGGCTTTGATGTCGTCGAGGTGTTCGTAGCCGGCGGAAATACGCAGTAACCCCGGTACTACGCCGGAAGCGCGTTGTTCTTCGGGCGACAGTTGCTCGTGCGTGGTACTGGCCGGGTGGATGATGAGCGTCTTGGCGTCGCCTACATTGGCCAGGTGGCTGATGAGTTTGAGGTGGTTCACCAAGCGGTCGGCCTGTTCTTTTCCGCCCTTGATTTTGAAGGAAAGTACGCCGCCGTAGCCGTTTTGCAGGTACTTGTTCGCCAGATCGTGGTACGGCGAGGAGCGCAGACCCGGGTAGTTGACAAACTCCACGCGCGGGTGTTTTTCCAACCATTCAGCCAGCGCCAGCGCGTTGTCCACCTGACGCTGCACGCGCAGGGAGAGTGTTTCAAGCCCCTGCAAAAAGAGGAAACTGTTGAACGGGCTGAGCGCCGGGCCGTAGTCGCGCAGCCCTTCCACGCGGGCACGAATGATGAACGCAATGTTTCCGAAGGGGCCTTTGTCGCCGAAAACCTCCCAGAACCGGAGGCCGTGGTAGCCCTCGCTCGGCTCGGTAAACTGCGGGAAACGTCCGTTGCCCCAGTTGAAATTTCCGCCGTCTACAATTACGCCGCCGATGCTGGTGCCGTGGCCGCCGATCCATTTGGTTGCGCTGGCTACCACCACATGCGCGCCGTGTTCGAGCGGGCGAAACAGGTAGCCGCCGGCGCCGAAGGTGTTGTCCACCACCACCGGAACTCCGTGCCGTTCGGCGACGCGGGCGATTTTTTCAAAATCCGGGATGTTGAAGCCTGGGTTGCCGATGGTTTCGAGGTACAGCGCCTTGGTGCGGGCATCAATCAGCCGCTCGAACGAGGCCGGGTCGTCGCCGTCGGCAAAACGCACCTCGACGCCGAGACGTTTGAACTGGACTTTGAACTGGTTGTACGTGCCGCCGTACAGGAACGAGGTGCTCACGAAGTTGTCGCCGGCTTCGAGGATGTTGCTCAGCGCGATGAATTGGGCGGCTTGTCCGCTACCTACCGCCAGTGCCGCTACACCGCCTTCGAGCGCGGCGATGCGTTTTTCGAACACGTCGGTGGTGGGGTTCATGATGCGGGTGTAGATGTTGCCGAATTCGCGCAGGCCGAACAAGTTGGCGGCGTGTTCGGAATCGTTGAACACGTAACTGGTCGTTTGGTAAATCGGCACAGCCCGGCTGTTGGTGGCAGGGTCGGCGGTCTGGCCGGCGTGGAGTTGTAGGGTGTCGAAGTGATGTGGCGATGCGTTTGCCATGGTAAAGTGTATTTGTTTGGTGAAAAAAATGTGTGGAAAAAGAAGAAGCCCTTTCACACGAGTCGCGTGAAAGGGCTTCCGGAAAACTGGTATATCAACGATAACCTATGTCCTGTGGAAGGGCAAACCTCTCTCGCTTCGTATGGCCGGGCCACACATGGGACAACACATACACCACATCATGTTTTGCGAGAGAAAAGACATTTGCCTGCGTTATTTAGCGGTGCAAGGATAGGCGGGTTAAGTGGAGAAATCCAAAACTGCGTGCAAATTTTATTATTTGCTTAACATTGCCCTGCGAAAATCCATGCCACACCTTTTCATTCAAATTTATACATTTCACTGCCGTTTCAACATGAAGATCAACTACTTGCTTCGATTCCGGCTTGTGTTCGCCGCTGTGTTATTCTCCGGCGTACTACTTGCCCAGACGCCTGCTCCGGCGCCGTCCAAGACCGATACTCTGCCGCCAGTGGCGGAAAAACCCGCCGCTGCCGCCAAGGACTCCACGGCTAAAAAAGAGGAGAAAAAAGGCCCGAAACCCTACCTCGAAGTCATCACCGACAAAGCCGTCAGCCAAAAAGGTTTGCTCACCATTCACCGCATCGAGGACAAGTATTTCTTCGAAATCCCGGATTCTATTTTCGGCAGCGAAATCATCTCGATCACGCGCATGAGCCGGACACCGACAAGCGCCGGCTACGGCGGCGAGGAAGCCAACCGCCAGGTGATCCGTTTCGAGCGCGGCCCCGGCGACAAGGTTTTTGTACGGGCAGTGGCCTACCGGAATGTCAGTACCGATACGCTTCAGCCGATTTACAAAGCCGTCCGAAACTCGAATGTAGACCCGATTGCTGCGGCATTCGATATCAAATCCATTCGCAAGGACACCTCGGTGGTCATTGAGGTCACCGATTTTTTCAAGGAAGATAACCCGGTATTTGCGCTGGAATCTTTTTCCAAACAACGCTTTAAAATCGGCGAATTGCAAAAAGACCGCACCTACATCGAAAGCATCCGAACGTACCCGATCAATACGGAAGTGCGCACGGTAAAAACCTACAAGGTGTCGCCACCGTCGCTGCGGGAAGAAACACCCGGAACGATGAACCTGCCCGGCGGTGTGGATGCCGGCGTGGTGACGTTCGAGATCAACAACTCGCTGATCCTGCTGCCGCGCACGCCGTTCCGCAAACGCCTGTTCGACCCGCGCGTGGGCTATTTCGCTACCGGGCGCACCGTGTACGAAGACGACCAGCAACGCGCGGAGGATGAAACTATCGCCGTTCGCTGGCGCCTGGAACCCAAAAACGAGGCCGACATGCGCCGCCAGCAGCGCGGCGAAAAAATCGAGCCGGCCAAACCGATCGTGTTCTACATTGATCCGGCTACGCCGGTAAAATGGCGCGCACACCTGAAAAAAGGTGTCGAAGACTGGCAGCCCGCTTTCGAGCAGGCCGGCTGGAAAAACGCCATTCTCGCCAAAGACTGGCCCGAAAACGACACCACCATGAGCCTCGAAGACGCGCGTTTCTCCGTGATCCGCTACTTCGCGTCCGATATCCAGAACGCCTACGGCCCCAATGTGAACGACCCGCGCACGGGCGAAATCATCGAGAGCCACATCGGTTGGTACCACAACGTCATGCGCCTGCTCAAAAACTGGTACACCACCCAAACTGCTGCCGTGGACCCTCGCGCCCGCAACAACGAGTTCGATGACGAACTCATGGGCCAACTCATCCGCTTTGTGGCCGCCCACGAGGTGGGGCATACCATCGGCCTGCGCCACAACTTCGGCGCCAGCCACGCCACACCTGTGGAAAAACTGCGCGACAAGGCATTCCTGCAGGCAAACGGCCATACGTCTTCCATCATGGACTATGCCCGCTTCAACTACGTGGCCCAGCCCGAAGACGGCGTTACCGACCTCATGCCCCGTGTAGGCGACTACGACAAATGGGCCATCGAATGGGGCTACAAACCCATTTACGGCACCAAAGACGCGGAGGAAGACCAAAAAATTCTCAACCGCTGGTACCTGGAAAAAGCCGCCGGCAACCCGCGTCTGCATTTCCTGACGGAATCCAACCCGTATGATCCGCGTTCGCAAAACGAAGACCTCGGCGACAACTCCATGCTGGCTTCCGAATACGGCATCCGGAATCTGCAGAAAATACTGCCGAATGCCGCCGTTTGGAGTAAAGAGGAAGCCAAAACCTACGAACTCGCCGGCGAGATTTACAACAACGTCGTGGGCCAGTACACCCGCTACATCGGTCACGTGAGCAAATGGGTGGGCGGCGTGTTTGAAACGCCCAAAACCTACGATCAGGCCGGCTCCGTGTACGAAGCAGCGCCCGCCGACAAACAGCGCGATGCCGTGGCGTTCCTGAACAAACACCTGTTCCAGACGCCGACCTGGCTCGTAGAACCCAAAGTGCTGAGCCTGTTACGTCCCGACAACGGGGTGGCTGCCATTCAGCGTTTGCAGGAAAATACACTGAACAGCCTGTTAAGCGCGGGTCGCCTGCAACGCATGATCGAAAACGAGGCGCTCGACGCCAAAACCTACACGGTAGCCAACCTGCTCGACGACCTGCGCGCGGGCATCTGGTCGGAAATTCCCGCTCGCGCTGCCGTAAGCATGCACCGCCGCAACCTGCAAAAGGTATTTGTGGACAAAATGATCGGTCTGTACCAGCCGGCGCCGGCAATCACATTGCCCGGCGGACTCGGCGCTGTGCCCAGCCTGCGCAATTCCGATGTGCCCTCTCTGGCTTTGGCCAGTCTGAATCAAATGCGTGCCGACCTGACTGCTGCGTATAATGCCGCTAACGACAGCATGAGTCGCGCGCATTATCAGGATTGTCTGGACCGCATTGAGGTAGTCCTGGATCGGGATCGTAGACGATAGGGGCTTTTGTCATTTCGTAGAAATCCGTCTGCATCACGGCGGGCTGCCGCGTTTTGTCGCCGTCGCGTTTTGTCATTTCGTAGAAACCCGTCCACATCACGGCGGGCTGCCGCGCGTGACTGCCCGCCGTGATGTGGACGGGTTTCTACGAAATGACAAACGTTGGGTGGAGCGATAATTTCAAAAACGAAAGCGCAGCCCGCAGCCAGTACTTTCGCCCAGCCATGAAAGATAACTTCTCACACCGCGCCGCCGAGTACGCTCGTTTCCGCCCGGGCTACCCGGCGACGCTTTTTGATTTTTTATTTGCACATTGCCGTCAGTTTGACTGCGCCTGGGACTGTGCCACAGGCAACGGTCAGATCGCTGCCGTGCTGGCCGAACGGTTCCGGCAGGTGGACGCCACCGATATCAGCGAAAGCCAGTTGCAAAATGCGCTGGTTCGGCCCAATATCCGCTACCGCGTCGGAGCCGCCGAGCAGCCGCTTTTTCCAGCGCACGCGTTCGATCTGATTGCGGTCGGACAGGCGGCACACTGGTTTGATCTGGAAAAATTTTACGGCGAAGTCCGCCGGGTCATGCGCCCCGGCGGACTGTTGGCCCTCGTAGGCTACGGCCTTTTGCAGATTGACCCAGCTACGGATGCGGTGGTCATGCACCTTTACCGCGGCATTCTGGACCATTACTGGGACCCCGAGCGCCGGCTCGTGGACGAGGCGCTGGCGACGATTCCGTTCCCCTTTCAGGAAATTCCCTTGCCGGAAATGGCCTCGGAGTACCGCTGGACACCGGAGCATTTGCTGGGCTACCTGTCCACCTGGTCGGCGGTGCGGCATTATGAAAAACAAACCGGGAACGATCCGTTGGATGAGGAATTTGCTGCTGCATTGAAAAAAGCATGGGGAAACGAGCCGGTGAAAACGGTGCGTTTTCCAGTTTTCGGGCGAATCGGGCGTGTGTCCCTGCCGGAATCTTCCAGACCGGGAAATGCCAGAGATTGACCCGTGCCGGTAAAAAACACACTCGATTTTAGAGTCAACTACCATGAAAAGCCGATACTCAAGACTTATTCAGGCAGCCTTTATCGTGTTTGCCGCTTTTGCATTGTCCTCTTGCCAAGAGTCGCAGCAGCCTGTCCAGCCGGCGTTTTTTCATTGGAAAAACCGGCTCGCACTGGCGCCGTCCGAAACGGCCCTGCTCGATAGTCTCGAATGTCAAACGCTGTACGTCAAGTTTCTTGACATAGCCAAAGATGCCGATGGCGTCATCCGGCCCTATTCCCTGCTGGCTGTGGGCGACACCGCCGGACTTGCCGGGCGTACGATTATTCCCAGCGTGTTCATTACCAACAATGTATTTCAGCAGATTTCGGAGGAAAAACTGGACTGGCTGGCGCAAAAAACCGCGACGGCGATCGTAAACATCATGGAACAGTTCCCCCAGTCAACCAATCAACCAGCCAACCAATCAACCAGTCAACCAATCAACCAGTCTACCGAAATCCAGTTCGATTGCGACTGGTCGGAAAGCACGCGAGGGGCGTTTTTTTCTTTTTTGAAAAAAATCCGGCCGCTGCTCCCTTCCGGCACACGCTTGAGCGCCACGATTCGGCTGCATCAGTATAAATTTCCCGACCGAACCGGCGTGCCGCCTGCCGACCGGGGTTTGCTTATGCTGTACAACACGGGCGACATTCACGATCCCGACGAAACAAACTCTATTTTTCAGGCCGCCGCCGCTGAAAAATACCTGCACGGCGCGCCACCCAAGTATACCTTGCCGCTTGATTTGGCCCTGCCGGCATTTTCCTGGGCGCTGATTTATCGCGACGGCGAACTCTGGAAAATCATCCCGAACGCTGAAAAATCAACTCAAAACTCAAAATTCAAAGATCAGAACCCTGGCTTGCCGCTCCTCCGCCAGGAGGACCTTGTGCGCTACGAGACTGTGGACACTTTTCTGCTGCGGCAGGCTGCGGAACTCGCTTCCGAAATCCGCCTGGCCGGCGATGCGCGGGTGGCATTTTTTCATCTCGACACTTCGACGGTGCGGCGCTATCCGGCCGGCTACCTGCGGTCGTTGTGCGAAACGATTCGCGGCGGCAGGTAGGGGCGCTGCGCGGAAATTGGAGCGTGCCGCGTCGGAGGCGCCGACAGATACGGATCCGGGTCAGAACCGCACCGTTAGCCCACCGAGGATGTTGAAGCCGAAAATCGGATAGTCCAACCAGCGTTCGCGTTTGTTGTCGAGCACGTTGTTCACGTCAAGGAAAATTCCGAAGTTGTCCGACAGGCGGAACGAGCCACCGAAACTGAGGTCGAACAGGCCTCCGGTAAACTCGGTCATATTCTCCCGGTCACGGAAAGCGATGTCGTCGGCCACGTGCAGTTCCCCTTTCAGGCTGGCCTTGCCGTCGAGCAGGGTGTAAATGGCGCTGCCGTTGAACTCCAGACTGGGCAGACCCCAGGCTTCGTTTTCGTTGGCCAGATCAAATGTGTTGTAACTGACCGTACCCATCAGGGCCAGTTCCTTGATCGGACGGAGTTTGATAGTGCCGGTAATGCCGAACACGTCAACTGTGTCGAACACCGTACCGAAACGAGTGATTTCCTTGCCGCCGATGGAGTCGTAATGTGCCTGATACAAGGCGAGGTCGCCGGCTTTGCCGTAACTGACGCGGCCCTGGTATTCCAGCCAGCCGAGGTTGCCTTTGGCGCCGCCGAAATATTCGCGCCAGACGGTATTGCGCAGTTCGGACACGCGCATTTCCAGAAACGGGTTGTACGCCGACATGCTGCGGTAGGTGTTTTTGCGCAAGTCACCGCCAGCGCCGGCAAACACCTGGAGGCCGTCGCCCCAGAGGCGGAGCAACAGTTCAACGTCGGGAAAGATCGAAAATACGTCGCGGTTGTTGACGAAGTTCCCCCCGACTTTCACCTTCAGGAAGTCGGCGTGAAATGTGAAGGCCGGCTGAAGGTGGATGTTATTCAGTTTTTGGTCTATGGTGTCGCTGTATGAGGTAAAATCCGTGCGGATGGTGACGCTAAGCGGGTGTTTGTCGGCAAACCACTTCGTCGCGCTCAGGTTCAGGTTGAACCCGGTTTCATCGTTGGCGTAGTGGTCTTTCATAATGTACAGGCTCGGCGCAATGGCGAAGTTGAGATCGAGATCGGTACGTTTACTGTTGTAAAAGCGCCCGCCGATGTCGAAAATCGCGAAATTCTGGCGCACCTGTTCGGCATCGAGCGAAACGGAATCGTGCTCGTAGCCGTAAAAATAGACCTGATCGTAGGAGTACCCCACGCGTCCTTCCACGGCGAGGCCGTTGTCGAGGTAGATGTTCCCATTCAGCAGGGCGTCGGTGTTGGCAAACTGCTGGTTCTCATACGATTTCCGGTTGGCCTGATGGTGCCGAACCCAGGCTTTGCCGTCGAATTTGTCGGCGGAAAACGCATAGCCCAACTCGCCGTACAGGGCAGATGGCAAGCCCGCGCCTGCTTTCAGGTAGCCGTTGTACGGTTTTTCCGGTTTGACAGATCGCATACCGATCGGGCGCAGTACGGGTGCATCGTAGTTGGTCACCAGGGGTTTGGGCGGCACGAGGTAGTCCTGCTTTTTCTTGGAAGTATCCTGCGGCGGCAGGGTAGGGGGCACGTCCAATTTATTGGATTCGAGCAGCCGGGCGTCAAAATCCTTAATGATGCTCACGTTTTCCGTAGGCAAGTCTTTTTGTGCAAAAAGACCCCGGGAGGCAATCAAAAGAAAGCAGGCAAGAAATGCTGTTTTATTCATGGAGACAAAAGAAGGTTGGAAGGTTTCTGGTTGGAGGGTTTCTGGTTGGAGGGTTTCTGGTTGGAAGGTTGGAAAGTTTCTGGTTGGAAGGTTGGAGGTTTAAACGAATCGCTCGACCAGAAACTTTCCAACCTTCCAACCAGAAACCTCAGTTCCCCTCATCGGGGTCTATCACGTCAATGCCTTTGGCGCCTTTGGGCTGGTTTGCGGGAGCGGCGCCGTTCAGTTTGTTGTACTTGTCGCGGGCTTCGGCGATGATTGTTGGGTCGCCCTTGTAGTTTTCCAAAACGGCTTCGAGGGCCGCCGTGGCGCTGCTCTTGTCGCCCTGGGCGGCATAGACATCGGACAGCAGGATCAGGTTTCGGGCGATCCAGTCGTCGTAGCCCGCGCTGGCCTGATTGGCGTTGCCGATCAGTTCTTCTGCCTTGGCGTAGTTGCGCTGCCGGTACAGGATTTGGGCCAGCAGGTGGTACGACTCGGCCATGATGATCGTGGTGCTGCTTTGCGTCACGCGCTGGAGGTAGGGTTGCGCGCGGTCGAAGTCGCCGCGGTCATACGACATTTTGCCGAGGTAATAGTTGGCGGTGGCGGCTTGTTCCGGCGAAGCCAACGTGGCGGTGGATACCTTCTGGGCATATTCAGTGAGCACGGCGGTGTTGTTGGTGGCGTAGGCCGAGCGCATCACGAGTTCCTGGGCTTCAAAACGCGACGACTCCGAGACTGCCGACTCTTCCCATTTTCGGGCGTACTCCAGTGCAGAGGGGTAGTTTTTGGCGTAGTTGTAGGCCAGAAGGGCGGCTTTTTCACTGGACTTCGCGTAGTACTTGCTCGGGCCTTTGCCCACCACATACCCATAGTCCTTGAGCGCCATATCGTATTTGGAAATGCTGGCCTGCGAATAGCTCTCTGCCCGCATGAAGTAAGCCGGCAGCACATAACGACCGTTCGGGTACTTGGCCAGGTAATTGGTAAAACCGTCAATCGCAAGGGCATAGCGGGCTTCCTGAAACTGAAACTCGGCAGACTGGAAGGTCACGCTGTCTTTGGAGGCCGTATTCACGTTGTAGCCCGGGCGTGTTTCGAGAAAGGCGAAGTACTCGTCGGGGCGGTTCAGGTCGCGCACGTAAATTTCCTCAATGGCCGCCAATGCGTCCTTGGCTTCGGTGTTGTCGGGGTTGTTGTCGAACACCTGCTTGTAGTATTCCAGTGCTTTGGTAGTATTTCCCTGATTGTAGGAAATCAGGCCGAGTTTGAGCAGGGCTTTGTTGACCAGGGTGGAGCGTCCGCGGAAGTCGGTGACGATCTTGCGGAGCGGGGGAGCGGCTTCGCTCAGGCGGCCCATTTCCACGTAGGTGTCGCCGATCTGGAACAGCGCGTCGTCGGTAAAGCGGCTGTTCGGGTACTTGGTCACTAAATCTTCAAGCGCAATGATCTTGTCGAGCGGGTTGCCAGTCAGGCCTTTGATAATGGCTTTTTGATAAATGGCGTACTCGAAGCCGTCGTATTTTTTGCCGATCGCTTCGTCGTAGTATGCCAGTGCTTCGCGGTACTGGTTGCGTTTGAAATGGCAGTCGCCGGCGCGCAGGATGGCGTCGCCCAGCACACCGGACTTGATTTGCTCGGACTGGATGTTTTTCAGGTTGCGCTTGATGCCTTCAACGGTGCTTTTGAAGTTCGTGAGCGCGTTGGTGTAGTCGTTCAGTTTGAGCAGGTTGTAGCCCTGGATGTAGTTTCCCATGGTCAGGTCGCTCTCTTCGGGCAGGTCGTTGTAACTTTTTGCCTGATTGAGAAATGCCCCGATGTGGTTTTTGCTGAATGCGTATTCGCCTTTTTCGTTGGAAATGGCGCCGAGCCAGTACGAACACAGGGCGGCGGTGCGCTTGTTGATCGGGTTTTCGAGGGATTTGTTGAAGAACCTTCGGGCTTCGTCGTGCTGCTTGTCGTTGTACAACTGGAGGCCGCGCAGGTAGCACACCTGTTGGTAAATTTCGTTGAGCCGCGGGGTGCGGTTTTTCACGCCTTCGAGGGTGGCCACGGCGCGGTCGTAATCGCGGGTGTTAAGGAACAGTTCGCCCATAAGCGCCTGTGCGTCTTCGTAGTTGCGCGAGGTGGACGGGATGCTTTGCAGGGCTACAAGGGCTTCGCGGTCGAGTTTGAGTTCGTAGCTCAGTTTGGCGTAGTTGATGAGCGCGTCATCCTTGATCGAAGGGTCGAAATTGAGTGCGGCTGCCTGACCGAAATAGGTGCGGGCGGCGTGTTTGTTGTTGTTGCGCAGGTGGCAGTCGGCCAGGTGGTACAGGCCGTTTTGGCCCATAGCATTGTCCTTGTCGAGTTTGGTTTGCGCCTCGAAATTGGTGATCGCCTGTTTGTAGAAACCGTTCTGGTGCTGGGCATAGCCGAGTTGGTAATAGTCCACCGAGCGCAGGTTCCGCAGGTTGGTAGCGGCGTATTCCAGGTAGGGCAAGGCGCGCTTGTAGTCGCCTTTTTCAAAGTAGGCCTGTCCGACCAACTGATTCAGTTCGGCACGACTTTTCAATTGATCGTCCTTGGCCTTCGGGCCGCCGTAGGAGATAACGAGGTCGTACTGTTTTTTGGCAAAATAGATTTGCGTGAGGTAGTACGGCACGCTTTTGCTGTATTCAGGCGCCTGCTCGCAGCGCTGAAACGAACGGGCTGCATCGTCGTACCGGCCGGCCTTGAACGAGCAAAATGCGTGGTAGTAATTCGCCGGGTAGTACCACTCGCTTTTGGTGTTTTCTTTCAGGCCGGCAAAAGCCGTCTGGGCTTGGGGGCAACGGTCGGCACGGAAGTGACTGTAGCCTTTTTTGAACCGGATTTCGTCGCGCACTGCCCCGGAAGTAGCGCCGGACGGCGCCAGATCGTAGTACTCCAGTGCCTGATCCCATTTTTGGTTTTCAAAATAATAGTTTCCGATTTCGAGGGCGGCCTGACTTGACTCCGTAGAAGGCGCCTGGTTGCGCAGGAAATCAAACACCTGCTTTTCGGCCTCCGGTTGTTCGAGGCGTACGGCACATTTGGCGTGGTACAGTTCGGCATCGGTTTTCAGGGCTACCCAGTCCGGTTCGTTGGCCGGGCGAAGCAGGTCCATGGCGGCGCGAAACTCGTTTTGAGCCAGGCCGTACAGGCGCTGGTTGTAAAAATCCACGCCGCGTTTGTAGGAGAGATTGGCTTCCGTGTACACGGTGGATTGTTGTGCAAAAAGAAGAAACGGAGCCAGAAGTAGGAAAAAGAAGGTGGTGCCTTTCCGAAGGATCATGTCAGCAAAATTTCGATTTTGGATGGACGAACAACGCCGGGTCAAACGCCGTGCAGGGGCTTGTACCCACGTGCAGCATTGATTTTGGCATTTCCTTAACACTCCTTGTAAACGTGTCAAGTAGCGACAAAAGTAGGGAAGGTTTGTGAGGTTTACGCCCGCACAGCCAAAAGTTCGGCCAATGTGCCGGTGCGTTCCAGTGCAAAGCGCCCTTTGGCATCCTGAACGACAAAACCCGCGGCGGCTACCGGGTCGTGTTCGAAGAACAGGATCTGTTTTTTGCGAACCGCCTCGGCCAGCAGTGCGGCTTTTTCTTCCATCGTGACTAATGGCCGCACATCGTAGGCCATTACGTAGGGCAGTCCGACATGCCACTGCGAGGGAATGGTATCGGCGCAGTACACCACCGTGCCGTGTCCGGTATCCAGTACGGGCACCATCATGGCTTCGGTATGGCCGTATACGAATTGCACGTGAAAGCCGTGCAAAAACTCGATGTTTTGGCGCACTTCGATGAAACGCAGGCGATCCTGTTCGTAAAGCGGCAGAAAATTTTCAGGCAAAAAAGAGGCTTTTTCGCGTGGATTCGGGTCCATTGCCCACCTGAAATGCGGCTCATTGGTCCAGTAGATCGCGTTGGGAAACGCCGGTTCGGGCTGGCCGGTGTCTTCATTTTTCCAGATGGCGCCGCCACAGTGGTCGAAGTGCAGATGGGTCAGGAAAACATCTGTGATATCCTCCCGGCGTACGCCCGCCTGCTCCAGGGAGTCGAACAGCGATTGGGGGCCGTGCGGCTCGAAGTGGGAACGGAACCAGTCGTCCTGCTTGTTGCCTATGCCGGTATCAATCAGGATTTTTCGGTCGCCGGTTTCCACCAGCAGGGTGCGCATGGCCCAGGTACACAGGTTGTTGGCGTCGGGCGGGTTCATGCCGGCCCACATACGTTTGGGCACGACGCCGAACATGGCGCCGCCGTCGAGTTTAAGGTGGCCGGTGTGGATGCTGGTGAGTTTCAAAATCCGATTTTCTTTTTGCCTTCCGAAAATTCCCGGCGGAGTGCCGCCATTCGAATGGCGGTCACGGCGGCTTCCACGCCTTTGTTGCCGTGTTTGCCGCCCGCGCGTTCGAGTGCCTGCTGTTCGTCGTTGGGGGTCAGTACGCCGAAAATGAACGGTTTGCCGGTGGCAATGCTCAGGTTGACCAAACCCTGCGCCACTGCCGAATTGATGTACTCGTTGTGGTTTGTTTCTCCCCGGATGACACAGCCGAGGCAGATCACGGCATCCACGTTTTTTTGTCCGTTCAGTATACGGGCGCCTGCGGGCAACTCGAACGAGCCGGGCACCTGTACGGTGTGGATGTTATCCGGTTTGGCGCCATGCTTGAGCAGCGTGTCGTAGCACCCTTCGTACAAGGCGTGTGTGATGTGGGCGTTCCATTCGGCCACCACGATGCCGAACGACATGACGCCGGCATCCGGAACGGTCTCCGAGTCGTACTGCGAAAGATTTTTCAGTGCTGAAGCCATAGGTTAATATTGTGGCGGAACGCGGCGGAATTTGAACGCCGGGCCTTTGATTTCGTAGGCAAATTTCTCGTCCGGTTTGGTATTCACGAGGTTGTAAAACGTGAGCGTGTCGTTCGTGCCGTTGTACTTGAAGCCGTATATTTTTTCCGAACCGGGTTTTTGGTAATCGGACAACGTGATGATGTCCATGGCTTCTTCCGCCACGAAACAGTCGCCGCCGGTACACACGTCGTACTTGTTGTAGGTCTTCCATTTCAGAATATACCCGTCCGGGGCAAACATGATGGTGTCTCGACTGCCGATCGGCAGCATGATACCGCCGAAAAGGTTGTGGTACAATGCTCTGGTAAAGGCGATATAGCCGTTTGTGACCTCTGCTTTCGATTTGATGAAGCGATCCAGTTTCATAGTGCCCTGGGTACCGTCGAACAGGGAGATTTCCTTGCTGCCCTGCGACTGATACAACAGGAAGACGGATTTTCCCTGGCTTGCTCCTTTGACTTCAATCGTGTCCTTGTTGTACGTGACCGGTAGCGTCCATTTTTCAAAACCGTTGTAGCATATCACGCTGTCGGGCCGGTTGGGATCAAATTCAAAAGCGTAGGCGTAAGGGATGTGCGCGTTGTTCATGGCGCCCAGAACCGAGCCGTACTGGTTGGCACGAGAGCAAAAGTCAATGGCAATCCAGTATCCGGCCAAGAGTGTCGGACTGGCGTAGCTGTTTTCGGATTGTTGGCTTCCGGTATTGGCGGCATCTCGTTTGCATGCGGTATTCAAAGCAAGCAGGCAGAGCAGTAATATCGTGTATTTCATATTGTTGTGTACTGTTCGGTGGTGACCGGTTTTGTTTGCGGGGGGCAAAAATAGTGTCCTGCCCGCCAAAATTCACAACTTGTTTGTACCCTTGCTGCAACAATTTTTGACCATGCAGCGCTACGAATTACAGGACTACGATTTTATCCCGCTCAACGACTTGATGAAAAAACTGCACCTCGTGGGTACAGGCGGCGAAGCCAACATCCGCATTGTCAATGGCGAAGTGCTGGTGAACGGGGAAATGGAAACCCGCAAGCGCCGGAAATTGCGTGCGGGCGATGTGGTGGAGTTCGCCGGTGAGCGGGTCGAGATTCGTTGACGACGTATTCAAAATTATACCTTCGCCGAAAATTTCATCCCCATGCGATTTGAGGAATACAGCATAGCCACCGAAATCAAACGAAATCTGGACGCGATGGGCTTCCGGCGGCCCACCGACATCCAGTACAAGTCCATCCCGCCCATTCTGAAAGGCGAGGACGTGCTGGCTATTGCCCAAACCGGCACCGGCAAAACAGCGGCTTTCGCCATCCCGATTATCCACAAACTGCACGACCGCAAACAGTCGGGCCGCTCCGAGGGCATCAAGTGTGTGGTCATGGAACCTACCCGCGAACTGGCCCTTCAGATCACCGACGTGTTCCTCGAAATCGGAAAAAACACCCGCGTCAAAACCTTGTGCATTTTTGGCGGAGTGGAGCAGGACCCACAAATCGCCCGCCTCGAAAAAGGCGTGGATATCCTCGTGGCCACGCCGGGCCGCATGTTCGACCTCGTCAGCCAGGGGCACCTCAAGTTGAATTCGGTGGAAATACTTGCCGTGGACGAAGCCGACCAGATGCTCAAACTCGGGTTTTTGAAAGACATTCGCGACCTGATCCGCTTTTTGCCCAAAAAACGCCAGACGCTTTTTTTCTCCGCCACAATCAACGAGGAAATCAAAAAACTGGCGTACTCGCTCGTGAACAGCAGCGCCATCCGGATTCAGATTTCGCCCAAAGACCCCGTGTCCAAAAACGTCAGCCACGCCGTAACCTTCGTGGAAATGGACGACAAGCGCTTTTTCCTCGAGCGTTTCGCAAATGAGAACCCTGGCAAAAAAATCCTCGTGTTCGTGCGCACGCAGGTGCGGGCCGAGCGGGTATGCAAGGCGATGGAACGCGTAGGCATCGTGGTCGAAACGATCCACGGCGGCAAGGAACAAAAAGACCGGCTGGAGGTACTGGGCCGCTTTCGCGAAGGGACGCTGAAAATTCTGGTGGCCACCGATGTCAGCGCACGCGGCATTGACATCCCGAACGTAGACTACGTCATCAACTACGACCTGCCCGACGTGGCCGAAAACTATGTACACCGGGTGGGCCGCACCGGTCGCGGCGACAAAAAAGGGCAGGCGCTTTCGTTCTGCAGCCCGGAAGAGCGGCCCATGCTCGCCGAAATCGAAACCTACCTGACCAACCGCATCGCCGTGCTGGAAATTGACAAAAATGAGTACAGCGAAACCCTGCGCATGACGCAGGATGTGGGCGACAAATGGAAAGACACGATGGCCGAAATCGAAGAGGCGGAAAAGTGGCGGAAAGGCAAAAAAAAGTAGCGTGGTGAAATGTCACAGAGGCTCACAGAGTTTAGGAGGGCACAGAGTTTTTTGCCGACTGCGAGCGGACGGATTCCTTCGAAATGGCAAAAAACTCTGTGCCCTCCTAAACTCTGTGAGCCTCTGTGACAGTCACCGCAACGGGCGCCAAACTGACAATGCTCACCGAAACGCCTAACTCCGGTCATCCCTGCGCCGCCGGGTATCGCCCGACTTTTGGCCCCGTAAACCCCGAAAGTCAGACAACCGCGTTTTTTCAAGTTTATGTCAAAAGCAACTGCCCTGTCCATCGCCAAACCGGCTCCCGGTGCGGTACTCCAGTGTTACCACTGTCAGGACGTTTGTCCGAACGATCATCTGCATCTCGGCGACAAGTATTTTTGCTGCGAAGGCTGCCAGATGGTGTACGAAATTCTGAACGCCAACGACTTGTGTCAGTTTTATACGCTGGACGACAAGCCCGGCCTGTCGCAAAAAAATCGCCGCGACGCCCGTGCCTACGCCTGGCTCGACGACCCGGAGGTGCGGCGCCAACTCATTTCGTTTTCCGACGGCCATACCACACGGGTGACTTTCCTGCTCCCCGCCATGCACTGTGCCTCGTGTATCTGGCTGCTCGAACACCTGTACCGGCTTGATCAGGGAGTAGTGCATTCCAAAGTCAATTTCCTGAAAAAAGAAGTCACCATCCATTTCGAGGAAGAAAAAACCTCGCTGCGCCAGTTGGCCGCCATGCTGTCGGGCATCGGGTATCCGCCCGAAATCAACCTCGGCGACGTGAGCGGGCAAGGGCAAAGCAAAGCGCTGGACCGCTCGCTGTACTACAAAATTGGGGTGGCCGGTTTCGCGTTCGGCAACATCATGCTGCTCAGTTTTCCCGAGTACCTCGGCCTGGAAAAGGAAAGCGAAGCCTGGTTTTTCGGTATTTTCGGCTACCTGAACTTAGTGCTCGCGTTGCCGGTGCTGCTGTACAGTTCACGCGATTATTTCATTTCGGCGTGGAACGGCCTGCGCAACGGGCACCTGAACATTGACGTGCCGCTGGCCCTCGGCATGGTCATGTTGTTTGGCCGCTCGGCTTGGGAAATTCTCTCCGGCAACGGCGCAGGGTACATGGATTCCTTTGCCGGCCTCATCTTTTTCCTGCTGCTCGGGCGCTGGTTCCAGCAAAAAACCTACCACCGGCTGTCGTTCGAGCGCGACTACAAATCCTACTTCCCGGTAGCCGCCTCCCGGAAAAACAGCGACGGCTCGGAGTCAGCCACGCCGATCAACAACCTGAACCCCGGCGACATCATCCGCGTCCGCAACGGCGAACTCATTCCCGCCGACGGGGTGCTGCTCAAAGGCAATGCCCGGGTGGACTACAGTTTCGTGACCGGCGAGGCCGACCCGGTTGCCGTGCGCAGCGGTGAACAGATTTTTGCCGGCGGCAAACAAAGCGGCGAAACCATCGAAATCAGCCTGACGCGGCGCGTGAACACCAGTTACCTCACCCAACTCTGGAACGACGAGGCCTTCAAAACCAACGCCAAAGGACATGCAAGCCTACTGGCCGACCGCGCTGGGCGCTATTTCACCGCCCTCATCCTCGGCGTGGCTTCCGCCGCATTTCTGTACTGGGCGCCGCAAAACATGGCTACTGCCGTCAACGCGTTCACGGCGGTACTCATCATAGCCTGCCCCTGCGCCGTGGCGCTGTCCATTCCATTCACCATGGGCAATGTGTTGCGTATCCTCGGCAGAAACCGGTTTTATATCAAAAACACCAACGTGCTGGAGGCCTTTTCAGCCGTCAACGCCGTAGTGTTCGACAAAACCGGCACGATCACGAATGTGGCGCAAAATGCTGCCCGGTTTGTGCCCACCGACGGTGCGAGCAGTTTCGGACGGGTCGAGCAAACGCTCGTGCGTTCGCTGGCAAGCCAGAGTGCGCACCCGCTGAGCCGGCAAATTGCGGCGGCGCTGGTGCAAGCCGAGGCACTGCCGGTGGAGGATTTTGTGGAAATTCCCGGACAAGGAATCAGCGGTTCGGTGCTGGGCAAGGCCATTCGGCTTGGTTCCGCGTCATACATTTTCGGTGAAAAACGCACGGAAAGCGGCGTTTTTGTGGAAGTAGACAACGCTCTACTCGGGCATTTCGACCTGAAAAGCCGCTACCGCGACGGGTTGTCGGGAGTGTTGAATTATTTCAGCAAACAAAACGCGCGCACCTGGCTCCTCTCGGGCGACAACGACCGCGAGGCTGCGGCGCTCAAAAATATTTTCCCCGATCCGGAGTCGTTGCGGTTCAACCAAAGTCCGCACGACAAACTCCACTTTGTGCGGGAACTCCGGGACACGGGCAAAAAAACGCTCATGTTCGGCGACGGCCTGAACGACGCCGGCGCCCTGCAACAAAGCGACGTCGGCATTGTGGTGGCGGAAAACACCAACAACTTCACGCCGGCTTGCGACGCCATCCTGCACGCGGATGCATTCGAGCGCCTGCCGCAATTTTTCGACCTGGCGCGCTGGGGCATGACCACCGTCAACCGGGCCTACCTGCTCGCCGCGTGTTACAATGTGGTGGGTCTGAGTTTTGCAGTTTCCGGCACCCTTTCCCCCGTGGTGGCTGCCATTCTAATGCCGCTCAGTTCCGTTACGATTGTGCTGTTCGGGTTTGGCATGAGTTACTGGAAAGCCTGGAAGATGGGGCTTTTGGCCGATGAGCAGGCCTGAGTCGGGATGTCACCCGCTGGCATGAGCGGGGTCATGGGGCAAAGGCAATTTATCCGGGAAGTTTGTAAGCGTAAAAGCCAGTTTTTCATTTAAAAAACTACTGTTATGAAAATCCAGATTTCTCCGGAACAAACCATCGGCGCGGTGCAGGATGCCTTTCACGAGGAATTTCCTTTTTTGAAAATCGTCTTTTTCTCCAAACCGCACCGGGAGTTCAAGGGTAGCCCGGCCAAGTATCTGATCGAGGATCGGGGGCAAACGCTGGGCAGTGTGATGGCGGAGCCGAAGGAAGGTTTCGTGTCGCTGGAACCGGACATGCCCACGTTTCGTGCCGAGCGGCTTTTTGAAGAAACATTCGGGTTGTACGTGCAGGTTATGCGCAAATCGGGTGATACCTGGTTAGTCACCAGTGTGACCGACAGCCTGACGCTGGAACAACAGAACGCCAAAGGCCGCGCCGGCGAGAACGTCAATTTCCTGCCCGAGGACGAATACGATTACCGCGAGCAAGAATAGGCAACCTCTAATTTGATTTCAATTCGTTCAAAAATAAATCGTTATGAAATCCATTCTCGTGCCTGTTGATTTCTCCAAATGCGCCGGAAACGCCCTGCAAAGCGCCTTGGCCATAGCCGGAAAAACCGGCGCCGAGGTGCAGGTATTGCACGTAATTTTTCCGAATGAAGGCGTGGACAACAACGTGTACAACGTCTTCTGGTCGGACGAGTACATGACCGAACGCAACAAAGGCCTGAATGCCTGGGTCAACCGTCTTCGAAAACCGCCCGCCTTCAAAAAAGTGCCGGTCAAGACAGAGTGCCGGGTAGGGTTCCCGGTACCCGCCATCTGCGACGCTGCTGACGACGTGCACGCCGACCTGATCGTGATGGGTACCACCGGCGCCACAGGTCTTCGGGGCGCTTTCCTCGGTAGTATTGCCGCCGGGGTGCTGGCCAAAACCAAACGCCCGCTGCTGTCCATTCCCAAGGACGCCGACCTCAATCTCGAAGCGAACGCCGTATTGGCCACCGATTTTCGCTTCAAACCTGGCGCCCCATCTTTACACGTGCTGCTCAAACTGCTTGCATTTTCCAAAGGAACCCTGCACGTGGTGCACATCATGGACAAACCCGGTGAAGCGCGCGATGCGGCCCGGGAAAAGTCCATGAGTGAAAAACTTGGCAATGCCCGGCACGATTTTCACTACCTGCACGACCGGGACGTAGCGCAAGCGGTGTCCAACTTCATCGAATCGGTGGACGGCGGTCTGCTCGTGGCGGTAGCGCACGAACACAGCATGTTGCACAAACTCTTTTACGACAGCATCACGCGTCGTTTGGCCCACCGGCTGCATGTGCCCATGCTGACGCTGCACGATGCCGGCGCATAGACGAAAATCGTTTCGGCGGCTGATGCAAATCATACCAATCGAGCAGTGTATCTCCCACATTTGTAAGGCAAACAATCATTATTAAATTCATAAAAAGGAGGTACTTATGTCACTCGTAAAATGGAATCCGGAAGTATCGTTCTACCCTTCGTTTCCTTCATGGTTTGATGATTTCTTTGGTGATAAAGCCGATTTTCCTGTTCCTTCCGTGAAGGGCGTTTCGATCCCTGCCGTGAATGTGACGGAAAACAAAGCCGAGTACAAATTAGAGGTGGCGGCGCCTGGTTTCAAAAAGGAAGACTTCAAACTGGAAGTCAAAAATGGTTACCTGACCATCGCTGGCGAAACAAAGGCCGAAGAGGAGAAGAAGGAAGACGATAAATACACGCGGCGCGAGTTCCGCTATAGTTCCTTTGCCCGCTCGTTTGCGTTGCCTGATGATGTGGTGGACGCCAAAATCAATGCCCGCTACACCGATGGTATCCTGCTCATAACCTTGCCCAAAAGCAAGACCGAAACAGCAGAGGTTTCCAAAACAATCGCAATCCAATAACTTTTAGCGATGAGCGATGAACGATAAGCAATGAGCGGTGTGTACGCTACGGGACTCATCGCTCATCGCTTATCATTCATCACTCATCGCTCGTCACTCTTAATCGCTATGCAAGCCAATACGCCAATTTCCCGCATTATGACCCGAAAACCGGAAACCGTCAAGCCTTCCGATACGATGGAGGCGGTTCGTAAAATTTTTGAAAAACGCGGTTTTCACCACATTCCCGTGGTGGATGGCGAGCGGCTCGTCGGGTTGGTGAGTTACACCGATTACCTGCAGTTGATCCGTACGGTGTTCGATAATGGTCAGGAAACCCGGGTCAATGAAAAAATCCTGAACGCAACCCTGGCGAAGGACGTAATGACCGAAAGCCTGCTTTGCCTTTCGCCCGCCGACACCACCGAAACGGCTCTTCGCGTCTTCAAAGCCAATCAGTTTCATTCGCTTCCTGTGGTAGACGACAAGGGACATTTGGTCGGCATCGTCACGACCTATGACCTGATGCGGGTACTGGAGGATGTTTTCCTGGAAACGGCGCATTGAGCATACTCACAGTAGATTCCCCGCTACGGTAAATCCAAGATAAAACGAAAGCAGAATTCCCAGCGGCGAGAGGTACCAGGCGGGTACTTCCCGGATACCTGCAGCGCGTAGCGACTGCTGAAACACGTTGACCATCATCAAAAAGAGGTACAACATGACAATGGTGAACACCGAGCCGCTGCCCACCGGGTTCTGAACAATCGAAAGCAGTCCGTTGCCCATGCCGAAGATGCGCAACACCAGCGCAATGGGTGCCAGCATTCCCAGCGGGATGCCGCAGAGCGCTCCGGTCAGCAACTCGCTTTTAAAATTGGCGCCGGCGCCGGCCACGAGTTTTGCCAGAAACGACAGCGTAGTGGCCACCAGCATGATCAGTACGGGACTCAGCCCGATGGACAGGAAACTCGAAAAATTCATGTAGTCGCGCATGTCTCCCACCAGCACGTAACTGCCGGCAAAGTACAGCACGAAGACCGAGGCGTAGAGAATTCCGGCTTGCACGGGTGCTTTTTCCGAAGGACTGCTGAAAAATGCCCGCAGGCCGTTGATCGGGTCGGTGAAAAAAGAAATGAACAGGTTTTTGAAATCGCGCTGGTAAAAATTGCGGACTTCTTCGGTAAGCGGTTTGGGGTTCGGAGTGTTTGCCTGATAATTTTCCATGATGAAATAAATTATGAGTGTGTGAGGAAAGGTTGGATTGAGAATTACCTCGATCCGGAGTTTTGGGTTACCAACTTGACCCATTCGTGCAGATACGTGTCGTCAAGGGCCACGACCTGTTTCCCGCCGAGGCGGCTGTTCGGGCGAATACGGATGTCGCCGAGTGCGTCGTTGACGCAGTGCATGACCAGTTCCGTGCAGTAAAAAGCAGTGCTGTCCGTCGCATCAAAATCGAGGTCGAACGGGATGTGCTTGCCGGCATACCACAAGGCCCTGCCCGCGATTTTGCTGCCGGTTTTTTCTCCTGCCGTTACGCGGTAAATCGCCCAGTCGTGCGCGCTTTTCAGGAATTTCGATAAGGTTTCCGTGCGTACTTCACCTTGCCCGGTGTGGTCGTCTGCTTCGGCATGCACGACTTGTGTCGGGCCTCCGTCTTGCGGTTTGACGACGATTCCTGCGTGCGAAAAGCGTTTGTCCCGCTGCGATACATCCCGGAACCAGGCCGAGTACATGCCGTTGCCGAAGCGACACACCAGGTCACCGGTCTGGAGGAGCGAGTCGTCCGGTTCCGGCAGATGACCCGGTTCTTCTGTAGTACGGTGGCAGGCGGAGAGTGTCAGCAGCAGGGCAAGCAGGATCATTTTTCCATGCGTGCGTCCACTTTCCATTTGCCGTCCACTTTTGCCATTTGCATTTTGATTTCCGATCCGGGCGCGAGTTTGGTGTCGGTGTAAAACACCCAGCCCTGGTCGCCGACTACGGAATCGCGTAGCACGGTGTACCGGCCGGACTGGGCCGGTTGGGTGTCCATGTTACGGGCCATATTCACCACCACGGCAGCGCCGGGTGTGCAGTATTGCATGGCTCTGTCATATTCTTTGGTGGCTAAGCATTCCAGAAACTTGTCGGCAATACCGGTCGGGGTATTGCTGCCGCAAGCGGCCAGCAGGATCGTGAAGGAGAGAAAGAGCACCGGATTTTTCATGTCTGAAAACAGTTTTGAAGTGAGAAGGAAGTTTCGCCCGAATTGTCGGCGCGTTTTCCTGTTTGTTCCCTTCAAAATTGGAAAGGTGCCCAGACCGCTGAAAAAAAATCAAAATTGCCGCACCAACGCGAATACCTGCTTCTCCTGTTGCACCTCTCCGGTGGGCGCGTACACCTCCACAAACAGGATGTAGATTCCCGGTCGGGCGGGCGAGCCGTCGTCCATGTCGCCGTCCCAACGCAGGCTGCCGGCAATTCCGATCAGTTGCTGCGGCACGAGATGCCGCACGGGGATGCCCTCCGAGTCGAAAATGGTCACTGTGGCAGAGTAGCCTGCCGCGGGCAGATTGTACTGGATGTCGAGGAAATCCTCGTAGCCGTCGCCGTCGGGCGAGAGCCGGGCGGGGTCGAGGCGGATGAGTTTGCCGGAGCTGGGCTGTGGGCTGCCGGCTTGTTGCGAGTTGGGCAGGGTAGGGGAGCCGGTGCCTTCGGGGCGGCGGGCGGCGGAGGTCCAGTTGACCGGGTCGTTGGTCGGTCCGTTGGTGCGGATGCGTTCCAGCGACACGCCCGCGCGTTGGGCCGAGGAGAGCAGGGCGTTGTGCCAGGTATCAAAATACGTGAACGAATCCACCACGACGCGATCCGTATTTTTTGCCCAAAAAACGGTCACATTTCCGGCGTCGTCGGGTAGCCCGGGCAGGGTCATGGTCAGTATCTGTCCGGGTCGGGCATCGGAGAATCGCTGCTGAATGTCCGCCGGGTTGGCGGAAAAAACGAGGTATTCGCCGGGCAGCATCAGGCGTCGTTGCCCAATGGCCTGCACGCTGGAGCCGTCGTAATAGTTGGCTATGGAAAAGTTCTGCAGGTCAAAAATCTTGTTGCTCCGGTTGTGCAGTTCCACAAAATCCGACCCGAACGTGGCCGGGTTGAACAGCACTTCGTTCACGACAAGGTCCGCCGGCTCGGGAATTTCGGGCAAGCCCACAAAAATGGTATCGGTGGTTTGAGCGGAATTTCCACTGCAATCCTGCAAAACCGGCGCGGCCGTCAGGGCATACACAGTGCCGGGTTCGAGCGGTTCCTGGAGTGCCAGCGTCACGATCCGGCGGCTGCCCGGCGCCGGAATTGCCGCGGCTAATGCCAGCGGCGGGTCAAGGCGGTAGGCAGCCGGGTTTGCGGCGGTGAACTGGTCCAACCCTTCGGAAAAAACCAGTTCCAGCGTGTTGGCATCCAGCGGGAAAGCCGACACGAGCCGGGGCTTTTCGGTGTCGGGCAGGTTTTGAAAAACGGAGTTTGCCCGGCCCGGCGTGCCGCCGGACGGCGCCTGGCAGGAGCGCCAGTTTTCCTGTTCCAGGCAGGGCAGGTCGGGGTTAATGCGTTCCAGCGACCAGCCGCCGGCGCGTTTGGTCGCGTTCTCGTGCCAGGCATCGAAATATACCACCCGGTCAAGCACTTGCCCCGACTGATCCGTCAGCGAGAGCGTATCCCCGGAGTTGTTCAGTGCCGGAAACCCGACGACAGCAAGCGCGGCCGGCGTGAACGGCGCCAATGCCGCAGTGCCTGCAAGCGACGTCAGCACTGCAAACGAGTCGGGGTAGAGCAGGTAATTCGGCAGCGCGCGCGGTGTGCCGCCGTCCGAAATCAGCAGGGTGTTCAGGTTGATGATTTTGTTGCTGCGGTTGTACAACTCGAGCCATTCCACTTCCGGCAGACCGACCGACGGTGCGGGGTCGGCCATGATTTCGTTGATCAAAATATCGAATTCGGAAGCAGGTTCGATTTTTACAAACTGAAACCCGGCGGTTTGTTGGCCGCCGACATTGCCGGTTGTATCGGCAATTTGCTGAACTTGAAGGGTGTAATTGCCCGTTGGCAGCACCGTTTGCAACAACAGCCGCACCTGTTGGCGCCCGCCGCCGGCAAACTCAGCCGCCGTCGGGTTCCCGAGTCCGCCGATGGTGTAGTGCGCCGGTTCCAGAGCCGACAGCGAATCCAGGTCTTCGTCGAACAGGGCGAGCACTTCCGTTCCCGCCGCATTGGCCGATGCCGACAGCAGCACCGGCGGCGCGGTATCGGGCACGTCCGGCAGCACAGACAAGTTGTCGAAGAAAAACTTGTCTGTGCGGGTGGCGGTGTACAGGCAGTACACCCCGAAAAAACGCCCCGTGCCGGGCAGATGCGTTGCATCCGTCGCGGTACCCTGCGGCTCGAACGGCCCGTTGCCCGAACGCGCCTCCACGGTCCAGACGCCCGTTGCGCTTCGTTTCACTTTCAGGCGAATATTGACCGGTTCGGAAGCCACAAAACCGGACAAGCCTGTGGCGAGCAGCACCCGCACGGCACCGTCCTGCCGAAACAGGCGCAGGGCGTCGGCGCTGCCGTTTTCCCCGATTTCGAGGTAGTAGCCGTTGGCGGCCAACAGGTTGGACTGGTCGGCCAGCAGGTACACGCGTAGCAGGTTGGTCGTCGAGGGGGCAAATTCGAGCCGAACGTCGAACTGCCAAACGGCGCTGTCGGGCACATCACCCTGCACGGCCAGACTGGAATTACCGGCAGCGGGGGCATTCAGTTGCAGTTCGCCGGCGGTGTTCACGATGAAATTGGCTGCGTCGCCCTGCCAGGCGGGGTTTGAGGTGAAATTGCCGTCGGAAAAATTGTCGGTGATTTGTGCGGCAAGCGGGAGCACCGGCAGGAGCGCAAGCGCGAGTATCGGGATGTGTTTTTTTTGCATCGGACAGGGTGCATTTTTGGTCCCGGCAAGGTACGGCGCTGTCTTTGTCATTTTGTAGAAATCCGCCCACGTCACAGCGAGGTGTCGCATTCGGTTTTCGCTGCGCCTGGCGTTTTCCGCCGCGCTTGTGTCAAAAGGCATTTAGCCCTGGTTTTGTAGCCCCTCTATTTTACCGCAATTCCCACACGTCCTGCATAATCTTCCGCGCCAGATTATCGGCAATCACGGCAGAAGTACTCTCGGCATACACGCGGATAATCGGCTCTGTGTTGGATGGGCGCAGGTGTACCCAGCCGCTTTCAAAATCAATTTTCAACCCGTCTTCGGTATTGATTTGCTCATTCCTGTACTTTTCCTGCAAGGCAGCGAACACTTTGTTGAGGTCAATGTCGGGCGAGCGCTCCATTTTGTTTTTCACCATCTGGTATTCGGGATAGGTTTTGCGCAACGTGGAAATTTGCTTGCCACAATGCGCCAGATGTGTAAGAAAAAGTGCGATGCCCACCAATGCATCGCGGCCGTAATGCAGTTCGGGCAGGATGATGCCGCCGTTGCCTTCGCCACCGATGACCGCACCTGTCGCCTTCATTTTTTCCACCACATTTACCTCCCCGACCGCGGCAGCGCTGTACTGCCCGCCGTGTTTTTGGGTAACGTCGCGCAGCGCACGGGACGACGACAGGTTGGATACCGTGTTGCCACCGCCGTTTCGGGCCAGCACATAGTCGGCTACAGCTACGAGGGTGTATTCCTCGCCGAAGAGTTCGCCGTCTTCACACATGAATACGAGCCGATCCACATCAGGGTCTACGGCAATACCAAGATGGGCTTTTTGCAGGCGCACCTCGGTGGCGAGTTGACCAAGATGCTCTTTGAGCGGTTCGGGGTTGTGGGCAAACTGGCCGTTGATTTCGCCGTTGAGCAGGATTGTCGTACAGCCGAGTGCCTCCAGCAAAGGCGGCACCGCCAGTGCACCGGTAGAATTGACGGCATCCACCACGACCCGGTAGCCTTTGGAACGTACTGCTTCGGCGTCTCCGAGCGGGAGGGCAAGTATTTTTTCCAGGTGTTTGGCGATGTATGATTCGTCGGGGCGATACCCTCCGAGTTTGCCTACCGGAGCGTATTCGATGCTTTTCCGGGTCACCAGATTGAGTACTTCGGCGCCGTCGGCTGCACTGATGAATTCACCGCGGTGGTTGAGCAGTTTGAGGGCGTTCCATTCGCGGGGGTTGTGGCTGGCAGTGAGTACGATACCGCCACCGGCGCGTTCGAGCGGGACGGCGATTTCCACCGTAGGCGTGGTGCTCAGTCCGAGGTCAACGACCGAAATGCCCATGCTGCGCAAGGTGCCGATGACGAGTGCGCTGACGATTTCGCCGGAAATACGGCCATCACGTCCGACCACAATTGTCGGATTCCCTGTCGTATTGAGTACCCACTGGCCAAAGCCGGCGGTACATTCCACAATGTCCTGAGGGGTAAGGTTGTCGCCCGGACGGCCGCCAATGGTGCCGCGAAAGCCGGAGATGGATTTGATCAGAGGCACGCTTGTCAGTTTTGAGTTTTGAGTGTGGAGTTTTGAGTGGCCAGAGCCGGAAGGCCCAGAGCATCCCACATTTTGAAATAGATGTCTGTGTTTTGATAAATTCCGGAAAACAGTTCGGCTTTGGGGCCAAAGGCATAAACCGGTACCATTGCCGCCGAGTGCAATCGGGCGGCGAATGCCGGAGCAAACTTGTTTTTGTTCACATCGGGATTCAGTCCCAGGCCGCCGCATTCGTGGTCGCCGGTGACGATGACGAGTGTTTCTCCGTTGGTTTCGGCAAACCGGAGCGCTGTGGCTACCGTTGCGTCGAAATCAAGCATTTCGGATTTGAGCCAGGCGGCATCGTTGGCATGCAGCGCCCAGTCAATCTGGCTGCCTTCCACCATGAGAAAAAAGCCCCTGGGGCTGCGTTTTTGCAAATATTCACAAACCTTGCCGGTGGCCTCCGGCAGGTACCGTCGTCCGGCAAGGGCACTTTGCGGCTCCCGGTCTGCGGTAAAAAGCATAAACGGCGCGGCGCCGTTCACGGGCAGACGGCCGAATCCCAAGCCGGATTGAATGACGTACCCCCGTTGACGCAAGGAGTCGAGCAGGTTTTTTTTGTCGGGACGGTCGTCGAAATAGCCCTTTCCTCCTCCGACAAAGCAATCGAGCGGAGTACTCAGGTAGTCTTCGGCGATGGACTCGGTAAATGCCCGGATATCCTGGTGGGCAATAAACGAAGCGGGGGTGGCGTGCGTAGCCGAGCAGGATACTACCATGCCGGTGGCCCAGCCTTGCGCGTCCAGTTCTTCGAGGATGGTCCTGCAAGGGGTGTAGTCTGGAGGCACCATTCCAATAGCGCCGTTTTTGGTTTTTTGACCGCAGGCAAATGCCGTGGCACCTGCGGCGGAGTCTGTTACGCACTCATCATGCGCATGGCTTTTGTGGAAACCCACGATTCTGAAACGTTCCCAAACCGATTTGCCCACCCCTTTCCAGTACAAACCCGCAGTCACCTGAGTCGAGGCCATGCCGTCGCCGATGAGCAGGATGATATTTTTGGGCTTGTCGGCAAACGAAACGGGCGTGGCCGATGCACTTGCTGTGCGGTTAGCAGCAGTGCAGGCCATGAACAACAACACAAGAGGCAACAAAACACGGAGCAACATACGTCTCAAAATTACGCCAGAAGCCCATCCCGCATTTCAAGACAGCGGTCGGACAGGTCGGCGAGTTCTTTGTTGTGGGTGACAATCACAAAAGTCTGGCCATGTTCATCCCGTAATTTCCGGATGAGTTGGTGCATATCCCCGGATGCAGCGCTATCGAGGTTGCCGGTCGGTTCATCTGCAAAGATGATGTCGGGCTGGTTGATGAGGGCACGGGCTACGGCTACGCGTTGTTGTTCGCCACCGCTGAGCTCCGTGGGTTTGTGTTGCAATCGGTGGGAGAGGCCGAGATAGTCGAGCAGTTCCGTAGCGCGTTTTTTCACCGCATCGTCGGGGCTTTTTTGAATAAACCCCGGGATACACACATTTTCCAGCGCAGTAAATTCCGGCAGTAAATGGTGAAACTGAAACACAAACCCGATATGTCGGTTGCGAAATGCTGCCAAGCGGCGCAGGCCAAGGAGCCGGACGGCAGTTTGATTGACGCTGACTTCGCCGGAATCGGGGTGGTCCAATGTGCCAAGTATGTGCAACAACGTACTTTTGCCCGAGCCTGATTTTCCGACAATACTCACGATCTCGCCCCGCGCGATGGACAGATTCACGCCTTTCAGGATTTCAAGTTTCCCAAAGGATTTGTGTATGTTGCTGGCTTCAAGAACCATTTGTCAAATTCGTGCTGTGCGGTTTGTTACGATCAGGTATCTTTTTTTGCGGCTGCAAAGATATGCGTACACTTGAGTTTAGCCCGAATTCGGCGGGGAACTTCTTGAAACACATGATCTTTGCGCGCGACAGCATGGCTTAGTCTGTGACCCGGGACTCCGTTCCGGGTAAACAAATCGTTAAATATCCTGTGAGTATTAGTCAAATAGCCACTATCAGAATACCCGGAACAGAGTTCCGGGCCACAGACTAAGAATTACTACAAAAGAACGCACACCAACCTTGAACCTTGTACTTGACTTTGGTAATACCCGAACCAAAACGGGAATTTTTGACGGCTCTCGTTTAGTCGAGCAAGCGGTTTGGCAGGATTGCACGTTAGAGGAACTGGTGCGCTATGGAAAGGAGGCCGGTGCGGACTGCGTCATCTTTTCGTCGGTGGCGCTACCCGATTCCGGCACATTGCAGCATTTGGCTGAAAATTTTGTGGATGCAATCGAACTGACACACGAAGTACCTTTGCCCTTTCGAAATGCATACCGGACACCGGAAACACTCGGGAAAGACCGTTTGGCCGCCGTTGCAGGTGCACAGGCCTTGTTTCCGGGACAAAACTGCATGGTGGTGGATTGCGGGACGTGCATCAAGTATGAATTGCTGCTCGGGGAGGGCGTTTATTCGGGTGGAAATATCGCTCCCGGAGCAGCCATGCGCTTGCAGGCGATGCATACCTTTACCGCTCGTTTGCCGGAGGCGCCGATGCAAATGCCCGACGAAAGCGTCGGATACAGCACCGAGACGGCTTTACAGAACGGCGCTTTGCGTGGAGCAGCACTGGAAATCGAGGGATTTGCCCGGACATTTCGAGAACGCGCTGCACCACTGATGATCTTGTTAACCGGAGGAGACGCGGAGTTTTTCAGCCCGTTTCTGAAACACATCCACGACATTCATGTCGTACCCCATCTGACCCTTTATGGCTTAAATCACATCCTGGAATACAATGCACATATCAATCGCACACCTTGAAAATCAGTTGACCGACATGCTTCATAAAATCTGCCTGAGCATCCCGTTATTTTTGTTTTCGACAACAGTTTTTGCACAACCCAAACAAAACTCCCCGTACTCCCGCTATGGCCTGGGCGATCCGATCAACCAGTACTATGCCGCTCAGGTGGGTTTCGCCGGCCAGACGGCAGCGTTTCACGATCCGTTTCACCTGAACTCCGTCAATCCGGCGTCGTACGCATTTTTGCGCGCCACCACGTTTGAAGCCGGTTTATTTGCCAAAAAGAGCGACTACCAATCGTCCAAGTCCTCTTTGAGCAACTGGAGCGGAAACCTGGCGTACCTGGCCCTTGGTTTTCCGCTCAAAAGCCCGATCAACGAGGTGCTCGACAAGGAACAGTCGCCCTGGCATTATGGTATGGGCTTTTCGCTTACACCGTTCAGTGTTGTGGGGTATAATGTGGAAAGCCAGGATACGGTGCCGAATCTTGGCGCCATAGGCAACACCTTCGAGGGGAACGGCGGTACATTTCGTGTCAGTTGGGGAAATGCTGTCAAATACAAAAACACGGCCGTAGGTCTCAACCTTGGCTGGGTGTTTGGCAAAAACACTTATGAAAATTCAACGGTGTTCAACGACTCGCTGCCGACGTATTCCAGCACGCGGCGGGACGATATTCGCATAAGCGGATTTATGTGGAGCCTCGGCGTGCAACACGACCTCGTGCTGAAATATTCCCAAAACGACAAAACGCTGCCGGTTCGGTGGGTTACTATCGGCGCTACCGGAGAGTCCACCCACAACATCGGCGCGACGGCAGACCAGGTATTTCTGCGCAGTCGCGGGCGACTATCCAACGGCCAGTACGAAAATGCCGATACCCTGTTGCTGACTTCCGGCCAAAAAAGTACGATCACACTTCCGGCAATTTTTCGGCTCGGTGTGCAGTATGTCATTGCCAACAAATTGCGGGTGGGCGCCCAGTACGACTATGAGGGCTGGTCGGTTTTTAAAAATGAAGCCCGTCCGAACGATGTGGCCTTTCGAAATACGTCCTCCTTTTCTGCAGGGGTAGAGTATATCCCGGATTATGCCTCGTACAACAAATACACCAAACGTATGCGGTATCGTGCAGGCGCCTATTTCCGGCAGGATCCGCGAATTGTGAATGGAGAGGGCCTTGACGATATTGGTTTTTCCGTCGGGTTGGGATTTCCCATCATTTTGCCGCGTCAGCAATCCTCATTCATTAATACGGCCCTCGAAGTCGGAAAAATCGGTTCCGGCACACCGATCGAAGAAACCTATTTCCGAATCACACTCGGATTTGTGCTGAACGACAACTCGTGGTTCTACAAGCGCAGGTTTGAGTAAGCAGGTTTGAAGGTTGAAGGATTGGAAAGTTAAAAGGTTGCTGGATAACTTGTCCTGAAATGACATTACACAAAAACGCAGTGTAAAGTGATGAACAGGATTAAAAAAGTAAAACGTCAAAATCGGTCTCTACATTTGTGCGTGGCCTGACCAAGCATCTGCCATGCACAAATAATGAACTGGAACAATCTGAAATCAAGCCTTACTTTCTGGATTCTGATGGGCCTCGTCGTGGGGGCATTTCTTGGCTGGGCTGTGCCCGAATTCGCGGCAAACCTCGATATTCTGGGGAAAATCTTCCTGCAACTCATCAAAACCCTTGTGGCCCCGTTGCTTTTTGCGACCCTTGTCGTGGGCATTGCCGGGCACGGCGACTCGACCTCGCTGGGACGCCTGGGAGCCAAGTCGTTCGGCTATTTCATCGCCGTCACCTCGCTGGCGTTGGTGTTTGGCTTGCTGGCTATCAACCTGACCAAGGCCGGCGACGACCCCCGAATCGTGCGGGAAAAAGCCGAAAAACTCGCCTCGAAGGCCGCCTCCGTAAAAAAAGACTGGAAAGACGTGGCCGCACCGATGGTCATGGGCCGCACCGAACAACTTTTGGCGGAATATGAAAACGCACCCGACAGCCTGCGCCCCGCTATTCTGCAACGCGGAGTGGATTCGTTGCAATCCACGTTTTCGGTGGCTAAAGAAATCGCCGACCGACCGCCCAAGCAGGACTGGAAGTACATCGTGGCGCACATTTTTCCGGAAAATATTGCCAAGTCGGTAGCCGAAAACCAGGTCTTGCAAGTGGTGGTTTTTTCCATCCTGTTCGGCCTCGGCATCAATATGGCGGGCGGGCGTCACCGCCGCATGATGGTGTCGTTTTGCGAAAGCCTGACGGCGGTCATGTTCAAATTTACCACCATCGTCATGTACTTCGCGCCGTTTGGGGTGTTGGGCGCCATGGCTTCCGCTGTTTCTGCGATGGGCCTCGATGTGTTTATCCCGATGGCCAAATTGGTGCTGACGCTGTACGGGTCCCTTATCGCCTTCGTGGTGGTGGTATTCGGCCTGATTGTGCTGGTGATGAAAATCAATGTCCGGAAATTCTGGAACGCTGTGCATTCACCCATCACCATCGCGTTTTCCACTGCATCCAGCGAGGCTGCCCTCGGCCCGGCCATGCAAAAACTGGAAGACTACGGCATCCCGCGGCGTATCGTGTCGTTCGTACTGCCGACGGGCATGAGTTTCAACCTCGACGGCTCGACATTGTATCTGAGTTGTGCTGCGGTGTTTGTGGCGCAAGCCACCGACCACCCCATTGCCACTTCGATCAGCGGCCAACTGACGCTGCTGGCCGTCCTGCTCATTACCAGCAAGGGCGTAGCCGGTGTGGCCCGCGCTTCGCTGATTATTCTGATGGGCACGATCGGCCAATTCGGTATTCAGGACTGGCCGGTGTACCTCATCCTTGGCGTGGACGTGCTCATGGACATGGTGCGCACGGGCGTCAACATGCTCGGTAATTGCCTGGCCACGGTGGTGATTGCCAAGTGGGAGGGCGAGTTTGAGGATTGACCGCGTGTTTCGGGTCATAGACCCTCACAAGCATGCATAGCGCAAATCTGGAATTATGGTACCCAGCACAATACGTTTCGTTCAGGCAATTATCCTCCTCCTCGTTTTTCTGCCGGCCCACCGCCACATACCCGAGCAGCCGCCCACCGGCGCTTGTGCCCCGGGCGTCCCGGCATTCACCGGCTACACGTTCCTGCTGCCCGACATTGTGAACAAAAACGCCGCGTATGCGCCGTTTTTTACCACCTGGGAAGACTACTACGAGCGCTATTATTTCAGCAAAGACCTCCAGCGGGAGGACAATATCGAGGAATGGATCGAGCGGTTTTGTGGCATTCCGCTTCCTGCCGACGTGGAATACGTGGTGTATCAGGCCACTGAAAACGAATTGCTTGCCCTGCGTGACGTGGCAGTCGTCAAAGGCGAGGCTGCGCAATTGCCGTATATGCTCGGCGGCAACACCTTTGCCGAAGTGCTGGCTTACAACGGCTGCGTGGAGGCGCTGGATTATCTGGTTTTTGCCAAACAGTGCGAGCCGCACGTGGTAGCTATGGGCGACGGCTGGGTGCGTGCCGAGCGCGACAAGGAGTTCATGCTGACGCTGATAGAGGAAGGGAAGTCGCGGTTTTTGCAAACCCGGTCCCACTTTTTCAAACAGCGCTACGCCTATCAGATCGTTCGGCTGGCACACTACGCCGGACAATGGCAAATGGTGGTGGACCTGTACAACTACCTCTTGCCCAAGTACGACCGCAAGAAACCCAGCATCGTGTACTTCTGGACACTCGGCCACCTCGCCGGCGCCTTGCAGCAATTGGGTAAAACCGCCGACGCGGCGTACCGCTACTCCATTGTGTTTCGCAACTGCAAATCGAAGCGAATTCAGGCCTTCCGCAGTTTTCAGTTGCACGAAAAAACCGACTGGGAAAAAGCGCTGCGGATGTGTCAGACCGACGTCGAACGCGCTACGCTGTACCTGCTGCGAGCAGGCACATCCGGCACTTATCTCGTGGAAGACCTGGAAACAATCTACCGCCTCGACCCCGGTAGTCCGCACCTCGAATTGCTGTTGGTGGGCACCGTGCAGCAGTTGGAACGGGTGTTTTTGCGCACGCCCGTCACCGATCGCAAGTACGGCGTCAAGCGCCGGATGGAACAGCGTGAAGCCGCCGCCAAACGCCTGCTTGCCCTTCTGCGTTTCGTCCGCAAAGTGGCCAAAGAGGGCGAAACACCCAACCCCAAACTCTGGAAAGCCCTGACCGGCTACCTCGAACTGCTGGCCGGCGACCGCTACGCCGCGCAAAAATCGTTCGACCTCCTTCGCGATGAGTTGAGCCGGTTCAACGATTACGACAAAGTGCTGACGAAGCAGTTGGATGTGTGGGAACTCCTGCGCGAAATCCTCGAACTCGATGGCTCCTCTGCCACGGCCGATCAGGCCTCGTTTCGCATCCGCAGTTACGATACGTTCAAGACGGTGCCCGGGTTCGAGCCGTTTTTGCAGGATTTTCTGTCGGCGCGTTATGCCGAGAGCGCCCATCCCGGCAAAGCCATTCTCGCGGCTTACGAGCCGGAAGCCATCCGCTACAACCCGCGCCCGGATGTGCTGGACGACCTGCTGGAGGTGGCCCGATCGGACGATCCCACGCTGCTGGAGCGCGCCATGCAGATAGACACCAACCCCAACCAGATTATCGCCCGGCTGCTGGAAATCAAGGGCGCCTACCTGTTCAGCGTAGGCCAGCCCGAGGCGGCACTTTCCGTGCTTCGTGAAATACCGGCGACGGAGGACGCCCGAATGCCGAGATTCAGCCCGTTCAAGGAGGTTTTTGATGAAAAAATCCACCGTCCGATTACCGACTCGTTGCTGCTGACCCGCCGGGAAATTGTGGAAAAACTGCTCGGCTACGAATTCAAAGCCAAAGCGGCGGTAGCCATGAAAGACCCCGTCGGCTCCTGGTACTACTACCTCATCGGGCTGGGCTACTACAACATGTCGTATTTCGGCTATGAATGGGAAGCCATGGATTTTTACCGCAGCGGCTACAACTGGAACCGGCTGGCGCAGGGGCCGATTTTTCCGCTCCGCGATTCGCCGCACGGCAACCGGGAAAATACCGACATCAGCCTTGCACTCAATTTTTTTGAAAAAGCCCTCGCAGAGGCCCGCAACCCGGAACTGGCTGCCCGCGCGGCGTTCATGGCCGCCCGTTGCCAGCAAAAGCAGTGGTTTTGTCACCCGGATTGTACCTATCGGCCCGGCAGCCGATTGGTGCCGATGTTGCCTGAAGCCTACCGCGGCTACTACGACCGGCTGAAAAAGTACCCGAACTCGGATTTTTACAAACAGATCGTGCAGGAATGCAAGTGGTTGGCGTACTACTGAGGAAGGACCCGCTTTCGCATCAGCCAGTCCGGCTGCGGGTCGTCGCCCACCCAGAAGGTTTCGATGCCGAAAATGTCGTAGCCGTTTTTTTCATAAAACCCGATGCTGCGCGGGGATTTCTGCCACACGCTGAGCCATACCCAGGCAGCGCCGGTGTCGCGGGCTCGGGTTTCGGTGAAGGCAAGCAGGCGCTCGCCGAGGCGTTGGCCTTGCACGTTCTGCAGGACGTAGATGCGCTCGAGTTGGAGCGCCGGGCCGGGCCACTCGTCGGACGACTGCAAGTCGTCTGACGAATTTGCGGTGGGTAACCGATTGAGGTTCAGTTTCAGGTAGGCCACGGGCTTGCCGTCCAGTTCGGCGAAGTAGAATTCGGCATCGGGAGTGGCCAGTTCTGCGGCGAGTTTTTCCACGGTGAAGTGCTCCCGGCAGTAGGCCTCGAAGGGTTCCGGTTCGTTCATGTGCTGCCAGGCATCGCGGAAGGTGCGTTCGGCGAGGTCGCGGAGGGCAGGCAGGTCGGTCGTTGAAATTTCTCTGATTGTCACAGCATTACCTTTGTCATCACACCTGCAACACCCCCACATTGAATTTCTCCACCGGCGTATTGTTGGCCGCCTCGATGCCCATGCTGATCCAGCGGCGGGTGTCGCGCGGGTCAATGATGGCGTCCACCCAGAGGCGGGCAGCGGCGTAGTAGGGTGTGGTTTGGCTGTCGTAGCGAGCCTTGATTTTTTCAAACAATTCGCGCTCACCGTCGGGGTCGGGGGCGTGGCCCTTGTCCTTGAGCGATTGTACCTGGATCTGTGTCAGCACCTTGGCAGCCTGTTCGCCGCCCATGACGGCTATTTTGGCCGTCGGCCAGGCAGCGATGAGGCGCGGGTCGTAGGCTTTGCCGCACATGGCGTAGTTGCCTGCGCCGTACGAGTTGCCGATGATGATGCTGAACTTGGGTACGGTGGAGTTGGACACAGCGTTCACCATTTTCGCGCCGTCCTTGATGATGCCGCCGTGCTCGGAGCGTGTACCGACCATAAATCCGGTCACGTCGTGCAGGAACACGAGCGGAATTTTTTTCTGGTTGCAGTTCAGGATGAATCGTGTGGCTTTGTCCGCCGAGTCGGAGTAGATGACGCCACCGAACTGGATTTCGCCTTTGGCATTTTTCACCACCTGCCGGTTGTTGACCACGATGCCTACGGCCCAGCCGTCAATGCGGGCGTAGGCGGTGATGATGGTTTTGCCGTAGTGCTCCTTGTACTGGGTGAGTTTGCCTTCGTCCACGAGCCGGCGCAGCAGTTCGAGCGTGTCGTAGGGTTTGGCGCCGTTTTCCGGATAAATTTCAAAAATATCCTCGGGTGTACCGGCAGCGGGCTGCGGCTTGATTCGGTCGAATCCGGCGTTTTCAAACTTGCCGAATTTATCCACGAGGTCTTTGATCGTGTCGAGGCAGGTTTTGTCGTCGGGCATTTTGTAGTCGGTCACGCCGGAAATTTCCGAGTGCGTGGCCGCTCCGCCGAGCACTTCCTTGTCGGCATTTTCGCCGATGGCTGCTTTTACGAGGTAAGGGCCGGCCAGAAAAACCGAGCCGGTACCCTCCACGATGAGCGCCTCATCGGACATGATGGGCAGGTACGCGCCGCCGGCCACGCAGGCGCCCATGATGGCGGCAATTTGCGGAATGCCCGCCGAGGACAGTTTGGCGTTGTTGCGAAAAATGCGCCCGAAGTGTTCCTTGTCCGGGAAAATCTCGTCCTGCATGGGCAGGTACACGCCCGCCGAGTCCACCAGATAAATGATGGGCAGGCGGTTTTCCATGGCGATTTCCTGAGCGCGCAGGTTTTTTTTGCCGGTGATGGGAAACCAGGCGCCGGCTTTCACGGTGGCGTCGTTGGCCACCACGATTACCTGCCGTCCGCGTACATAACCGATTGTCACCACAACACCTGCCGCGGGGCAGCCGCCGTGTTCGGTATACATTTCAAAACCCGCGAACGCGCCGACTTCGATGCGGGGCGAGCCTTCATCCAGCAAGTAGTCTGTGCGTTCGCGGGCGGTCATTTTGCCCTCTTTGTGCAATTTTTCAATGCGCTTTTTGCCGCCGCCTTCCTGAATCTGGTCCAGCAAGCGGTTCATTTTTCCGACAGCCAACAGCATGGAATCGGTGTTTTTGGCGGCTTCGAGGTTGAGGACAGGTTGTTGCATACGTGTTTTGAAGAATTTAGTGCTGCACGTCCAGATCGTCGTATTCGTAAATCTCGTGCTCCAGTTTGGTATTAGCCGGCATTTCAATCAGCGGATTGATGATGCCGTTGTGCAAATCATACACCCAGCCGTGCAGGTGCGGCGCATTACGGCCTTTCCAGGCGCGTTGGATAATAGAGGTATCGGCCAGATTGTTCACTTGCTCGATGATATTGATCTCGATCAGTCGGTTGAGACGCGCTTCATCGGATTCGATGGAGGTCAGTTCATCCACATGCAGGCGGTACACGTCCTTGATGTGGCGCAACCACTTGTTGATCAGGCCGAATGAGTGCCGGCTCATGGCGGCTTTCACCCCTCCGCAGCCATAGTGCCCGCACACGATGACGTGCTTCACCTCCAAAACTTCCACGGCGTACTGGAGCACGCTGAGCATGTTCATGTCGGTGTGGATGACCAAATTGGCTACGTTACGATGGATGAAAATATCCCCCGGGCGCGTGCCGGTGATTTCGTTGGGCGGCACACGACTGTCGGCGCAACCGATCCAGAGAAACGCCGGGCGCTGGACGTCCACTAAGTTTTCAAAGAACATCGGGTCTTGCCGGATCATCCGTTCAGCCCAATCTTTGTTGGACTTTAGTAATTGCTCGTACTGTTGCATGTGCGGTGTTGATTTTGAATGAATTAAATTGGTTCACACGATCAACAGCAACGAAGGAAAAAGAAGGAAGCGCGAAAGTAGACGTTTTCGGTCGGTAATTCCAAATTGGCAAGGGAGTCCGTTGCCGAACAATTTCGCGAAAAAGTACCATTCAATCCCCAACAGGGTACGCGCGAACCGTGTTGGAGCATGTACTTTTGCGCTCATTATGGAACAAGTCAAATGCCTCATTATCGGCTCCGGCCCCGCCGGCTACACAGCCGCTATTTATGCTGCCCGCGCGGGCCTCAAACCCGTCCTGTACACCGGCCCACAACCGGGAGGACAACTTATGATCACCAACGACGTGGAAAACTATCCCGGCTACCCCGACGGACGGATGGGGCCGGAAATGATGGACGATTTCAAGCGTCAGGCCGAACGTTTTGAAACAGACATTCGCGCAGAAAAAATTGTGAAAGTGGATTTTACCGGACCTATGCACAAGGCCTGGTCGGAAAGCGGCCACGAGATACACGCGCCTGCCGTCATCATCGCTACCGGGGCCAGTGCCAAATGGCTCGGCATCCCCGGCGAAGACCGGCTGCAAAACGCCGGCGTGTCGGCCTGTGCCGTGTGCGACGGATTTTTTTACCGCAAACAGGAAGTGGCCATCGTAGGCGGCGGCGACACCGCTGCCGAGGAGAGCACCTATCTGGCCAAAATCTGCTCCAAAGTACACCTGCTCGTGCGCCGCGACGAAATGCGCGCCTCCAAAATCATGCAGGAGCGCGTGCTGAACACGCCCAACCTCATCGTCCACTGGAACACCAGTCCGGAGGAAGTACTCGGCGAAAATGTGGTAGACGGCGTACGTATCGTGAACAACAAGACCGGTGAAAAAACGGTGCTGCCCGTCACGGGTTTCTTCGTGGCCATCGGGCACCAGCCGAATACAGATATTTTCAAAGGCTGGCTCGATCTTGACGATAGCGGCTACATCCTGACTACGCCCGGTCGCTCGCTGACCAACATTCCCGGCGTATTTGCCAGCGGCGACGCACAGGACAAAATATATCGCCAGGCGGTGACGGCTGCTGGTACGGGCTGTATGGCGGCCCTGGATGCGGAGCGGTATTTGGTCGAGACTGGTTATTGAATGTGGATGACAGGAATCCTTACGGCAACAAGTTTCCCATAGCGCAAATAATTCTAATTATCTCGCCGGCATTTTTGCCGTAAACTTGCGCCGTATATTCTTGACATCACCACAATTCGTACCACTAAAATCGTAGATCAACATGGCTAAATTTCGTCCCGGGGTTTTGCACGGCGCAGAAGTAACCGACCTCTTCAATGATGCTCTTGAAAACCAGTACGCTTTGCCGGCTGTAAACGTAATCGGTACCGATTCCGTGAATGCCGTGCTCGAAACGGCGGCAGCGGTCAAAAGCCCGGTCATCATTCAGTTTTCCAACGGCGGTGCGGCGTTTTTTGCGGGAAAAGGTCTGAGCAACGACGGCCAGCGAGCCGCCATCCTCGGGGGCATCTCCGGTGCGCAACATATCCACACCCTCGCTGAAGCGTATGGCGTGCCGGTGGTCTTGCACACCGACCACTGCGCTCTGAATATCATTGACTGGGTGAAAGGCCTGCTGGACGAGGGTGAGAAGTTTTTTGAAAAACACGGCTACCCGCTCTACAGTAGCCACATGCTCGATCTGTCGGAGGAGCCGCTGCACGAAAACATCGAAATCTGCCGCGACTACCTCGCCCGCATGGCGCCTTTGGGCATGACGCTCGAGATCGAACTCGGCGTGACCGGCGGCGAAGAAGACGGTGTGGACAATACCGACGTGGATTCCTCCCGACTGTACACACAACCCGCTGAGGTAGCGTATGCGTACGAAACGCTGAAGCAGGTCAGCCCGCGTTTCACCGTGGCTGCTGCCTTCGGCAACGTACACGGCGTGTACAAACCCGGCAATGTGAAACTCCAGCCCGTCATCCTGAAAAATTCGCAGGATTACATCCGTCAGAAATACGGCTTGTCGGAAACCAAACCCGTGCATTTCGTTTTCCACGGCGGTTCCGGCTCTACGCAGGAGGAAATCCGTGAAGCCATTTCCTACGGCGCTATCAAGATGAACATTGACACCGATATGCAATGGGCGTTCTGGGAAGGCATCCGGAACTACTACGAAGGCAAAAAAGGCTACCTGCAAAGCCAGATCGGCAACCCGGACGGCGACGACAAACCCAACAAAAAATACTACGATCCCCGTGTTTGGCTGCGGGAGGGAGAAAAAACGTTTGTGGCGCGGTTGAAACAGGCCTTCGATGATTTGAACTGCATCGGGCGAAACGCATAAATAGGGGTTGAGCGGGTTTAACGGGTTGAGCGGGTTTAACGAGGAAATTCTTAACCCGTT
>CAYMQY010000006.1:0-37560 GCA_964392655.1 uncultured Saprospiraceae bacterium
AGGCGGCTACCTCCAAAACCCGCTCGAAATCGGCTACGGCTACGAACCCGAAGGCACCGTTGTGGAACGCCCATCGGGGAAAAAACTTACCTGGCACTTCAAGGCGCCCAATGTGCACGACTTTATGTGGGCTGCTGATCCGGACTATACCCACCGTAAAATCACTGCCGACGACGGCACCATTATGCGCTTTTTCTGGCAAAAAAACCGGGGTTACGATGCCCAGTGGGAAGCCCTGCCGGCAATTATGAACCGCGCCCGTACCCTCATCAACGAGCATTTCGGCAAGTACCCGCACCAGGAATATTGCTTTATTCAGGGCGGCGACGGCGGCATGGAATACCCGCTGGCCACGCTCATTACTGGAAACCGGCCACTCGGCAGTCTTGTCGGGGTAAGTGTGCATGAACACCTGCACTCCTGGTACCAGATGCTGCTGGGTACCAACGAAAGCCTGCACGCCTGGATGGACGAAGGCTTCACGTCCTACGCCGAAACCATTGTGGAAAACCAGTTGGCCGCAGAAGGCCTGCTTCCCGGACGCCAGTCACAAGCCAACCCGTTTGCCGGCAACTACGATGCCTACCGGCAACTCGCTCTCAGCGGGAAGGAAGAACCGCTCACGACACATGCCGACCGGTTCAATACCAACTACGCGTACGGACGGGCAGCGTACACCAAAGGCTGCGTGTTTATGCACCAGTTGGAGTACATCGTCGGCAAGGAAAACCACGTAGCCGGCTTGCTTCGCTATTTCGATACCTGGAAATTCAAACACCCAAACCCGAACGATTGCGTACGCATTTTTGAAAAACAAAGCGGCCTCGAACTCGACTGGTACCTCGAAGATTTTGGGCAAACCACCAACACGATTGACTATGCCGTTCAGTCGGTGGAAAAAGAAGGCCGCAAAACCACGGCAGTCACCATCGAACGCAAAGGCAACATGGCCATGCCCTTAGACATCGTAGTGACCTACGAAAACGGCAAGCAGGAGCTGTTTTACGCCCCGCTGGAGCGCATGCGCGGCGTAAAGCCCGCAGAGTCCGACATGCCGCGCACCATCCTGCCTGACCACCGCTGGGTAGATACGACCTACACCTTCGAGATCCCGGAACGATTTAACCGCATTGTCAAAATCGAAATTGATCCCTCGCAGCGATTGGCCGACCTGTACCCGGAAAACAACGTGTGGGAGGCGGAGAAATAGGGGATGATGCTTGTTTTTGAAAAAAGTAGCAGGCGCCGTGCAGCGTTTCGGCAGTTGCTGCATAATGCCAACGACAGCGCGCGCATCGCCTCACTTTTCAACTTTTCAAACACATGAATCGTACCTTCAATTTCCTCATTGTATTGGCAATCACCGCCGCTGCGCTCTTTTTCGGTGCGTGTCGGAAAGACAAGATTACCGAAGATGAAACCGTCACAGGCCCCGGTCCGGTCATTCTTGTCGAGGCCGGTGTGACCGGTTTGGTGACCGACGAGTCGGGCGCCCCTGTCGCCAACGCAGACGTATATCTCGGTAGCAAACACATGCTGACCGATGCCAATGGGTTCTTCCAACTGGAGGGCATCCTGAACTCCGCACTCCCGCTTGTTCGTGTCGAGAAAGCCGACTTCTTTCCTTCTTTGGCCAGTTTTTCGGCGAAAGCCGGCAAAAACGGGCGCGTAAAAGTGACCCTTCGGGCCAAGTCGCCCGCAGCCCAGTTGAATGCCGCGTCGGGCGGAACGGTGAATATTCCGGGCGGCGGCAAAGTCGTGTTTGCGCCCAACGGCTTTGTGGACGCTTCCGGCCAGTCCTATTCCGGCACGGTCGTGGTGCATGCCACCTACCTCGATCCCTCGCAGCCGAACATCGGCAGCTTGATTCCCGGCGGATTTCTGGGACGTAGCACCGCCGGCGAAAACCAGATTCTGACCAGTTTCGGCATGGTGCATGTGTTGCTGGAAACCCCGAGCGGACAAAAACTCCAGATCAACAAACCCGCCGAAGTCACCATGCCCGTGCCCAACGATCGGCTCTCCAAAGCGCCGGCGACCATTCCGCTCTGGTATATTGACGAAGCCACCGGCTACTGGAAAGAAGAAGGCTCGGCAACCCTGCAAGGCAATCAGTACGTGGGTTCGGTTACCCACTTTTCCTGGTGGAACTGCGACATCGGTTCGGGCTACATCCGCCTGAGCGGCCAGGTTCGTCTCGGCTCCGAGCACCCCTTCGTGACGCTGCGCGTGACCCAGAGCAACGGCCTCAGCGCAACCACCACGCCGGACGAGAGCGGCTACTTCAGCGGCGGCGTGCCGGCCAATCAGACCTTCCTGTTCGAGGTACTCGACGAGTGTGGCACCGTGGTGTACTCCACCACACTTGGCCCGTACAGCAGCGAAACCGACATCGGTATCATCGTTATTCCGCCGTCATCCGGCAACTGGATTACTGTGCAGGGCAGCCTGGAAAACTGCAACCAGCAGCCCGTGACCAACGGGTTCGTTTCGTTCCGAACGAACGGCAACTCGTCGCCTTATTTTCCGGTTCCGGTTGATCCTGCTACCGGGACATTTTCGGGCGCAGTAGTCAACTGTGGTGGCACCGAAATTACCCTCACGGCCTTTGACCTCAACGAGCACCTGAGCAGCGATCCGGTTACGCTTCCCATCACGTCGGATGTAGATTTCGGAACGGTGTCGGTGTGCGGCAACCAGATTGTCGCCGGCATAACCATGGAGTTTCCCAATGGTACCAAAAAGTTTATCCCGATCACCGAGGCGATACTCCAACAGGACACCGTTGGCACGGACTACTATCAATTCCTTGCCTACGAGGATCAGGGAGGTGGAAACACCGTTGAATACAGCGTGTCTTTGCTCAACTGGACCGGCAACCCGAACAACCCGCTTTGGGCAATGGCTACCCACTTTACAATTAACGGCAACCCGACCTACTACGACCTTGAAACGAACAGCATTGAAGCGCTCGCACTGGGCATACTATCCGGCGAGCAGGTAATTTTCCACCTGAACAATGTCATATTGAGCGAAAAGCCAGCCGGTATTCACTACGCAAACTGCACCGTCACGATATCCGCGATCCTGCAATAACCCGTTGTTTCCGATGCACGAAGCCCATCTCCTGCACTTGATCGAAGGCTGCCGGCAAGGCAAGTCCGCTGCGGAAGAAGCCCTGTTCCGGCGCTTCGCTCCCAGGGTGCTGTCCATTGCCCGGCGTTATGCGACAGACGAGCCGCAAGCCCTCGATTTTGTGCAGGAGTGCTTCGTGTTGGTTTTTGAAAAAATAGATCGGTACGACTCCGGGCGAGGAGACTTCGAACCCTGGCTTCATCGCCTCAGCGTTAATGTGATCCTGCAAATCCTGCGAAAAAACAAAAGCACACAACCTACCGTCGAATTACCCCTGGAACTCCCCGACGGCGATTTATGGGAAACCGAAACGGAAGCAATTGATCCCGCACGAATCCTCGAAGCCGTCCGCCAACTTCCCCGGGGATACCGCGAAGTATTCAACCTCAGTGTTTTCGAGGATTGGCCGCACCGCGACATCGCCGACACGCTCGGAATCACCGAAAGCAGTTCCCGATCCCAATTGGCCCGCGCCAAACAATGGCTGAAACACAAACTCACACAAGCGACACGACACTATGAGCAAGGACTGGTTTGAAAAGAACCTTCGGGAAAATTACCCGCCGGAAGCACACGACTTCGACGCGGATGCTGCCTGGGCAGCCCTCGAAGCCCGTCGCCGTAAAAAACGCCGCCGTCCGATTGTGTTTTGGTGGACCTCGGCGCTCGGTGTGCTGCTGCTCGGGGCCGCAGCTCTGGCGCTGTGGCAACCGGCCGGAGACGTAGCCCCTGCCGAGGTTCCCGATCACAAACAGCCTGCTGTGGGTGTGAAGCAAAAACCTCCTGTTGCTGTTTCGGTTATGCGGTTGGATCCGAATTTGGCCGGCTCGGGGACTGTCAAGTCGGTTTCAGGGATTGATGGAGCAGTGCCGCGCGTGTCAACCCCACCCCCGCCCCCTCCCCCAAAGGGGAGGAGAGACGTTGAACATAATCCTGCGCATGATGGGGGCGCATCGCGTCTTCCCTCCTCACTTGGGGATAAGACGGGTGGCGCCATGCGTTTGAATGCTCAATTGGCAACTGAATATTCGCTACGTCCCCCCTCCCTTTTGGGGGAGGGGCCGGGGGTGGGGTTAACACGCGCGGGCAAGCCACAGTTTGCCCCAGTACTTTCGTTTCTTGAGCGAGTAGTCAGCCCCCTTGATCCGGCAACCGCCGGCCTCCCTGAACCTCCTGCTTTCTCGCCCGGAGAATTCAAAAAACGCCCTAAACTCACTGAACCGCGCTGGTGGATTGGCGCCTCTGCGCACTATGGGTTGAGCAGCGTACATCGCACTGGTTCGGCAGAATACCTGAAAAAACGCGACTCCGAAGAAACGGCGCTGGATATGTTCCAGACAGGCTTCGATATTCGCCGTCGCTTGGGCAACCGCTTTTTTGTGCAAACGGGTATCTATTTCACCCAATGGACGGATGTAAGAGAGCGAATTTCCAGTGAAACATTTACTACACTGGACTCCAACTACCTCGTCGCCCGGCTCATCAAAGCCGACGGCTCTGTGGAGGACATCTACGGCCTGGCCGAAATCGTGCATGTGCGTACCGTCACAGAGGAAACCTACAACCGGTACAACCATCTCGAAGTGCCCCTTCTTGCCGGTGTTTCGCTACCTGTGGGCGGCCGTTGGCGCCTCGACGGCGCACTTGGCCCGGTACTCGGTATACTTTCATCCCGCTCCGGTACTATTTCCGGCGGTCCGGACGGTTCCAAACTTCCACTGGAAGACGCACCCTATCGCAATGGCCTCACGTTTTCCGGTATGCTGCGCCTCGAATGGATGTACGCCACACCGGACTGGTCTGCCGGCATCGGAGTCATGGGCCGCATGGCGCTGAACGACTGGGCCGAAACAAACCCGCTGTTTTCCGAAAAACGCCACGCGATCGGCGCCGGTCTCGTGTTCCGAAAAGCAATTCGGTAGATCAGTTTTTTGAACAGGCTCTTCGGGATTCGCGAAATCGGGCTAACATTGTGCGGCCAAACCTGCACTGAAAAGGCGCGGCACTCGGAAAATGTCTATGCCCGATACCATCGTCATTGCCGGAGCAGGGCGCATCGCCACCCATTTGGGCAAACGCCTGCGGGCCAAAGGTTTGCGCGTCGCGCAAGTGTTGAACCGAAGCGCTGATTCCGCCCGCGAATTAGCCGGTGAACTGCGAGCCGACTGGTCCGACGATTGGGCAGATATAGATCGGAAAGCCGATTGGGTACTCGTGGCCGTCCGCGATGACGCTATTGCCGGAGTAGGAGAGGCACTGGCTCCGTATGTCCCCGACGCCTTGATCACGCACACGTCGGGCGCTACACCGGGTACCGTTTTTGCTCCCTGGTTTGAACGTTACGGCGTGTTTTATCCGCTGCAATCGTTTTCCAAAGAGCGTATGCCCATTTGGTCGAAAGTGCCTTTTTGCGTGGATGCCCGGGTGGAGGAGGATGTGGTATTGCTGAAAAAATTAGCCAAAACCATCGGCAACCTGGTGTACCGCGTCAACGACGAGCAACGCGCTGTGCTGCACATTGCCGCCGTGTTTGCCAACAACTTCGCCAACCACTGTTTCTCCATTGCTGAAAAAATTCTGGAAGAAAAAGACCTGCCCTTCGAGTTGATCCACCCGCTCATGGAGGAAACGCTGGCTAAAGCACTGCTTGAATCGCCCGCCAAAATGCAAACCGGTCCGGCTATTCGGGGCGACATGGACTCCATGCTTCGGCACCTCGAAGGGCTGCGCATGCATCCGGAATGGCGCGACTTGTACATCGGCTTGTCCAAAAGCATCAACCCGGGCATTGAATTCCCACGGGAAAAACGGGCAAAAAAAAGTTGACCACCCGAAACCGGGGGTCAACTCGGAGTTTTCCACCGGCCTGTGCCGGCGGTATTCCGTGCTTGCTAAATCTTTCGGTAGCGATGAGCGATGAGCTATCTCCTCTGCGCTTCCGCTAAAAACAAGTTTGCACAGAACTGTCGCGGTGTTTGTTTTTTCCATAGACCGGTAGCAGAATGAAATTGGTTGGGTGATGCCATAAATAACCGACAGCCCTGAAAGGGCGTCATCCGTCAACGCAGGGTGCAGCCCTGCGGAGTAAGAGCAGCCCTGCGGAGTAAGAGCAGCCCTCACCGCACTGCCACCTCCCGATCCAGCGGCGAGCCGCTTAACAAATGATCGGCCAGGTGCGCCGACCAGTATGGCGCGAGCAAGGCGCCTTTGGTTCCGAGACCATTGAAAATGAAAATATTGGACTGATTCGGGCCTGCGCCCAAAAACGGCCTGCGGTCGCGCACGGTAGGCCGCACGGCGCCCATACGTTGCACCACCTCGTAAGGTGTGCGAAAAAAATGGCGCAGGCGTTCTTCCAGAAAATCCTGCTCTGCCGAAGTAGCGCCGGTGTCTTCAAACGTCCAGTTGTACGAAGCGCCGACCCAGTACAAATCGCCGCCGACAGGAGTCATTAGCAACGTTTTTTTGAGCATTTCGGCAGGGTAGGGGGCGCTTTTGAGCCGAATCAGCATGGCTTCTCCTTTGGACAACTGCCAGGGCAAATTCGGAAAAAACGGATTCTCCGCCCCGCGATAACCTTCGCAAAACACGATGCAGTCGTAATCGGGGGAAATGGAATTCACATCCTCCGGGCGAAGAATTTTTTGCACAAAACTTCCGTCCGAGAACGCCGAATGGCGGAATGCGGAAAGCAGGGCACCGAAATCCACCCGGGCGGCGCCGCGGATTTCACCGACCGCATACCCGGGAACGAGGTGCCCGGCCCAGGCCCCGGCATCGGGGCGCTCGCCGAGCAGGTCGGCGTATTCGGGATCGGCAATCCGGGCAGACCAGTCGTTCCGTTCCTGTGGATTTTCGAGCAGACGCAGAATGACCTGATCTTGCCAGATGGGCACACCCCATTCGGCCTCCATCGTTTGGTACACCGACCGGGCTACGGGAAAAAAATCGTCGTATCGCCAGGTTTTGACGTAGCGTTTGCCAGTCACCGGGTTGATGATTCCGGCGGCAATGCTGGAAGACTGGTGAGGAAAACCGGCATCGGCTATCCATACATCAGCGCCGCGTCGGCGGAGCGTCCAGGCCAACACGGTGCCCGCGATGCCCTGACCGACTACGAGGATACGCATCAGGAATACCGGCGACGGACCAATTTGATGAACTTTTTCGCGATTTCGAGGCGCTTTTTGTCCGTCCAGCGGTAACGCATCACGCAGTGGTCGAGCAGGAATGCTTTGGCCTGATCCATGTTTGAAAAACCGTTCAGGGTGTCTATTGCTTTGTCAAAGGCCGAGTTGTCTTCGCCGAACAGTTCGCGGGTCAGCAGCAGTTTGTCGTTGAGTCCAATGGCTTTGCGCAAGTCTGGGATTGGCAATTCGGAGAGTTTTTCAGACAATTCCACTGCCTGTTTTTGCTCAAAAAGTGCTTCTGCGTCGGGCGGCGCAGCCGGAAAACTCGGCGCCGCGGCGGGTGCAGCCGGCGGTGCAGGTTTCATCACGGGCAACGGTTCGGCGTGGATCGCCTCCACCACAACAGGCGGCGGTGGCGGTGCGGGCGCGGGTTTTTCTTCGGGCATGGGCGCAGGTTCTGCAATTACAGGCGGTGGCGGCGGCGCCGGTGCTGCCGCTGCTGCAGTTGGTGCAGGCGCAGGTGGTGGCGGCGTCGCCGGCGCTGTTTCTCGACGGGCAGGTGCTTGCGCAGGCGCAACGTTGTCGGTCAACACGGCGTCGTACAGGTCGCGAATGTAGGACAGCATGATGTCCACATCAATGCGCATGATGGTATCGGGGTCTTTGCTCATGCGTGCGTATTCGCGGGTGATTTTGTCGAGGAAGATTTTTGTTTTTTGCAAATCCATGGTTCAAATGCTGTTTTTCCTGAAACCCAAACGGGTCAATACCCCTTCTTTCAGCGGCGAAGATCAAAAAACAGGTGGAATATTTGATGTGTTTGTGCCGATGTTTCTCGAATCTACCCGGTTTTCAGGGACTCCGCCGATACTCACCCGCCCCGCACCACCCGCTGTACCACCCGCCCCGCGCCGGTCTGGATTTCGATGAAATACGTCCCTTTTTTCTGCGGGAGTGTCAGGTCGTCGGCTACCCGGTCCCAAACCATTTGTCCGGCGGCATTCCAGACCCGCATGCGCCGGGCGGGCGTTTCAGGGGGAAGGTTCACATGCACACGACCGTCAGTGGAAAGGGTGGGGGACACGGTAATTTTTAATCCCCCCGGCATCGTGGCGGAAACGGGCGACACGAGCACGTTTTTTTCTGCAGAGGCCACCAGTACCGGCGCGCGGTCGGCGGCGTCGAACATCTGGCGGAAACTGTCAATTTCGGGGGAGGAGTACTCGAACAGGGGCGCCATCCACTTGGGCGGCAGGCTTTGGTACCACACTTTGGCCGACACGGTGAGCGCCCCGGAGTAGCCGTTGATCGGGATGCGGAAATGCAGCACATCGGCACCGCTGCCCTCGGTTCCGTCGGGATGGTGGTTAAAATCCGGGTCGTCAAGCGCACTGCCGACGATTCGCGTCGTGTCGTAAGCGGCGTGGATGGTGCTGAAACCCTGCGGGGTGAGGCGGTTGTCTTTCAGCGCTTTGTCGCCGCGCTCCAGAATGTTGGTGAAGTTGCCCGCCACGTCGCCCGGCACCATTTCGTAAATCTGCACCTGATCGGGGCGGTTGATGACCTGATAGTGCGGTTCCACATTGGCGTCTTCGTCGGGCAGACTGTAGTCGTCGGGGTTGTAGCGCCCGGAGTGAAACACGGTTTGCCCGGCGGCATTTTTCACTTCAAACTCCACCCAGGCACGCCGGGAGGGGTAGCCGGACGGGAATTTGTGCCCGGCTTTGTTGGCGAGTTTAAGGCTGAAAAATGCCGTGTCGCCGTTCAGTACCTGCGATTCGAGCGTCAGATCGAGGGTTTTTTGCTGGAGCATACGCAGGGTGGCCGTGATGGTGCTGTCAAAATGTTCTGCCTTGGCGGAAATGTCGAGTTTGCCGCGATTTTCTTTCAGGAGTTTGAGCATGGTTACGTTGGCGCCGGCCATTTCGTGCAGGCCGAAGGGGAATTTCGGGGTGAGAAACTGGTAGTTGGCGGAAATGATGACCTCGTCGGGGATTTGCGGGATGTGGCAGGCCTGGCAGGTGATGTTGTCGCGGTCGCGTTCGTATCGGCTGTTCAGCCACTCGTGGTAAGTAGCCTGTTCCACGAAAGTGCCGCCGGTCAGGTTGCCGCTCAAATCCACCGTTTCGGTGATGAGCGTATGGCATCCGGCACACAGGCCGCCGTCGCTGATGTGCTCGCCGTACAGCGGCGTGATGCCCACGAAATCGCGCATGGGCGGCGCAAAAGGCAATTCGTAAGGGCCGTAAGCGACACGTATTTTATTGGTATCAAAATTCAGGGCGCCGGAGTGCAGGCTACCGATCAGCGCCGGGGCCTGCGCATGGCATGCCTGGCAGGTGACGCCGTCCAGCCCGAGCGAGTCGGCGTACAAATCCGACAGCAGGTAATGCGGCTGATGCAGTTTCAGTTTGGCCTGGTAATGTCCGGCAGGTGCATGGCAGGAGGTGCATTTGTCCTGGAGGGCGAGGCTGTGCGCGGGGTTTATCAGAATTTCATGCGATACCTTGGCGCGCCAGAACGGGTCTTTGGCCGCATTGGCCATCATGGTGCTGCCCCAGTCGTCGTACACGTTCACGTCTTCGCTGCTGTTGTTCACCGACGCGAAGCCGGTGGGGTCGTACCCGTGGCAGCCGCCGCAGGTTTTGGCGGTCAGGAAAATCACGCTGGAATCTATCGGCAGGCCGCCCGTAGCCTGATGCCGGTTTGAAAAATGCCGGCGCAGCAAGCGCAGTTCGGCAGGATTGTGAAACGGCGTGGGCGTTTTGAAGTAGGGAAGATCGGCTAACACGGCCACAAGGAGCGGCACTGTGAGCGCGAGCAACAGCGTTTTTTTCATGGGAGCAGTACTTTTTTCAGGTCGTCGGGGGAGTCTATGCCGATGGTTTCCAGTTCGGTGATGCCGACTGCAATGCGGAGGCCGTTTTCCAGCCAGCGCAGTTGTTCGAGTGATTCGGCGCGTTCCAGCGGGGTGGGGTGGAGTCGGGAAATGCGCAGTAAGGCACTGCGGCGGAAGGCATACAGTCCGATGTGTTTGTAAAACGCCTGGCGTTCCAGCCAGTTTTCGGGCGGTGCATCGCGCACAAACGGAATGGGGTGGCGGCTGAAGTACACGGCGCCGTGTTTTTGGGAAAACACGACTTTGACGGCGTTCGGGTTGAACAACGTTTCTGCCTGTTCGATACGCTTGGCCAGAGTGGCGATGGGAAAACGCGGGCGTTCGAGCAAGGTTTGCGCAAGCAAGTCAATTTGCTCAGGCTGCACGTACGGCTCGTCGCCCTGAATGTTCAGGATGATGTCGGCCTCCGGGAAAGACTTTGCTACTTCCGCGCAGCGGTCCGTACCGCTGGGGTGGCCGGCGCGGGTGAGTACTACCGTGCCCCCGAATACCCGGACGTGTTCGAGGATACGCGGGTCGTCGGTGGCTACCACGACTTTTTGCACGAGTTTTGCCTTTTCGGCTTGCTCGTACACGCGCCGGATCATGCTTTTTCCGGCAATGTCCACAAGCGGTTTTCCGGGGAAACGGGTGGATGCCCAACGGGCGGGTATGATACCGAGGATCATTTCAGTTTTGAATTTTGAATTTTGAGTTTTGGGTTTTAAATTTTTCGTCCCGTCTGGTGTTTTCACCAAGCGGTTCTACGCTGGATTGATTGGTGAAAACTCCATGTAATGCGGAAACTCTTGCCTGATCTCCTGTTGATTAGCCCTGAAAGGGCGTCATCCTGCAGGGCAGGGTGCAGCCCTGCCCTGCGGGTGCCCGTCGTGAGTAAGCCCTGAAAGGGCGCCACAGCACATCGAGCGTATAGTATTTCGCCCTTTCAGGGCTTCCGACTCAGTTTGGCTTTCCAACGCGGGGCTACACCCCGCGTTGGCGGGCAGCACCCTTTCAGGGCTAAGGTCTGCGGCAAAATTACTCATCGTTCCGGTAGATCGAAATCCGGCGTTCGCCAGGTTTGGCATAGCCGCGATACATCCCCTCGGAGTTGAACGGCATGGCGATGTTTCCGCTTTTGTCCACGGCGATGAGGCCACCCTCACCGCCTTTCTCCACAAGTTTTTTCAGCACGACTGCCTCTGCCGCCTCGCGCAGGGGAAGGCCGCCGTACACCATGCGCGCCCACACATCGTGCGCCACGGCGTAGCGGATAAAGTACTCGCCGTGGCCGGTGCAGGATACGGCGCAGGCGTCGTTGGAGGCGTAGGTGCCGGCGCCGATTACGGGCGTGTCGCCAAGGCGGTTCCAGCGTTTGTTGGTCATGCCTCCGGTGGAGGTGGCTGCCGCCAGATTGCCCTTGTTGTCGAGGGCCACACACCCGACGGTACCGAACTTGTGGTCGGGATTTTTTCGGCTCATGCCCTGCGGTGCTTTTGCTTTTTCTTCCTGCAATGTTTTTTGAAGGGCATCCCAGCGTTTTTGAGTGAAAAACCAGTCGGGGCCGACGGTATCGAGGCCGTTTTCGAGTGCAAACTGTTCGGCGCCTTTTCCGCTCAGAAAAACGTGAGGCGATTTTTCCATGACTGTCCGGGCCAGAAGTACCGGATTTTTTACAATCGTGACCCCGCCGACCGAGCCGGCTGCCTGGGTGCTGCCGTCCATGATGCTGGCGTCGAGTTCATTGCGGCCGTCGTGGGTGAATACGGCACCGCGTCCGGCATTGAACAGGGGGCAGTTTTCGAGCCACACGACGGTTTGCGTGACGGCATCAAGTGCGGTGCCGCCGTCGCGCAGGATGGTTTCGCCGATATTCAGCGCCGAGTCAAGTGCGGCGCGGTATTCGGCTTCCTGTTCCGGTGTCATGTCCGACTTTCGAATGGTGCCGGCGCCGCCGTGAATGGCAAGCGCGTAGGGCGGGCGGGCGGTGGTGTCGCCCGGTTTGTCGGCAGGCGATTGGCAGTGCGCGAACAGCATGGCAAGCAGGATTAGAGTCGGAAATCGCGTGAGCATGGCGTTTTTTGGGGGTGAAAATAGGACTTGCTGCGGTAAGTAGATTACTCAGCCAATTGCCCGGCCGCCCATTGCAGCGCGGCTTCCGTTTTCCGGTATTCCGACAACAGTTTCAGGTACTTGATTTGTGCTTCCAACCAGCGTTGTTCGCGGGTGTTGATAAGGAAGACCGAACTTTCGCCGAAACGGAATTTTTCATTTTCACCGTCAAGAAGGGCGCGGTAGTTGGCTGCGATGTCGCGGTAGAGGGCGGCTTGTTCGGCAAGGGTGTTCAGTTCGTTCAAGTATTGCCGCACCTTGTTGCCGATTTCAAGGCGTTTTTGCTGGAGTGCAAGGTCGGTTTGGGCAATTTTGACCTGCGTGATTTGCCAGTCGCCGCGCGCCTTTCGGTTCAGGATCGGGTAACTGAAGCGCAGACTCCACTTGACGTCGTTGACGAATACGCCGGGGCCTTCGAGGCCGGGTGTAGAAAAAAACTGCCAACCATTGCCCAAAAGTTGGTAGCCGAGGTCGAGTACAGGTTTTCGTTTTTCCAGTTTTAGGCGGCGCTCTACGTTTAGCAGGCTCAGTTTGGCTTCGTATGCGAGCAAATCGGGATGACTTTGCAAGGCTGTTTGTACCAGATTCGCGGCTTCGGATGATGCAATTGGGGGGTATGAAGCGGCTATCAGCGGCTCGGGTGTGCCGGGTGTGACTTCGACGACGGGGACACCGTCGGGCGTCCAGCGGAAATTGGCCAACTCCAGTGCGGCATTTTGCAATTCGACCCGGGCAAAGTTGACGTCGAGCCGGCGGTTTTGCACCTGGATGAAGGCTTCGAGGGTGTCAATGGCGGGTTTGTCGCCTTGCACAAAACTTTCCAGAATGCCGGCATACCGGATTTCGGCCTGGCGTTGGGCTTCTTCAAAAATACGGATTGAATTCTCTGCCACTACCCAGGTCCAGTAGGATTTGGCGGCTTCGAGGAGCAGGTTGTTGCGCAGGGCGCGGCGTTCGGCTTCGTTTTGCCGAAGCGCTATCCGGCTTTGTTGCAAATCGGCGCGGCGCTCGTCCATGAGCAGGCCCTGGCCGAGGGTCCAGTTGAATCCGGCGGCAATCTGGCCGGCGTCGGGAAGACCGGCTTCCGGGTTAAGAAACGCTCCTGTGGCGCGGTTGTAGTTTCCCTTGAGTTCGAGGCCGAACCAGGTGGGCCATTTCACGCCGGCTTCCGAGTACTGGAAATAGGTTTTTTCGTTGAAATTTTTGCCCTCCAGATCGCCATAGAGTTTCGGGTCGAAACCGCCTTTTGCGCGCAGTAGTTGAAACCGGGCCTGCTCCGTCAGCAGGTCTGCCTGCCGCGCCACCGGGTGCTGCCGGAGTACCTGACTGCGGAATTCCTGCCAGGTTAAATTTGCCGGTTGCTGCGCCCAAAGCAAGCAAGGGATCAGCGTGAAAAGCAGAATCGTGGTTTTTTTCAACATGGCCGGAATCGGGTTATTTCGTCTTTTTGATGGGGGCTTTCGGAGTCAGGCCTTCGTCTTTTTTATCGTCACCGGGGGAGTTCTCCTGGTACAAATCGGGTGGAAAACCGTTGAGAATTCGCCAGAGTTCGTACCAAAGCGGTACGTTTTTCAGCAAGGCTATGCCTTTGGCGCCGCCACCCACCTGGAGCGCGTCGGGCCAGGGTTGCTCGCTTTTATCGGGCGCGATGAGTACCCGGAATTTGCCGTTGTTGCTGATATTGCGGTCAATGGCCACTACTCGTCCGGCAAAGGTGCCCAATGAAATGCCGGGCCAGCCGCTAAAGAAAAACGCCGGCCAGCCGTCAAACAGGAATCGCACCTGCCTGCCGGTGCTGATGAGCGGCAGGTCCATCGGTCGGATGTACATTTCGACGGCGAGTTCGTAATCGGCGGGAAGGATGCTCACGACAGGGTCACCTTCCTTGACAATTTCGCCGATACCGGGCGTGATAGCCTGTACGATGTAGCCGTCCTGCGGAGCAAGAATGTAGTAAAAAGTGCTCCGGCGGGTGTAATTCTCGCGTTCGATGCGCAACTTGTTTACCGAAGCCTGCGCGTCATATTTTTCGGAAATGGTGCTGAATTTGTCGCTTTGCGCCTTGGCGATTTTATTGGCGTACTCGTTTTGGGTCAACTGAAGTTCGGTTTTGTAAATCTCCAGGTCGTTTTGGCTGGAAACAAACTTGTTCTCGGCGCTGACTAATTTGGCTTCGCTTTCCTGCAGTTTGGCTTTTTTCTCTTCCAGTTCGGTGAGCGACTTCAGGCCCTTGTCGTACAGGTTTTTGATGCCGTCAAACTGGCGTTTGGCGATCTGGACATCCACTTTTGCCTGCGTCACACCGGCACGATCGGACTCGATTTTGAGTTCCGCCTGGCGGATTTTGTTGGCTATTTGCTTCGATTTGCTGTCCAATTCGCGTTCCATGGCGGCAATCTGGTTTTCCAGCGCGCCTACTTTGTTGTCGTAGGAAGTAATGGCCGATTCTTTGGCCGATACCTGATTGCCGACACGCTGCACAAGTGCCGGGTCAAAATAATCGGACTTGACCTCGGAAAGGAATAGAATGGTGTCGCCTGTGCGGACTTTTTGGCCCTCCATGACGAACCACTTTTCCACCCTCCCGGAGATGGTGGCATGGATAGTTTGCGGACGATGTTCGGGTCGCAGGGTGGTTACTTTACCGGTAGCCTGAATGTTTTGCGTCCAGGGGAGAAACAAAAAGATCAGAAAGATGGCGAGCAGCACGAGGAACAGATTACGGGCAGAAATATGCCAGTGCGCCAGTTTGTTCCGGCGGGGTGCTTCCAGATTCCGGATATCTTCTTCGCAGTGAACGGTGTTATTGCTAATGTTCAGCATGATTCTGGTGGAGCGGTTTGTTATTCGTTGAGTTTTTCACGGAAGATGCGTTCGTAGTGTTCGGTTTTTTGCAGGTTGTCGAAGTCGCCTTCGTAAATAATTTGCCCGTCGCGCAGCACGATAATGCGGTCGCACAGGGATGCCAGCAACGGATCCGTGGTGACGCATACGAGTGTCCAGTTGTGATTGCGGTCGGTCAGCAGTCGGCCAATGCGGAGCCGGTCGCGGAAAGTCAGGTTTCCGAGAGGCTCTTCCATGACCAACAGATTTGGTTCGGTGATGATCGAGCGTGCGATGAGTATTTTGGTAATGATGCTGCGCGGGATGTTTTTGCCGCCGGGGAGTAGTTCGGTGTCAATGCCCTCGGGGCTGTTTCGGATAAATTCCGTGAGGCCGACGTTTTCGGCCAGTTTCAGCACCTGCTGGAGGGAAATGCTGGTACGACCGAGGGTGATGTTTTCCAGAATGGTGCCCCGGAACACATCTTCCTGCGAGGAGTAGTCGCCAATATGTTCGCGCAGGCTGCGCAAGTTGATGTTCTGTTTGGGCAGTCCGTTGAACAGCAGGGACCCAGTAAAATCGCGTTTGATCACCGAAAGCACCTGGGTCAGTGTGCTTTTCCCGGAGCCGGGATAACCGGTGATGGCTACCCGTTCGCCGGCTTTGAAGGAGGTGGTCAGTTCCTTCAGTACCGGGGCGTCGGCGTCGCTGAACTGGTAGGACAGATTTCGGAGTTCGACGGCAAGGGGTTGCAGGTTGTTGCAAAAATCCTCCACACGCACGCCGTCTTCCCGTTCGATGGGCAGGTCGGATACCTGACCGATTTTTTCGGTGGCGGTGAGTACGTCGTAGCCGGTTTCGTGCAGCAGAATGAGTTTTTCTACGGATTCCACGATGAACAGGACGAGGATTTCGGCGGCTACGAACTGGCCGAGATTCAGTTCGTTGTTCATCACCATCAGGCTGCCGAGCACCAGGAAACCGCCGAGCACCAATGCGCGAAACACCACGCTGCTGCTGAACTGGGTAAGCAGTATGCGCCAGTGTTTGGCTCGGGCGTCGAGGTAATCCACGGTGAGTTCGTCGGTGCGGCTGATCGGGAAACGGTTTTCACCCGCAAGTTTGAAGGTGGATGAAACCCGGCTGACTTCCTCCAACCAGTAGGCAATTTTGTATTTGTACTTGGACTCCTTGAGGCTGGTGGCCATGCCGAGTGGCACCGTCCACCAGAACAAAATACCCAACACTCCGAGCAACAGCAAGGAGGTGAGCACAAATGTGGAGTGGTAAAACGACAGCAGGAGCAGGCTGAACAGGATTTGCAGGATGGCGGTGCTCCCGTCAATCAACAGTTTCGGAAGGCCTTTTTGAATATTTTGGGTGTCAAAAAAACGGTTGACAAGCTCCGGCAGGTATTCCTTGCGCAACAACTCAAGGTTGAGGCGCGGGATGCGGACGGCAAATTCAATGGCTGAGTCTGTGAAAATTTGTCGCTGCATGTGTTCCATGATGGACAACTGCATGAGGCGTAAGCCGCCGGTAAGTACTGCGCCAATGATGACAAAAGCAACTAAAAGTCCCCAGGAAGCCGATATGGCGCCGCCTGCGATGAGGCCGATGATTGCCTGGATGCCGAGCGGCAAAGACAGGTTTATCAAACCTGCGACGACCGCATACAGGAGGATATAGCGCATTTCGCGCCTGTATTTGGACAGGAGCCTGAGCAGGCGTTGCACTGGTGTTAGTGTGTTCGGATTTTGGACCGCCATGTGCTGATGTTTTGTGTGTCTTGGCAGCCCTGTAAACGACAAGTCGAGGGAATGGTTTAACAAATGGGGCATCAGGGCATGAGCATATGTACTCCCAAGTTGCATTCATCCAAAAATTTCGGATTCACGGCGACGAAACCGACGGTTAAATCCGGGATTAGCAGCACATTTGGCCCTTGTTTGGGCCTGGTTGTCCTTACGGAAGTTCACATTTCTTACATTTTTTAAATAAAGTTGAAAATGAACGACTTACTTAAGAATCCGGTAGCGGTTTTTCTTGCCGGGCTGTTGTTGCTTTGGCTTGTTTTCAAGTTGTTGAAGGTAATGATCAGTGTGTTTTGGGTTTTTGTGCTGGCCTTCGTGATACTTTTTTTCGTAAACGACCGCTTCCGACGTGCGGTGCGGATGTTTTTGGGCAGTATCTTTCGCCGCTGAAACTTGAAAATACACCCATTTTAGAAACGCATACCCAACTAAATTTTTCAATCAATGAGTACAGAACTGCAACCGATCAAACCCAAGGGCTTTTGGAACCGTCCTGAAGGTGCCACCGGCGGCCTTTTTATGGCCGCAATACTTCTTGGTGGGGGATATTTGTTATACAAGGCGTTGCCGACCTTGATCAACCTCGCACAAAACACGCTTTATTTGGCCGGGCTACTGGCAGCGCTTGCCGGCGTTGTATATGTGGTACTGGATCCGAAAATGCGCAACCTGATCTGGTACATGTACAAATCTGTTATGCGCTGGATCACGGGGTTGTTTGTCCAGATTGACCCAATCGGCATTTTGAAAAGTTACATTGAGGATTTGAAAAACAACCTCGGCGCCATGAACGAGCAGATCAGCAAACTTAAAGGGCAGATGTACAAACTCTCGGAAATGATCCGAACGAATCAGCGCGAAATTCAAACCAATCTGGGCATTGCCAGCAAAGCCAAAGAGACTGGCAAGGACGCCATCATGGTACTCAAGGCGCGTAAAGCCGGGCGCTTGCAGGAATCCAACATGAAACTGGATGATCTGTACAAACGTATGGAAGTATTGTACCGGGTGCTGACCAAGATGTACGAAACCTCCGAAATTATGCTGGAAGACCTCCAGGATCAGGTGGTTGTGAAGGAACAGGAATACAAGGCAATCAAGGCCAGCCATTCAGCCATTCGTTCTGCTATGTCCATTTTGAGCGGCAACAACGACAAGAAGTACATGTACGACATGGCTTTGGAAGCAATGGCCGAGGATGTCGGCCAGAAAGTAGGGGAGATGGAGCGCTTTATGGACATGTCGAAAGGCTTTATGGATTCCATTGACTTGCAGAATGGCGTTTTCGAGGAAGAAGGCCTTCAGATGCTGGAGAAATGGGAAAAGGAGGGAGTATCGTTTTTGCTGGGGAAGGAGAAGTCGTCCATAATATCAAAAGCGGACAACCCGAAGGAGATACTCGACCTGAACACACCTATAAAGATACCGAGCAAAGAAACGCGGGGGGGCAACCAGTACGACTCGTTTTTCGATAGTTGATCGGGCTACCGAAACCCGACGCTGCTTTAGGCATTCCCTGCGCTTCTGGCAAGGCGCAGGGAATTTTTTATGCAGGCGGCTGCAAAAGCATTTCCAGCAAGTCTTCATACGGGATGACCTCCACAGCAAAGGACTGTCGGGACATCTGTGGCGGCAACTGTTTCAGCAGTTGTAGTTCCTTCTGGATTTTCAGGTCGGCTCGGGTACCTTCAAATTCTTTTTTTGCCAGCGCCAGGAGTAGTTTCAGGAAAATAGCGCTGCGGCGGTTCGTTTCGTTTTCGAGATGCCGCTGGCGGTATTTATCCAACGCCTCGATACTTCTGCGAAAAGCCTCCTCGTCGTACTGGCCTTTTGCCACACTGTAAAGCACCGGCAAGAGGACAAGCGGAATGTTCATGCCTTCCTTTTCCTTGTCCAGCACTTCAAAATCATTGATAAAGCGCGTGGTGGAAGGCGTGTAGTAGCCGGCTATCTGTTCCACTTCTACTGGGTCCAGTTTGCCAAGTACAGCCAGCAGGTTCAGGTATCCGCCCAACATGACCCAGATGTCGCGGTTGCTACCGCTGAGTTGGCTGTACCGTTCGTGGGTGGTCGCCTGTTCAAAAATGGTCAGTGCCTCCTGATATTGTTTAAGGTAGGTGAAGTAGTAAAACCGGGTTTCCAAAAGCCGGAACCAGTTATACGTGCCCGCATCCACGAGGCTCATGCAATACTCGGCAGTCTTGCCACCTTCGTCAAAAATGCGGAGTTGGGTGAGGCAGGCCAGTTTTTGAGAAGCAAAGGTGGTAAGCGAGCCCCGGTTGATGTTTGGCCTGTCTTTTAGATTGTTCAGCGCCTGATCACACATTTCAATGGCACTTTGACAGTCGTTCACAGATAAGTGCCTGATTACTCCGATTTGGTAAGTATGCACAACAAACTGAATTGTGTATACTTGTTCGATGATAGGGAAAAGCTCTTCAAAGTATTGACTGGCCAGTAGGTTGACTTCTTGATTTGGCGACCTTCGGGTAATATAGTGGTGAATCAGGTTTTCAGAATAATCGTATGCTTTGGCTTCCCAAAAGCGTTTGTCTTCATACAGGCGGTGCAGCCTGCTATATTTTTCGTGACTTGCGAAATCGCCCGGACTGAGAGCTGCCTGTTGGCGGAGAATGCGGCAAATTTCGGCAGTTAATTCTGTGAACTCGAATTTTATGGCTTGCTCCAGGAGTTGTTGAAACAGGTAGTGGCTGGCTTTGGTAGCGTCCTTGCTCCACAGGATGTAGGCGGCTGCATAATCCCGGTAACAACTAAACAGGGCTTTTCCACGCTCATTGTACATGGGTTGCTGGGCATCTACAAAAAAAGAGGTGTTAATGAGTTGCCGGATCAGCCGGTTGCGCAGTTTACGGTAATTGGGGTCTTTGGCATTGGCGCCCGTGAAATGACGCGCAGCCTCCTCATCCGAACTGAACTGCCCTTTGGCAATGCCCTCGTATAACTCGAAAATCCGGCTGTTTTCCTGTCCCGGATTCCCCAGCACCTCGATTTGTTTGATTTTATTTCGGGTGATGGTCTGTGCCAAATCTTTGAGCACGTCAAATTCCATGTCGGACGGTGTTTAGGAAATGGTGACAAATTCTGGTGGATTAAATTAAATCTGCATGGATTGAAACGTGTAACTGTGTCCTTCCCCGAGAAAATCCCGGGGGAGACCTTTGTACCTGAAATTGAACGTGAAATTAGAACAACAAAATCAGATTTGCAGTATGGAATAGCAAGGTAGTTCCCCACGCACCAAATCCAGCAATTTACAACAATCCAGTTTCAAACCGCCGTGCCACGAGCAAAGGTAGGGCAGGTAGGTGTTTTAATGCTCAATCTGCACGGATTGAAATGTGTGGTTGTGTCCTTTTTCAGGGGCAGGTTTCGTTGGACTTTTGATCCAGAATTTTTCAACAATCAAAACGTTCATCGCTATGCCATTTTTTGCTGTACTTTTCAGTTTGTTTCTTACCGCCTCAAGTTTGGGCGGAAGTGCTCAATCCTCCGACGGTAAACGTCCTGGCAAGCCTAAACAGGAACAGCCTGAGTTCATAATTATTGATGTTAACATTCCTTGAGTTTTTTGGTTGCACAATATTTTGTGAAACCTCTTTAAAAGGTCTTAATTTAACATCATTTTTTATGAAATACATACTTTTTGTATCGATTTTCCTGCTTCTTGCTGCAAAGCCAGCAGATACGTTAACCTCTGTAACCCCCCTTGGGAATGGCATTGCTTTAGTTGAGTGGGAAGCTTTCGGTTCTTCTGGTAGTTACTCCATCCAAGTCGCTGAACTTGGGACAAATATCCAAGTGTGGGAATCACAAACCACAAGCCTGAGCACAATAGTAGTTGGGCTTAACTCCGGATGGCACAGGTATAAAATAGTCCGAGGCTGTGAGTTCATTATTATTGACGTCAACATACCCTGAGGTGCTGGATTTTCAGCGACTCACCCATATCATAAATTTTTTCGCCCCCGCCTTTGGTATTTTTTAATCTTTATTAGTTCAGTCCCGGTAATCTCCTGCAAGACTGAACTCTTAACACGCTCAGTTTTTCTCGATACTCCCGGAAGGAAGTCTCGCGATGATGGATAGCAAAAGCGATTATGCGCGTCGCAATTGCGGGTAGCAACGACTTACGTTAAAAGAGACGTATTGTTTCCCGGCTCATCCTCGTGCGACTTTCCCGGGAGTTTTTTCGTCCGCTCCATGCTTTCGCGGGGTAGGAGTTTTCGTTTTTTCACCAAGTGGGGGGGCATTTCTTAATTTTTTGTTTGCCGATACCGATTTATGCGTACTTTTCGCGGCGAAAAGACGACACAGGCCGTTTTTGACCGTTGTGCTACCGTGAAGCAGGGCTTAATCTTTTCTTTAATCACAATACATACTTATGCGCATCCAGTTCAGCCTTTCCTGCCAGAAAGGCGTCATCATTCCAATCAACTACCAATCCGAAATCTCCAACTGGATATTTTCGGTGCTTTCCAATGCCGGATCCGACCTATCTGCACACATTCAGCAATTAGGGTTCGACGCGGCTTCCCACAACTTCAAGTTGTTTACCTTCAGTCCATTAGCCATTTATCCGTATGAGATGGACCAAGTTAAACAAGAGTTCCGTCTTCTTGGGAATCAGGTCAAAATCAGTATTTCGCTTTATCTGGATCATGCTTTTGAGCAGCAGATCGTACACCTTTTCCGGCAACTGCCCCTGACTTTGGGTACACACGAAGGACATCCCGCCCAATTTGAAGTAAAACACTGGCAAATCATGCCGCGTATTCAGTTTAAAGAAACGATGCAGTTCAAAGCCGTGTCGCCGATCTCCGTTACAACCGTCGAAGAGGGCAAACCGGCTAATTCCTACCTGCTACCTGATAATGAGCTCTACGACGTCAGTTTTTTCAACCATGCCGTTCGACGATTCAAAGCTGCCATGCAATACAAGTCGCTTGCTGCATTGAAAATGCTTGATCCATCATTCCCAATGAGTTACAGATTGCTCGGCCAGGCAAAGTCCCGCCTTATTCATTTAAAACCCAACCCGGAAGGTATTGCACAACTTCGCGGCTTTGTATTTGAATTTGAGGTCAGTATGCCTGTCCCACTCATGGAATTCTGCTACTGCGCCGGGTTTGGCGAATTCCCGTATCTCGGATTCGGCTATGTTGAGATCAAATAATTTATTCGGTGTGAAAAACTTCTTTGAAATGAGCCGACGTTTCACCTGCCTCCACTTGTTATTGTTACAGATCGTGCTCATGGTCTCTGCTTGTGTGGATGACCCCAAGTTCGACGTTGCTTCTTTAGAAGGCCGTTGGGAAATCACAAGAGGATTGCGAAACGGGCAGGAAACGGGCACCCTTACCGGAACCTACTTCCGTTTCGGTACGGATGGAAAGATGATAACCAATTTGCCTGTAGGTCCGGAAATCCCCATAGATTTCGAAATCGTGAAATCATCCATCCTGCAAAAAAGTGCTAGCCCCGTTGAATACGCGATTCGATCGCTCGACAGCAGATCAATGGTGCTGGCGTTTGAACTTCGGGGGATGCAGTTTGAAATTTACCTGCAGAAGCAAGATGAAAAAGAGCCGGTACCCGAACTACAAATTCAGGAGCAGAATACTTCTGACACCGTACCGCCGGTATCTTCGGAAGGGTAAAACAGCGTACCTTAATCGGCTTTTTCCAGTACAACAGCATATCCCTGTCCCACGCCGATACACATGGTACAAAGGGCAAAACGCCCTCCGTGCCTGTGAAGCGCGCGCGCTGCCGTCAGCAAAATTCGAGCACCCGACATCCCCAGCGGGTGCCCAAGTGCAATCGCCCCTCCATTGGGGTTGATTCTGTTGTCGGTATCCGAAAGGCCCAGTTGACGCGTACAAGCCAACACTTGAGCGGCAAAGGCTTCATTGATTTCCACAATTGAGATGTCGTCCAGCGTGAGACCGGCTTTAGCCAGTGCATTCCGGGAGGCTTGAACCGGCCCGATTCCCATAATACGCGGTTCAACGCCGACCACTGCCGAACTTACAATACGCGCAAGCGGGCGAAAACTGTGTTGTCGAATTCCGGTTTCGGAAGCGATCAGAAGGGCGGCGGCTCCGTCGTTTAAGCCGGAAGCATTGCCTGCCGTTACGGTGCCGTCTTTTCGGAATGCGGGGCGAAGTTGTGCAAGTACCTCGATTGTGGTTTCCGACTTGATGAATTCATCCTGAACAACGATTGAAGGGGCGCCCTTTTTGGTCAAAATTTCTACAGGTGCTATCTCTTTCTCAAACCACCCGGTAGCCCGGGCAGTGGCAGCCTTCTGCTGGCTCCACACCGCAAAGCGATCCTGATCCTCGCGGCTGATCTGGTACAATTCTGCCAGGTTTTCTGCCGTTTCGCCCATGGCTTCGGTGCCGTACAAGGCTTGCATCTGTGGATTGATAAACCGCCAGCCAAAACTGGAATCGTACAATTTGGCATCGTTGCCGAAAGGTTTGGCACTTTTGCTCAGGACGTAAGGCCCGCGAGTCATGTGCTCCACCCCCCCGGCAATGAACAAATCGCCATCGCCACTCCGGATGGCACGGCAGGCATGCACAGCAGCAGCCATACCACTGGCACACAAACGATTGACTGTTTCGCCGGGTACGGTATCCGGAATTCCTGCAAGTAAAAGCGCCATACGCGCTACATTCCGATTGTCCTCGCCTGCCTGGTTGGCACACCCCATGATGACGTCGTCAATGGCGGCAGCATCCAGCCCGGGATGACGCTCAAGCAGTTTTTGAATGGCATGGGCTGCTAGATCGTCGGTGCGAACCGGCGCCAGACTACCTCCGAAACTCCCGATTGGTGTTCGGATACCGTCGATGATAAAGGCTTCTTTTGTCAAGAATTTGGTATGGAAAGATGAAAAAATTCGATTTACTACCTTGAGAATAACGTGCGGCAAAGGTCATTATTCAAGTCGGAAACGACCAAACAAACAGGTAACGCACATGGAATGTTTTTTTACCTTTGCCGGGTAATAAAAAACTACAACCTGTTCGATATTTATCCCGCAATTGCATAGATTTTTGGCATAATCCTGTAAAGTTTGAATCGTGCTCCAAGCGCTTTCAAACCACTCCAAAATTTCTTTTTCCCGTTAATATTTCACGAATTCAAGTATGAAATCTTTTAACCTGCTTAAGTCTTTTCTCCTTCTGGCCGGCATTAGCGCCTTGTTTTTCCAATCTTGCCGGGAGTATGAAGTTGAGCAATCCCGAACACTCGTTCGCGCCCACAGTAATGAAGTCACCATGCGCTGGAATGATGTATTCCTGCAACTGGACCGTTACGCCACCGGGTATCGCCCCGGTCCAGTGCCGCACGCTTTGGGATACCTGGGTTTTGCGGCATACGAAGCGGTGGTACCAGGGATGCCGGAGTACAACAGTCTCGCGAACTTGTACAATGGCCTGTCCGTGCCCAAATACGACGAGTCCCTGGAATATCACTGGCCGACCGTTATCAATGAGGTGTATGCCTTCCTGATGAAACGGTTCTTTTTCCACATGGAAAATTCATACCCCGCCGAGTTCAGCCTTATCGAAAAAACACACCAGGAATTACACGACAAATACGCCGCCGAAACAACTCCTGAAATCATGGAGCGCTCTGTCCAACGTGGACAGGAAGTAGCCCGCATTTTTTATGACTGGGAGCGCACCGACGAGGCCGCGCACAATGCCTTCTTGACCCCGAGACCTCCTTACAACGCGCCGACAGGTCCCGGCTATTGGGCGCCGACGATTCCCGATTTTGCCCAGGCCATGTTCCCCTTCTGGGGGCAAGTGCGCACATTCGCACTCCGGGAAGAAGAGCAACTGGCCCGCCCGCCCATACCGTATAGCGAACACCCCGAATCCTTGTTTTTTTCCCAGGCATTCGAAGTATACAGCACGGTAAAAAATATCAAGAACAACGGTCCGGAAGCATACGAACAGCGCTGGCTGGCGGAATTCTGGAGTGACGATATCCTCGGGTTGACGTTTTCGCCGCCCGCCCGCCTCATTGCTGTGGCCGATCAGGTAGTCAAAGCCGAAAGCCTGAACCTGGAGGAAACCGTTGAACTGTATGCCAAAATGGGTATGTCTCTCAACGACATCAGCGTGGCCATCTGGCAGTCAAAATACGTGTACAATCTTGAGCGGCCGGTGTCCTACATCCGCCGGGTTATGGCCCAATACTACCCGGATGCAGCCAATTGGACGACCATCCTGAACAACCCGATTGACGGATTCGAGGGCATCACGCCGTCATTTCCGGCTTACCCATCCGGGCACTCAGGCTTCGGAGGCGCAGGCGGAAAAATTCTGTCCTCGTTTTTCGAATTCAACTCCAAGCGTCCCGGAACATACACGTTTACAGATCAGTGCCATCTGTATCGCACCGAATTTAACGGAAAGCCCAGAACGCTGGCTTCCTTCAAAGACCTGGCCTACGAGGATGCTTACTCACGTATTCCGCTTGGCGTTCACTTCCGTATGGATTGCGATGCCGGAGTACTTCTGGGTGAACTGGCTGCGCAACGTGTGCTGGAACTCCCCTGGAAAAAGTAGCGCTACTGATTGCGGTAAGTTTCCCAATCGGTGGTTTTGTACTTGTCCTCCGCAGCAAACTTGAGTTCCTTGAGCATGTCGGGTGCCTCTTTGTATCCCGGGGAAATCATGATGCGTTCGTACTTTTCATTCAAGTACACCATGGATGGGTAGCCCATTTTGCCGTCCAGGAGTGCATACGCGAGGGTGTTGACCCCTTTGCCGTTGCCTGTTTCGACGAACTTGAATGTTTCGCCATTGAACAGGATGTCTTCCCGTTGTTCGGCATTCAGTTTGACCGGGTAAAAGTTGGCAGCGAGGTACGCTGCTACTTTTTCCTCAACAAACGTAGACTTGTCCATGCGTTTGCACCAGCCGCACCAGTCGGTGTACACGTCCACGAAAATTTTTCTGGGTTTGGTTTTGTTCAAAGCCGCGGCTTCCTCCCAAGTGTACCATTTAAGTGGGACTTTGGGCGCAGGTGCTGCAGGTTTTGATGTGAAGGCGGCCAGCATGGCTAAACCGATGCCTGACAGAAGAAATGTGAATACCTGTTTTTTCATCTACTTTTGCTTTTTTTTAAACCTGAAACAATCGAAGATTGTGCCGGAATTATTGTGTCTGAAGGTAGTTCCGAAGATGTTTTCATTTTGTTAAACGCTGTATAGTTCGTTATCCGCATGGCTGCAAAAAAAACCGGCAAACCGACCCTTACTCCACGCACTTCGACGGCACAACCTTCCGGCAACCACACGAGTAGCGCCAGTTATTTTGACCCCGGCTTTTTTCAGGAAAACCTGGGGCCGATATTCGGTTTGATGGCACTGGCATTCGTGCTGTACGGAACTACTCTCGGCTTTGGGTACCTGCAGGATGATCAGGTATTCATCTGGGACAACGATTTTGTGCAAAAAGGGTTTGCCGGCCTGCGCGATATCTTTTCCGGCGACAGCCTTTTGGGGTATTACAAAGATACCAAAAACCTGTACGAAGGCGGTCGTTATCGCCCGCTTCCGCTGGCTACATTTGCCGTTGAGGTCGGGCTTTTTGGAAAAAATCAACCTGGAATCGGGCACGCCATAAATGTGCTGCTGTATGCTTTTACTGCAGTGATGCTCTACCGAGTTCTTTTGGCGCTGCTTCCGAAATCAAACAAATCCCGGTATTGGAGCGTCCCGTTTTTGGCAGCAGTCTTATTCCTGATACATCCGCTTCACACCGAAGTGGTGGCCAACATCAAGGGCCGCGACGAAATACTTGCGCTACTGGGCGCGCTTGGTGCATTGTATGCCGGTATGCGTTACACAGACACCGGAGAAGCACGCTGGCTGGCATACACCGGATTGGTATTTTTGCTTGGGCTATTGTCCAAGGAGAATGTCGCTACATTTTTGGCGGTCATTCCAATCACCTTATGGATGTTTTCGAAAATTCCTTTTGGCCGCATTGCCAAAATTGGTCTGGTGCTGCTTGGGGTCACAGCCTTGTACGTGTTCATCCGCTACAAAGCCCTGGGGTACATGGTCAGGCCTGCAAATCCGGTGGACGAGTTGGTGCTGAACCCGTTTATGGGAATGAACACGGGAGAAAAATTTGCCACAATTTTTCTTTCCCTCGGCTGGTACCTGAAGTTGCTCGTTTTCCCGCATCCGCTCACCATTGACTACTACCCATATCATGTTCCGAAAGTGACGTGGGCCGACTGGCGTCCCATCGTGTCGCTTTCGCTGTATTTGCTCGCCGGTGTTTGGGCTGCCCGGCAGTTGTTTCTTAGCCGCTCAACCAATGAAAAAACGGACGGAAGTGCCTCCACTAAAAAGGTGGTTGCCTACAGCATTTTGTTTTACCTGCTGACGCTGAGCGTTGTTTCAAACATTTTCGTGAGCACGAGCACCTTTATGAACGAGCGGTATGCGTACATGCCATCCGTTGGATTTTGTTTGCTGGCAGCGTGGTTCTTTGCCAGGATTTTACCCGAGTGGCTTGCGCGGAAATCAGCGGGTTTGGCCCAACTGAGTATCGGTTTGGCCGGCGTTATGGCCCTTCTGTTTGCCTGGCGGGTGTTTGTACGCGTGCCTGACTGGGGTGGCGACGGTTCGAAGTTAGTGGAAAAAGCCGTACAGGTGTCCAAAGACAGCTACAGGGCCAACTACTATTACGCAGCCATGCTGTTTAAAGAGCGCTATCAAAAGCAACTGGTTGGCCCCGATCCTGCCGCTCGCACCGCTATGCTGGGGGAAATCAGCCGGCACATCAACCGGTCTTTGGAAATCAATCCCGGTTACCGGCTGGCCGGCATTATGAAAGTGGAAGTGGCTGCCGCAAAATTTCGGGAAAACCAACAACCCGCACCATTGCTGGCCGACCTGGAGGATTTGATCCTGAAACAACCCTACAACGGGGATATGCTGTTGCAGTTGTTGGCCGTCCTGAAAGCGCTGAAAGGCACCGGCCCCGACCTGTACAACCGATTCTGTTTCCGCGTCGGCTACGAGTTTTACTACAAACAAAAAGGCGACATGAACGGCGGCATTGAGTTCTTGAAGATTGCGTTGGATAACCATCCGCGTGACCTTGGAGCCATGCAGGGACTGATAGAAATTTACTCGATACAGGGAAATCAGGCCAAAGCAGCCGAAATTCAACAACGCCTCCAGGCCATGCAACAAGGGCAGTAGTTTATACCTGGGTGGCCGCTGCGATCCATTGTTCGTAGTCCGCATTGGCGCGAACTTCATGGCGCAGGATGCAGGGAACTTCGTACGGATGCAGGTCACGAATGCAGGCTTCCAGTGCCTGTTCCAGGTCAATACGTGTCTTCAATATCGAAACCCACTCGTTTTCCTGCTGGATAGCGCCATCCCACCAGTATGCGCTACTGATCGGAAAAATATTGGCGCAGGCGGCGAGTCGCTTCTGCACGACCTCCCCGGCGATGCGTCTGGCCGTTTCCTCGTTCGGGTGGGTGACGTAAAAAAGCAGAAAAGCCATAGCAAAATCAGTGTCGTTTATCCGGTGAACCCGCGGGCATACGGTGCGGCATCCTGCTCGCAAAAGGCTCCGCGAAGGAATTTGTAGTAGCCTGCGATTCCGATCATGGCGGCATTGTCGGTGCAATATTCAAACGCGGGGATATAGGTTTGCCAGCCTTCTTTTTCTCCCATTTTTCCAAGCGCCGAACGCAAGCCGGAGTTGGCGCTTACCCCCCCCGCCAAGGCTATCTGTTGAATGCCCGTCTGTTTGGCCGCCTTGCGCAGTTTTTTCAGCAAAATCGTGACAATGCTCTGCTGAACCGAGGCACAAATATCGGCGAGATTCGCTTCCACAAATCCGGGATTTTGTGCCGTTTGATCCCGCAAAAAATACAAAATGGCCGTTTTGAGTCCGCTGAAACTGAAATTCAGCCCGGGCACAGCCGGTTCCGGAAACTCAAAGCGCGGGTTACCGAGTCGTGCCAGACGGTCAATTTCCGGGCCGGCCGGATAACCGAGACCCAACATTTTTCCTGCTTTGTCGAACGCTTCGCCGGCGGCATCGTCAAGGGTTTCGCCGATCACCTCCATGTCGGAATAATCCCGAACCCGTACGATTTGCGTGTGTCCGCCGCTGACCGTGAGACAAAGAAACGGGAACTCCGGCCTCGGCGATTCGGCAAAATGTGCCAGCACGTGCGCCTGCATGTGGTTGACCTCAATCAGCGGTATGTCGTGGCTCAGGGCAAATGCTTTGGCAAAGGAAGTGCCCACCACAAGCGAACCCATCAGACCCGGCCCCCGTGTGAATGCCACTGCCGACAGATTTTTTTGGGCAACCCCCGCCTGCTGCAGCGCCCAGTCTACCACCGGGACAATATTTGCCAGGTGCGCCCGCGATGCCACCTCGGGTACCACTCCGCCGAATTGTCGGTGTGCTTCCTGGCCGGCGACAACATTCGACAGTACCTGCCCGTCGCGAATGACGGCAGCGGAAGTGTCGTCGCAGGAAGACTCAATAGCAAGAATGGTAACGGGTAAAGTATGCATGACAATCATCCTGTTTTTCTGCCGCGAAAGTAGGACTTTTGCCGGTGCGCGCAGGTGTCGGCTTCCCATCATTTTGGCACGATTCTTCCTTGGTGTTTGCCTCTTTGGTTAATCCCGATTGTTCATTACACACCACGAATTGTATGTTCTCATCTATTTCAAAAGACAAAAAGAACTCCAGTCCCTCCACAACCCTGACCAACGGACCTGACAAAGACGGTGCACAAACCACTGTGATTGCCAAGGGTACCGTGATCGAAGGAAAGTTTGCCTGCTCCGACAACGTGCGCCTCGACGGCGCTATTCACGGAGAAGTGCAGGTAGACAAACGCTTCGTAATGGGCGAAGGGAGTCATGTCAAAGGCAATATCCACGCCCGCGATGCAGCCATCCGGGGTAAAATCAACGGCGACCTGTTTGTGCAGGAAGCCTTGCATCTGCTCGATACCGCCGTCATCGAAGGCAACATTACCGCCAAAACCATGGTGGTGGATGAAGGCGCCCGTTACAACGGCTCGTGTAAAATTGGAACTTCGGCTGCCTCCGCTAAAAATTGATGTTGCATCTTTACGGGGAAAATTCTGAACACCCCCGTACGGCATGGATAGACATTTCCTGGACCTGAAAGACGACACACTGAACACCGAGTCGGCGCCTCACGCCCGCCTGTACACCGTGCTTGGCACCGAAAGCCTGTCTACTCTGGCCCTGAGTACGGCCGACGAGGTATTGGCCGCAGAATCCTGGCAGTATGCCGGCGCGGGCAAACCTTTCCGGCAAATTCAGCAGGATGTTCGCAGCCTGTTCAAAAATACCAGCACCTGGGGGTTGCCATATAGCCAGATTCATGGCTATTTGTTCCACCCCAATACCACGCTGGTGCCGCGCCGGCTCTTTCAACATGGGGACCTGGCCGCTTACTTCAATCTCCTGCTGCCGCCGGGGGATTACCAGTACGCCTACGAGGAATTGTCGGAATTTGACGCATACCTCGTGCTCGCTACCGAAAAAGCGCAGGCAAACCTGTTTGCTGACCTATTCCCGCAAGCCCGACTGCGTCACCTCGCTGCGCCGCTCCTGCGCTATGCGCGCGATCTGGCCGGCTCTGCCGAGCATACCATTTTTCTCAACTTGCGCTACCAGACGGCGCAACTCATTGTGTTGGAACGCCAAAACCTGTTGTTCTACAACACGTTCCCATTTGCGACCGCGAACGACCTGCTCTATTTTGTCCTGCTGGCCTACGACCAGTTTCGGATGAACCCCTCCGATCTCCCGTTGACCGTGGGCGGCAATATCCTGCAGGACTCCGAGTTGTACCGCACACTCTTTCGCTTTGTTCGCGACATACGTTTTGCGACCCCGCCCGCTCCGTTTGCATCGTTACAAGGAACCGAAAAACTACCCGCCCACTGCCTGGTAGACTTGCTTTGTTTGAAAAAAAACTGACCACCACCCGTGCGCATCATCGGAGGAAAATTCAAAGGGCGGCGTTTTGACCCGCCTGCAGACAAATGGCCGACTCGGCCGACTACAGACTTCGCCAAGGAAGCCCTGTTTAATATCCTGAATAACCGCCTTGACTTTGAGCAAACCCGGATGCTCGACCTGTTTGGCGGTACCGGAAGTCACTGCTACGAGTTCATCTCCCGGGGCTGTACCGATGCCACGTATGTGGACAAATTCCCCGGCTGCGTGCAATTCGTCCGCAAAACCGCTGCACAACTCAAGATCGAACCCTGCCTGAAAATATTCCACATGGACGTGTTCCGGTTCATCGAATTTACTTCGGAACAATACGACTACATTTTCGCCGGGCCGCCGTATTCCTTGCCGACTATTGATACGATTCCGAACCGGATTTTTGAAAAAAAACTGCTGCGCCCCGAGGGCTTGTTTGTGCTGGAACACAACCCCGACCACGAGTTTTTGAGCCACCCGAATCTGGTCGAGGTGCGGAATTACGGCTCCACCTATTTCAGTTTCTTTGAGGACAAAATCTGAGTGTTACTGCTTGCAGATCAGTCGGATCGAAGGTGTCGTAATTTCGTTGCTGACATTACCGGCCCTGTCTTTGATGCTTATGCGGTAAAATACGCTGTCCGTAGCCATCGGTACGTCGGCACAGGCACGTTTAAAACCGGTAGCAGGGTCAACGAAAATGCAGCAAGTGGAAGTCAGTTCAAACGTGATTTCACCGGAAATGCCGTTTCCGGCGCCTTGTTGCTCAATGTAGGGAATACTCAGCGACGGGCGCGAAACGCCATCGCGGCCATCCTTGATGAGGATACTCTCGCTCGCTTCCTCAAAGCCCAGGTCGCCGTCGCCGTCAGTGAAGGAAATGGTGACCAACACAGTATCGGCGCCGAGCGGCGTTTGCAGCATGGTATTTTTGGACATATTCAGAAACTCGATAACCGGTTCCTTGGGGTAGTCAGGCGGTTTTACGCAGAACTGCAGCGCCGCTGCCGATGCGATCAGCGCAAGGATTCCCAACAAAATGACAGTTTTTTTCATGGCGTTGAATTTTGTGCCGAAAATTGCGGCTTTTCAGGCAATGCAAACTCCCGACAGGAAAGAATTATTGTCAAAACCGACAGACGCGACTCCGGAAGGTTTCGATGCTTTGGCTTTGCAGGTTTTTCGCTACCAGGCCGAAACCTGCGCGCTGTACGGAGAGTACCTGAGCCTGCTTGGCCGCTCGCCTGAGCGAATCGCCAGGGTATCGGAAATTCCGTTTCTGCCGATCAGTTTTTTCAAAAATCGGCAAATACAATCGGGGGTATGGAAACCCGAAACGTATTTCTCCAGCAGCGGTACTACCGGCCAAACGCCCTCGCGTCATGCGGTGCGCGACCTTGATTTTTATTTAAAAAACACCCGGCACGGCTTTTCACAATTCTACGGCGACCCATCCGAATGGTGCATACTGGCTCTGTTGCCTTCGTATCTGGAGCGAGACGGTTCGTCGCTCGTGGCCATGGCCGACTATTTTATCCGGCTTTCCCGGCACCCGAAAAGCGGATTTTTCCTGTACAATTTTGACGAGTTGCGGCAGACGCTTGAGGCTTGTCGGACCACCGGCACGAAAACCCTGCTGCTCGGGGTCAGCCATGCGCTGCTGGATTTTGCCGAACGACACCCGATGGACCTGAGCGGCATTACCATCATGGAAACCGGCGGGATGAAAGGCCGCAGGCGCGAAATAACCCGCCACGAACTGCACGAAACCCTTTGCAACGCATTCCGCGTGCCGGGCATTCATTCCGAATACGGCATGACGGAACTCTTTTCGCAGGCATACAGCCTGCCGGAAGATGCCGGCCAGGCGCCCCGTTTTTTCCCGGCTTCCACCCTTAGGGCCATTGCTTTTGAACTGTACGATCCGTTCTGTCCGGCGCCACCGGGCCGCACCGGCGTGTTGGGATTTGCCGACCTCGCCAATGTGGACACCTGCTGTTTTATCGCCACCGAAGACCTCGGCAAAGTGTACCCCGACGGCTCGTTCGAGGTGCTGGGGCGCCTGGATACCGCCGAACTACGCGGCTGCAATTTGATGGTGGAGTAAGGCAAAATTATTTTGGAATAAACACGCTGTCCAGCGCGGCGCCGTCGAAATGACCCGTCGGCCTGCCGGTAACGTGGTTGTACACGGCGGCCACAAATACCGAACCGGCTGCTGAAGAAATCGTACTCACTGCCAGGGCAAGCAGCACGCCGACCGTTATTCCAAGCGCCACGTTGACATACACCGCAAGGGCAAACCCGATGCCGGCGCTGACCAAAAGGCCCAGAAAGTTGAAAAACCCGAAACTGACGTTGGCGGAGAGCGACTCACCCCATTTTTGACGCATGATCCGGCCCGATTCCTTGACGGTATCCAGCACGCCCCGGTCTTCGTACACCAGAATGGGAACCACAAAAAAAGTCATGATGGACCAAGCCATCCCGATAAGCGACGACACGATCTGGCCGATTTTTCCCGTTTCCTGCAGTGCTTGCAGCAAGGTGCCGACCGTGGCCGATAACGCCGACCAGGCGAATATTTTACCGATGCGAGACCAGGCAAATTCGAGACCTTCACGAAAACTTGTTTCTTCGCCGTTCAGGATTTTCAAGGCGCAATGAATTAGAGCCGAGTTGAAGAATACGATCACAAAGTAACTGACGAAGTAGAAGAGGAAGATCAGCGCATAAGCGAAGGCTTTGCCGCCCTGCTCGTCAATGAGTAGCGCTTCAATCTGGTCGCCGGCAAAGAAAAACGAGCCGCCGGCAAAAGTAGCAAGCACGGCAATGAGGGCAACGCCGGAGAAAACCGGGAAAAGCAGCAGGCTGCGGTTTTCGTTGATGGTGGAATAACTGAGTTTGGCCATTTGCCAACCGGCGCTCAACCGTTCGAAGAAGTTCATGTTTTTAGTTTTTTTGTGAATGATGACCAAAGGTAACGGAAGTTATGTTTTGGCGAATGCAGGAGCGAACAAGTTTTTTTGCCGGCGCCTGCTACCAGCCCTTGCTTGCGCTCAGAATCAGCCAGGCGTTGGCGAGCGCGTATAGCGTCAGAATCAGTTTCCACGCGCGTTGGTCGAAGCGAGCCGATGCCTGCGGGTTTCCGTTTTTCCATATCCGTAGCGACGTAACCGACGAGACAATGCACAACAATAGGAAAAAATAGGTGAGGATGTGGAGTTTGTCCACGAGGGTGAACGTGGTGGATTGCGGCAGGATGGAGTCCACGATGTACTTGTTTCCCACGCAAGCAAACAGGCTGCCGACCGAAAGTCCGAAACGTGGGTCAACATCCACAGGGTCAATAAAAAAGACCAGCCAGGAAATGAAAAACGAGACGTACATGCCGGTAAAAAGCGAAAAAAACAGCCCCCAGGTTTTGCGTTTGATGAATACGGTGAGCGTGGCATTGGTGTACGCGCTGCCTTGCGTGAGCACCGGATCGCCGTAAGTGGTGTCGTATTTTTTCGAGCCGCTGGTAATTTCGAATCGCTCGATGTACCAGTTCGTGATGCCCAGATGGGTGTCAATTTTGGTGTTCTCCCGATCCGGCATATACACCATAGCCTCTATGTCGCGGTTGCTTTCCTCAAATTCGATCGCCATTTTTTGCACGTCGAACGGGAAACGCCGGATGTCCCAGTCTTTTTTCAGCACAGCGGTAGCGCGTTTTCCGGCCCATTGCACGCCGTCTTTTTCTTCGGAAAACTCAAGGGTGTAGTCCACTTCTTTTGCGTTGGGAATTTCAAGTGTTTCCAGGGGCTTCAGTTCCGGGTTTTTATAGTTGAACCACACCCAGAACTGCGCGGAGAAACTCTTTTCGCTCAGGTTTACATCGTAAATGTCGTTGACAAAAACGCCGATTTTGACTGTGTCGGGTTGGGCAGCAGCGGTGGTGGCAAGGCAATACCAGAGCAAGAATGGAAGGGGGGTGCGACGTAACGTATTCTGCATAATGTGTGCGTTTGAGGTGTCACTGAGCCTTAGTGACACTTAATAAATCGAGCGTGAAAGTAGGGCGCCACTGTCACATAGCCGCCATTCCATGTAATTGACCTGCATAGCGTTTTTTTCCTGCGCGGGGTTTTGGCGCGGGTGTGTTACTTTTGTCGGCACTTCCCGCCCCCCCTTCAATTTTGAAAAAAACACATCTCCACATGAATCGCTTTTTGTTTTTACTCGCATTCGGAGCTGCTACATGCTCCGCTGATTTGGCAAACGCCCAGGCTACTGCCGCTGCCCAGACCGTTTTTTTTATGCAACTCAACCTGGATCGCGGCTATGTGATGTGCCCGACCGGAACCGGGAACCTCTACATCGCGGGCATGCGGGGCGTGGATTTTGCGTTGCTCGAGATGACTTCCGAAGGCGCATTTGTATCGTCCAGAGTGATTGATGTGGGCATCATCGGCCTTGACGCCATTTCGGACATGATTCTGGACTCCGACGGCAACCTTGTCGTGACGGGTAACCTGAAAGAAGACAGCCCCGACAACTGCTACGTGTTCCGATACAACCCGGCGCTTGGACAAACCCTGTGGGCCAAAATGTTCGGCGCCAACCAGTCGCAGGTACTCGGCGTGCTGGAGAACGGCCCGGGCGGAAATTTCATCGTGTACACCCGGAGGGTTTTTCCAAATATAGACAACGCCGAATTTTTTCAGATGAATCGCGCGAACGGGAACATTGTGCCCGGCACCGCCTGGTGGTATTTCGACGGCAGTTTTCATTCGATGATTTTGCACAACGGACGGCTGCTGGCTGCCGGCAGTTGGCTTGATGGGACAGGCACATTGTCCGATGCCAACGCGCTGATGTACATCAACCCGTCAACCGGTGATTCCGATTGGGCTTTTCTTGAGCGTGTTTCTCCAAACACCACGGCCCGCCTCTACGGGCGCGATGTGGTGGCAGAAGGCGCTGCCATAATTTCCACGTTCAGCGGCAACGAAGACGGCGATAACCTGAGCACCTCCTGCATTTATTTGCAAAAGAATGCCATAAACGGCGGTCTGGTCTGGTTGAAAAAAATAGACCTGACGGAATGGCCCGCCGAGTTTGCCGAAGAAATCATTTCAGTGCCCGACGGCTATGTGCTGTACGGTAGGGCACTGTCCGACGACGCGTTGTTTCTCCTCAAGACCGACAAAAACGGCGAACTGCTGTGGGCACGCCGCATCAAGCATGCGACCAAAAACCGGATACTGGCATCCGCTCAAAGCCAACTCGTAGCCCTCGGCGATTTTCTTTTTGCCACCGGCTATACCGTGGACGCTTCGGGCGATGCCCGCATGTTTGTACTGAAAACGGATGCCTGCGGCATGGTTGGCGACAGCTGCTCGGTGCTGGTGCCGACAGGAGCCATTGCTTCCACGATTGTTGCTCCCAATATGCACGCTTCGACGCCTTCTTTTTCGTTCAGTGCTACCTTGCCGTTTAATATCCCCGTAGCCTCGCCGATGAGCATTACGGTGCAAAAAGAGATCATTTGCCAGGAAATCATAGGCGGCTGCAACGATCCCGACCTTGTTTTCGAAATTGACAACGTCCAGTGTGGCGGCGGGGGTGTAGCCATGTCGTATACCCTCTGCAACGTCGGCGGCGCACCGGTCACAGGCAATGTTCAAGTGCGTTTTTATCCCCAGGATCCCACACAAAACGCCACTTCGGAAATCGGCTCCACGCTGATTTCTCTCAATACCCCCCTGGGAATCGGCGAATGCCGAAGCGGTGTACTGTCAGGCATCACCTGGCTGCCGTCCGGCATGCAGGAAGTGTTCAGCGTGATCAACCATGCCGGCAACCTGCCTACGCCCTTCTCTTTCAACGATTTTCCCACAACCAGCCTGATCGAATGCGACTACTCGAACAACCTGTTCGGCCTGAGTTTTTCGCTTCCTGCCGGCCCGGTGCTGGAACTCGGGCCGGATGTGATTTTGTGTACCGACACGACAATCGTGTTCGATGCCGGGCCGGGTTTCGCCACTTACCTGTGGCAGGACGGGACAAGTGCCCAAACGATTACCGCTGTTGACCCGGGCACCTACCGAGTAGAGGCTACCGACGTGTGCGGCGGCGTGCAGCGCGACTCCGTATTTTTTTCCTTCAGCCTGCTGTCCGACACGCAGTTCGGCGACACGGTGATCTGTCCGGGTGAGTCGGTCACCTATTCTCTGAATGGATTCACCACGTATGCCTGGGCGCCTGCCGCCGGACTAAGTTGCACGACATGCTCCACGGTGACGGCTAACCCGCAGGCGACCACCCAGTACATGCTTTTCGCAAGCGATGCCAACGGCTGTGAACTGCGCGATACGTTTGAAGTGGCTGTGCGTATAATCCCGGTGCTGGAACTCGGGCCGGATGTGATTTTGTGTACCGACACGACGATCGTGTTCGACGCCGGGCCGGGCTTCGCCACTTACCTGTGGCAGGACGGCACAAGCACCCAAACGATCACCGCTGTTGACCCGGGCACTTACCGGGTAGAGGCGACCGACGTGTGCGGCGGCGTGCAGCGCGACTCCGTATTTTTTTCCTTCAGCCTGC
>CAYMQY010000006.1:37660-45855 GCA_964392655.1 uncultured Saprospiraceae bacterium
ACCGACGTGTGCGGCGGCGTGCAGCGCGACTCCGTATTTTTTTCCTTCAGCCTGCTGTCCGACACGCAGTTCGGCGACACGGTGATCTGTCCGGGTGAGTCGGTCACCTATTCTCTGAATGGATTCACCACGTATGCCTGGGCGCCTGCCGCCGGACTAAGTTGCACGACATGCTCCACGGTGACGGCTAACCCGCAGGCGACCACCCAGTACATGCTTTTCGCAAGCGATGCCAACGGCTGTGAACTGCGCGATACGTTTGAAGTGGCTGTGCGTATAATCCCGGTGCTGGAACTCGGGCCGGATGTGATTTTGTGTACCGACACGACGATCGTGTTCGACGCCGGGCTGGGCTTCGCCACTTACCTGTGGCAGGACGGCACAAGCGCCCAAACGATCACCGCTGTTGACCCGGGCACTTACCGGGTAGAGGCGACTGACGTATGCGGCGGCGTGCAGCGTGACTCCGTATTTTTTTCCTTCAGCCTGCTGCCCGACACGCAGTTCGGCGACACGGTGATCTGTCCGGGTGAGTCGGTCACCTATTCTCTGAATGGATTCACCACGTATGCCTGGGCGCCTGCCGCCGGACTAAGTTGCACGACATGCCCCACGGTGACGGCTAACCCGCAGGCGACCACCCAGTACACGCTTTTCGCGAACGATGCCAACGGCTGTGAACTGCGCGATACGTTCACGGTGGAAGTGCGAGGGCCGAGTAATCTGAGCATTTCCTGCCCGGACAATCTGACGGTTCAGACAGCGCCGGGCGAACAATCCGCAGTGGTGAACTATGCCGATCCGGTCACCAGTACCAACTGTGTGTGCGATGCTCCTGTGTGGACCCGAACGCAGGGGCTTGCCTCCGGCGCCGCTTTCCCGATCGGTCCTACGCTGGTTTGTTTTTCGGCAGAAGATGGATGTAATTCCTCCGCTACCTGCTGTTTCACCGTCACGGTGGAAAAAGGCCCCGACCCGCAAGGGCCTTGTGATGTAAAGGAAACACCCTGCGTGCGATTTGAGATTTTGGCAATTTTCCAAAATCCAAAGAAGCAGAAAACCTACCGGATGCGCGTGATCAACAAGTGCGCGAACGAACTGATGTACGTGTCGTACCAACTTCCCGACGGCATTACCGCCAAGGCGCCCGCCAACGCTTCCGTTTACACCACACCGGCGGGACGTCAATACGAAGTACGGAATTCGGCGGCGCACAAGTCGGTGCGGTTCAAAAGCATCGGCCCGGGTATTGCCAGCGGCCAGTCCGATATTTTTGAATATACCCTGCCTGCCCAGTCCGACCCGACATTTATCCATGCTACTGCGCGGCTGGCGCCGCAAATCATCGTGGAAACCCACCTGAACGTATTCGCCTGCGTGGTACAGCAAACAGCCAACCGGCCCGACGAAGCGGAGGTGTCTGGCCGTTTGGACGCAAAAACAACGCCTGCCGGCTTGTTGCTTTTCCCAAATCCGGCGACCGATCTGTTGCAGGTGGATTTGTCCGCTTGGCAGGATCAATCGGTGCGGCTGCAGGTGACCGATGCGCTTGGCCGGTTATTGCTCGACGAGCGTACCGTCGGGTCTGCGGGACAAATGCATGTGCTCGATCTTCCGAAGGCCTGGCCCCCGGGGGTGTATTGCCTGACCGTGATGGGTGCAAATGGTGAACGGGAGGCAGGGCGGTTTGTGAAGCGATGAACGTGATGATGCGTACCCCCGCTGTTTTTACCTTGTTTATTTTGTTTGTGCTCCAGGCACAAGCCCAGCGCGAGTACATCCATCGCTTCGAAAATCTGCATGCCAACAAACAGTTTTTCGGTTTTTACAAAATGGCTGTGGCTCCCGACGGAGGCTGGGCTGTGGCCGGCTGCGATTCTGCTACCGGCGTCATTCAAGTTTTGCGTTTTGATTCCTGCGGCGACATTGCCTGGTCAAAAAACATAGAGGCGGTGTTGTCACCGCGGCCTTACCGCTGCTCCGACTTGTTTTTTGATCATTCCGGCCAATTGGTCGTCGGCGCAGTTGCATTGGGCAGCAGCGTCGGATTTTTCTTTGTGTTCAAGCTGGCAGAAGACGGTACCCTCCGATGGACGCGCAGTTGGCAGGCGGATCGTTTTGGGTTCGGCGTATTTTCGATGGGGGTGATGCCCAACGGCCATTATTTTTTTACCGGGACCAACAACACGCCGGCGGGGCCAAAAGACTTTGTTGGCGTGATGGACACCTCGGGCGATTTGCAAACCGTTCGGACGTATTTTCGGTCGTCGCAAGGGCACTCATGCATCGGTATCGCTATGCGAAACGGCCATTTACTCGTTCGCCGCGGGCCGGTTTGGTATGAAATTGAACCGTTGTCGGGCACTGTTTTCTGGGTACGGTCGCACGGCGCTCCCTTGTTCAATCACTGTATTCAGATTGAACTGGAGCAGGGATTTCTCGTTGTCGGTCAGTTTTCGGATAGTCAGAATCTGTATTCGGGAGTTCCTGTTTTTTTCGCCCAGGACGGCAAGGTGTCCAAGTTGGGCGACATGTTCCGGGCTGAAGGCGGCACCTTTTCCAACACCGCCAATATGCAAACCCGCCGTGTGGCTGCTTTGCCCGACGGCAATTTCGTGACCGTGACCACGGACTCTTTGCCACGAGGCTACATTTCCGTAGTGGTTTTTTCTCCTGCCGGTGCACTGCTTCAGCAAACGCTGATCAACCCCTCCATTAATGGCGCACCGCTGATTTGTCACGATTTTTCCATGCTCCCGGACGGCACATTGGCTATTGCAGCCAACGCCGGTGGCAAGTTGGCTGTCCTGAAAATCAGTCCGCTCACAAATCTGCTTTGCGATGCCCTGCCGCATAAATACCCCGTTCCGTACCAGACTTTTCTGTCGGAAAACGCGATCAGCATTACCGTAGACACGTTTCCGTTCGAATCGCTCCTGATTCCTTTTTCAATCTCGGACTACGACCCCGGACGGGTCGTCTGGTGTAACAACAAAACCATCCTTCCCGACCTCGAAACGTTCCTCTCGGCTTGTCCGGGCGACTCAGTCCTGGCCAATGCGGCATATCCCGGGGCAACGAAGTACTCTTGGGGCAACAGTTCGGACGCCGAGTCGGTGTACGTGCTGCCTGGCCAGGAACGCATCGCGACAGTCACAGTCGGTTGCGACGTTTTCCAACATCGGTTTGTGGGCACTCTGAAAAGCGACTGTCCATGCCCGTTGATTATTCCCAACACATTCACACCGGACTTCGATGGCACGAACGATGTTTTTATGCCGGAAAACGCCTGCGATTTTGAAATTTTTCGGCTGAACGTATACAATCGTTGGGGCCAAATAGTCTTCTTCTCAGACGATCCCGAACGCGGTTGGGATGGGATGTTCAAGGACGAACAGGCGCCCTCGGATGTGTATGTTTTCGTTTTTGATTTTCAATCCAATGTGCCCAATGCCGTTTTGCAGCGCCAAAAAGGAGCAGTGACGCTGCTTCGCTGAAAAATGACAAAGGCGTGAAATACTCCAAATGCGATAGCCCTACGTTTGCGCCGGTTTTCGACGGTCAACCTCTTTCTGATTGCCCGCGTCTACCGCCAAACAAATTTCACATCATGACTATCGCTAAAACAAAATCAGTTTTTCACTTGCTTTCGGCTCTTGCGCTTGCCGGAACTGTACTCTTCGCCGCTTGCGACAAGGACGAAGCCAAAACCACTAAAATCCACGGCACCATCACTATCGAAAACGCCGATGAATGGGCTACCTGGCAGGACAGCGGCGAGGTACAACTCACCGTATTTCCGGAATTCAGCCTCGACCCACTCGCCGGCTGGGGTGCTGTGCCGGATAACTTTTTCGGCCCCGGCGTGCTGGGCGGCACCTACGCGGTGGGCGCACCGTACAATTCCCAAAACCCGCTGGTGCTGGACTATGTGCCCGGCAAAACCGAGTACCACTACGAACTCGAACTTGAACCCGGCACCTACTCGGCGTTGGCGCTTGGTTTCCGGCACGATTTGGTGTCCGATCCCACCAAAAAAACGGCTACGCTCGGCGTGCACTGGGGCCAACCGGATTCAGTCAGCCACGGCATCGTGATCCGCATCAAAGCCGGCGGTGCAATTATTCCGGTGTTCAACTACCCGGCGCCGCTTACATTCGACATCGCTGAAGGCGAGGAAAAAGTAATCAACTTCAAAGCCGACTTTGGTTTTGTCAACCAATGGTATTGATGCCAGCAATCGGTCGAAACCTGTCGCAGTCATTCCGTTTTGGATTCAAACTTCTGGCGTGGACAGGGCTTGTGTGTCTTTTTTGCGTGGCGGCAAATGGACAGCAAGCCCTGTCTGCCGTCACGTCCGTACCGGTCGAGCACAGCGGCAGCGTCGGCGGGCTGGTGCGCGATGCCGAAACCGGGGAGCCGTTGCCGATGGCTACCGTGCGTCTGTCGGGCATGCCCTTTTCGGGAGTGGCCGATGCTGCCGGCGGGTTTCGCCTGACGGGTTTGCCGCCCGGTCAATACTTGCTGGCCGTTTCTTATCTGGGATTTCAGGAAAAAACACTGGAAAATGTGTTGGTGCAGCCTGAAAAAAATACCTGGTTGGACGTATCCCTGGAACCGGTGGCACTCCCGGTCGGCGAGGTCGTGGTGACGGCAAGCCTGCGCTCCCAGGCAATCAAAATGGCGCCGGCCAGTATTGGGGTGGTGACGGCCCAACAAATGCAGGAACGTCAGGTCACGACGTTCGACCAGGCGTTCGACAATATGCCCGGCGTGGTGGTTACCCGTTCCGGCGGCGCCAACGTGCAGGCATTTTCCATCCGCGGTGCCTCGGAGGTGGCCGGCGGCGGTATCGGCAACCGCGTACTGCTGCTCATTGATGGGCGCCCGGCCCTTAGCCCCGAATCGGGTGGCGCGCTCTGGAACCTGGTTCCCCTCGGCTCCATCGAACGCATCGAAGTGCTCCGCGGCGCGTATTCGTCGCTCTACGGCTCCAGTGCCATGGGCGGGGTGGTGAACGTCATCACCCGGAAACCGGAAGCCAAACCGCAAACCCGGTTACACTTAAACTATGGTGTGTATGGCGGCGCGCCAAACTCCAGTGGATATGCCCGCTACAACGATTTCCACACGGCGGAATTCAGCCACAGCCGCTCAGTGGGCAAGTTTTCTTACCTCGTAGACGCGGGCTGGAAATCGGATGACGGGCACAAGGAAAAATCCGGCTTCGACTTGCTCAACCTGTACGCCAAGGCCAACTGGGAGATCACGCCCAAATACAACCTGACTTTTTCGGCAAATGCCAACCGCATGTACAGCGACGCGCCGGCTACCTGGCTCAGCAACCGGCAGGCGTACAGTGTGGCGGATTTCAAAAAAGACGACTACCAGGATCGCCGCGAGTACAACGCCGACCTTTTTTTCAAAGCCGCACCCAACGACCGGTTGAACTACTCCTCCCGGATTTACCATTACCGCAACGACTCGAGGTTCACGTTTGACGGCGACCCCGGCAACGACAGCACCAACGTGAACTTCGGCAAACAAATCGTGCGGGAGTACAGCGTGCGCACCTGGCGCCTCGGCAATGTGTCGCAGGTGGATGTGCTGCTCGGCGAAAACCACCGGCTCGTAGCGGGTACCGATATGCGCTGGGACTATGTGCTGGGTACGCCCGACACGTTTCTGTACGGCGAACACCGGGCGCTCGGCTCAGGTGTGTTTGTACAGGATGAAATGACGATCGGCACGCGCCTGACCCTCACGGCGGGCATTCGGTACGACCACTACCGGATTTTCGGGCAGGTGCAGGAATCGAATTTCAGTCCCAAACTGGCGCTGCTTTACGAGGCAAATCCCAATTTTTCGTTGCGGGCGCTGCTTGCTCAGGCCTTCCGCGATCCGCCCATTGCCGAGCGGTTCATCAAATTCGAGCAGGGTGGGGGACTGCGCTTTTTGCCCAACCCTGCGCTCCGTCCCGAGCGGCTGACCCTCTCGGCAGAACTCGGCGCCAAGGCCATGCTCACGCCCGGCGGCACGCTGGATGTGGCGTTTTTTTACAACCGCTACCGGGATTTGATTTCGTTCCGGCAGTTGTCCAATCCGCTGGAGCCGCTGCTTTACCAGGTCGTAAACCTCAAGGAGGCATTGATGCAGGGCGTGGAACTGTCCTACACCCACCAGTGGAAGGACCGTTTGGTACTCAGCCTTTCGTACACGTTTCTGGATGCCCGCGACATCTCTGCCGGACGCGTAAACGACGCGCTGGCCTACAAGGTGCGGCACACCATCGGCGCATCGGCCACCGCCCGGCAGGGACGTTTTACCCTGAACCTGAATGCGCGCTACCGCAGTCGCATCGAGGAGGTGTTCATTTATCCCGGCAGCGAACCCGATGCCGTGCTGGTGGCCAATGCCAAACTGACCTGGGCATTTTCGGGGCGGCACAGCTGCTACCTCGCGGTGAACAATTTCAACGATGCGCAATACGAGGAACTGGAGCGTTACCGCATGCCGGGCCGGAGCGTGCTGTTTGGGCTGGAGTTGCGGTTTTGAATAAAAAACAGAAACGGGCAGCATTTTGCGCGAAATTTGGCGTTGACTTCAGGTTTTCTGTTTTCACCAAAACGCTATGCCATGCGAGTTTTCCTGACCGCTTTTTTTTGCACGATTTTCTTTTCCGCACTTCATGCCGGAAATCCTGTAACCCCTGCCACTACAGAAGTAACCGTTTACCGCACCGGCGCCCGCATTACCAGTGTCGCGACGGTGAACGTGCCTGCCGGCGCCTCCGAGGTGGTTTTTGAAAACCTGTCGCCACACTTCAACGGTAACAGTTTGCAAGTAAAAATCAAGGGCGATGCCCGTCTGAACGCGGCAGTTTTTCAGTTGAAACCTCCGGTTCCGGTGCCTGAAGACCCGCGGGCGCGCGCCATACGCGATTCCCTGACCCTGCTTGGCGACCTGCTCGCCGCCCATGATCAGGAAAACAAAGTGCTGGACGACGAAGTGAAGATTTTGCGAAAAAATAGCACTCGTGTAGGCACCACCGGTGCCGGACAAACCAGTACGCTCTCGGTGGCTCAACTGCAGGAATTGGCCGACTTTTACCGACAGCGCGTGCTCGAAATCCGCAACCGGCAACAAAAACTGACGATTGTGCAGCGCAACCTGAAAACCGTGTACGACCGCCTGCAAGCCGAACTCACCCGCCTCCAGCCCAACACGGGAAACCAAACCGGCGAGATTACACTGAAATTAGACGCCAACGGCGCCCAAAGTCTGGAAATTGCTTGCACCTACCTGGTCTGGAATGCGTCCTGGTCTCCCCTGTATGACCTGCGTTCTGCCGGTTTGGACAAGCCCCTGCAACTCACCTACAAAGCCAATGTGCGCAACAATACCGGCTTCGACTGGAAGGGGGTGGCCTTGCACCTGTCGTCGGCTCAGCCGCTTTCAAACAACAACCGCCCGATCCTGAATCCGGTGTACCTCGATTTCCGTATCATCGCCTACTACCAGGATCAGAAGGCACAGAACGCGCCTAATTTGTATCAGATGGAACAAATTGCCACGGCTCCGGGCGCTCCGGTTGACCTCATGCGCTCTGGCGCTCGGGATGAAGAATCTGCCGAAGCGGCGCCGGAAGATGCCGATTTTCTGGCTGTATTTGATTTGCCTACGCCGCAAAACATCCTTTCCGACGGGAAAGACAACATCGTTACGCTGGAAGAACGCGACATTCCGGCCAACTACGAATACCACGCCGTGCCCAAAGTGGAGCCGGCGGTTTTCCTGCTGGCAAAAGTGGCCGACTACGGCCAATACAACCTGCTCACCGGCCCGGCCAACATCTTTTTTCAGGAAACCTTCGTGGGCCAAACCCTCGTAAATCCGCAAACCACCGCCGATACGCTCCTGCTCTCGCTGGGCCGCGACGATCAACTGACCGTCAAACGGGTGCAGCCCAAAGATTTCACCGAGCGCCGAAAAATCTTCGGTTCCAAAATCCGGGAAACCTGCCTGTACGAGATTTCCATCAAAAACAACAAGTCAAAGCCGGTTACGGTGGATCTGATTGACCAGTTTCCGATTTCCCGGCAGAAAGACATTGTGGTGGAACTGGAGGAACACGGCGGCGCCAAAGTCAGCCCCGAATTCGGCAAACTCGAATGGAACCTGGAAATACCCGCCGG
>CAYMQY010000006.1:45955-53845 GCA_964392655.1 uncultured Saprospiraceae bacterium
CCGTTGAGGACGAGGAAACTGGCTTCGTAGCCTTCAGCGAACTGCCCGATTTTCCGTTTCGGAAAAATGGCTTGCGGCGTGTTCGTGCAAAAAACCTTGATCGCAGCGGCGTAGTCCAGGTCTTTGAGCGGAAACCAGTAGTTGATTTCCGAGCGGAGGGCGCGTTGCGGGTCGTCGGTTCCGATGACCACGTTGACGCCGGCCGCAAACAGACGCTTGAGCAGGGCTGCCTGAATGTCTGCCGCATTCAGGCGGTTGGCGCGGGTTTGCGTGTGGGAGAGCAGGGCGACCACGGGGATTTTCTTTTTGGCAAGGCTTTTCAAATCCTCGTCGCTGAGTTCATATTTCTGGCCGTCGCCGGTGCCGTCCCAATGGTGGCCGGGCAGGTTGGCAAAACCGTCCACCCCGATTTTTAGTCCAATGCGAACATCTTCAACCGTTTCGACGTGGGCAAATACGCGCAGGCCGGATTTGTGGGCTTTTTTCACCAACGCCTTCGCGGCGTCGGCGGACAGCCCCTTGTTTTCCTTGCCGCCGCTGTTTTGGGCGTCGAGCAGGTAGATCGAAATGACTCCGGGGGATTGTGCCATGACGTCTTTCCAGATTTTATCTGCGCCTTTTTTGCTGTCCACAAACCAGTAACCGTTGCCGTGCATGGCGCGGCCTTCGCGGATGGCGGCGTATTTGCCGGCAATTTCGGTGGGGTTTCGGACGCCCTGCGCCGGGGCTTCGTAAGTCAGAAACGGGTGGCCGAGGGTGCAGGTGAAGCCGCCGTTGGCAAACACCACCTCCGGGCTGCCCGGTTTTCCGAGTAGCGCGGTGGCTTTTTTTCGGCCTTCCTGTGTGTTGGCAAGTACTTGCAGGTAGAATACCCCGTCGGCGGTGTAGGACTCCAGTTGCTGTTTGAGGAACGAATTTTCCGACAGGCTGGAGCAAAAAGCATCGCCGAGCGGCGGCACCACCCAGCGGTGCCCGAGGTCAATAACGGAGTCCACTTTGGCCGGCACTTTTTGGGTGAGTTTGCCGCCGACGCTGTACCAGTTTCCCGCCACAAACCCGGCGCCGTCGAACCAGTTTCCATTGATAAACTGGTAAACCGGCGATGCAGTTTGGGCCTGAAAGGTGGCGGAGCAGAGGCAGAGGCTCAGCAATAGCAAGAAAAAGCGTGTCATGGAAAGCGGTTGTGAAATGATAACAAAGCGCGGCAAAAGTACAGCCGGAAACCGCCTCAATTGACTTTTCGCGGGGTGTTTGGTTCGTCGAAGTCAATCTTCATGCCCCACATTCGCATCTGGGCGATGATCCACTGCTTGCGGTTGCGGACAAGGCCGGACGGTTTGGCCGGGTTTCGTTTCAGCGGATTGGGAAGCACAGCGGCAAGGAGTGCTGCCTGCTCGGTGTTCAGGTCTTTCGCGCTTTTTTTGAAATAATGCTGCGAGGCGGCTTCGGCGCCGTAGATGCCGTCGCCAAATTCGATCACGTTCAGGTACACGGTCATAATCCGCTCTTTGCTCCAAAGTACCTCGATCAGGAATGTGAAATACACCTCCAGACCTTTTCGCACCCAGGAGCGCGCCGGCCAGAGGAACACGTTTTTGGCTGTTTGCTGGCTGATCGTGCTGGCGCCCCGGATGCGGCGGCCTTTTTTGTTGTGTTTGTACGCTTTTTCAATGGCTTGAAGATCGAAGCCGGCGTGTTCCAGAAATTCCTGATCCTCGGCGCATACCACTGCCAACTGAAGCCTCGGCGAGAGTTCCTCGAACGAGACCCAGTCTTTTTTCCAGCGCGTTTCGCGATCGGGGTCGTTGGCCTGCTCGAACCATCGAATCACCATCAGCGGCGTGCACGGCACCGGGATGAACCGGTACAGAAGCGTAAGTCCGATGGTGATCCCGAAGAACCAGAGCACAAGCCGGATGACCAACCGGCGGAAGTACAGACCCCAGCGCGGATTGCCAGACTCCGTTTTGGGCAAACCCCGATACCAGCGGCGCAACGAGTTTTTGATGAAATTCAAGCGATTTGCAGTTTAGGATGTGAAAAGTGAGAGAAACCGGCTACCCTGCGCATTGCCGTACCCCCACAAGCAGGGCCACAGCGATGCCGACCAGTAGCAGCATGGCCCATCCCCACGCGTTGCCCACTGCCGGCTCGACCTGTTCGGAGTCCGGCGCCTCCAGTACGCTCGAACCAAGTATTTCGGTGATTTCTGTGGGCAGCATGGAGGCGATGCGCGGTTGTTCGGCACGCAGCAGGTTGGCAAGTCCGGGTATGCTGAGTTCGCCGGCTCGAAGGCGTTGGCCGAGTGCGCTGAGCACCATGGGGCCGGCGATTCCGAGTGTTTCGGACACAACTTTTGGTGCGGCACCCGAAAGGTGGGCAATGCTGCCGTTCAGCGCCTGTATTTTTTGTCCAAACAATTGTCCGAGCAAATGCCCGGACACCTCTTTGGGGTCGTTATGCGCCAGATTCCCCATACGCAGCAGCGACTTGGGTTGTGCCGTCAGGTTGGAAGGAAAACTGTCCAGACCACTGTAAATGCGCCCCATCGCCTTGGGGTTATCTACGTGGTTCAGCAGTCCGGCCAGAATCGTGGCACTCCAGGCATGCAGTGCCCGGGCTGTTTGGTTTTCTCCTTCCCGAAGGGCTTCAGAAGCCTCGGCAATGAATTCAGGATCAAGGTGTTCTTTTACAGCGTCAAGTATGTAAGCCATATAAGTTGGCAGTTAGTTTTGTTAAATTTTAGCGGACTCTCCTTCGACTCAAAAATTCAAAATTCAAAATGTAAAATTCAAAATGTAAAAGTACCCGCGACCGCACTTTTGCATTTTGGATTTTACATTTTACATTTTGATTTTAAAAAATGTAAAACCTAAAATGGATACCCCACGGCAATATTAAAATTACTCAATTCCGACCAGTTGGTTTTAGTCCAGTCCACCCAATAGCCCTGAGTCGGGGTTTGGAACGGTCGTCGGAGTTTCAGGCCCCAATCGAATCGAAACACAAAGTAATTGAAATCAAATCGTAACCCAAAGCCGGTTCCAAGTGCGATATTCTTGTACGAATCCCAGCGTATCTCGGCGTTTGGGCGGTCGGCGTCAGGTTTGAGGGTCCAGATGTTGCCGCCATCCACAAAAACGGCGCCTTTCATCCACCAGAAAAGCGGAAAACGCAGTTCGGCGTTGAACTCGAAGCGAAAATCGGCGGCCTGAAAAAACGGTTGCTGGCCAACGGCGGCGCAGTTGCACGATTCGTCCAGTACGTAATAGCCTCCCGGGCCTAATTCGCGTATGCGCCAGGCGCGTATGCTGGACGGGCCACCCACAAAAAATTGTTTCACAAAAGGAACCCCCTTGGTGTCGCCGTAGGCGGTAGCGATACCTGCACTCACCCGAACGACCGCCGTGAAGTCTTTGGTGAAATCGCGGGTATAATTTCCGCTGACATCCAGCCGTGCATATTTGGAAAATTCGAGGTCGGAGATCGTCCAGGTTTGTTTTTTGAACGGGATGGACCACAGTTGGTTGAGTACCAGTTCTTCCAGTCCCGACATTTCGGCATTCAGCCGCAGGAACCAGCGTTCGCCGAAAGCGTTCGTCCGGCTCGCGTAAGTGTAGGTAAACGACCGCAACAGAAAGCCGGTGAACAATTGGTTGCCGAAACTCAGGCGCAGGAACTCGTTTTGCCCGAAAATACTGTCGAAACCCGGTTGGAGGGTCGGGCGCAGGACGTCAATTCCGATGTTGTCGAACGTGTACTGGTGCTCGGCGTCGGAGCGCACAGTATAGCCGAAGGAGGCATTCAGCAGGTTGTACACGTAGAAACCGCGCAGGTCGAGGTAGTTGTAGTTGAGGCCTATGCGCACCTGCCCGTCTTTTTTCATGCGCTCATACAGCGAGGTTTTCATCAGTTTCCAGCGGTGCATACGGTTCCAGAACCCGAGGTAATCGAAATACCTGGGGAAGGTCAGTTCATTCTGGATTTTGAATTGCTGCGAAAAGATGAGGCGCTCGCGCTCGGCGGCGAGGTCAAACTCGAGGCTATATGCGAGATCGGTACGGATGAGTTCGGCGCCGCGAAAGAGGTTGCGGTTAAGCGCCGACAGGTTGGCTGATACGCCCAGAAGCCTGCCGGCAAGGTCGCTGCCGGAGTTGGTGGACGAGTTCATTTCGAGGCCATAGCCGACTGAAAGCCGTTTGTTCAGCAGGAACGAAACGGTCACGTTGATTTTATCGGGCTGCAAACTATCCTGTAACGGGCGGATCGTTACGAACCGGAAAATACCGAGAGCATTGAGGTTTCGGGCTGTTTCGTCGAGGTCTTCCTGTCGGTACAGTTGCCCGGGTGTGACAGCAATAGATTTGCGCAGCCGGGTTGGCTTCATGTCGAAATGCTGCGAGGAGGAAGCAAAATAAATGCCGTCAATAGTGGTATCCTGTCGCACGCTGTTCAGGTCGGGCACCAGATCGGAAAAGACGGCCACGGTACCGATCGTGTACGTTTTGTGCATGGTGGAGTCGTCTTGCGGGAGTACCTCCACCGTCACGTTGGTTTTCGAACCGGTGCTGTCGCCCGTGAATTCCACAAACTGGGGCACAAAATAGGCATAGCCCCGGTTTCGCATGGCGGCGGTGATCCGGCCTTTCTCAGACTCGAAGGTTTGTCCGTCAAGTGCTCCGCCGGTTTTGAGCAGGGAGCGGCCGCGTGTTTCCTGCAGAACCTGCAGTGCCTGCGTGTCGCGACTGATAAACTCGACCGTATCAATGCGGAGCAAATGGCCGAGGTCAAGGTGATAGGTTACCGTAGCATTGCTGTGCACCCGGTGCGAATCCACTTTCGGATCAAAATACAGGTCGTCGCCGTAGAAAAACCGCTTGTCGGAGTACTGCACCGAGTAGGTACTGACGGCGTTGAAATACCCCCGTTGCCGCATGTAGTTCTGGATGTTATTGTTGGTTCGGGCGGTCAGCGCCTCGTCAAAAAATACCGGCGGCTCGGCCACTTTTTTCATAATCCATTTGGCAAACCTGGAACTGGTGTCCTGATATTGGTAGTATAGCCAGAGTCGCATAGGAGTACGAAGCGCCATGAGGCTCAGTTCGTTCGGTTTTTGCCGGTACAGGGAACTCAGTTCGTAAGTAAGCGGCGCGCGCACGGAAAGCGGCAGTTTTTCCGGGCTTTTCAGTTCGAGGTTGTTTTTGCGCAAAAGAGGCGGGCCTTGGCTCTTGTCCACATACTTGGTAATATTGCACGCGCAAAAAAGGCAGGCCAACATCAATGCAACGAGCGGCGCCGATGGGAGGTGGGCACGGAGTTTTGAACCTGTTTTATGGCCAAAATGGTGAAATCGTACAAAAAATCGCATACTGAACTGCCAATGGAAGCACTGTGAAAACCGGTTCAACCCGTTGCAAACCAGCACCGCTATGTTATCTGCCAGCCAATCAAAATTCCTGACTGCCCTTCAGGTGAAAAAGTACCGGCAAAAGTATCGAAATTTCACCGTGGAAGGCACCAAAATGGTGACCGAACTCTTGACGCAATCCCGCGTGCAAACGGTTGCCCTGTACGCGCTGGAACGCTGGGCCGATGACCATGCCGCGCTGCTGGAGCCGTTCCGCCACATTTTTCATCCGGTATCGGAATCCGAGTTGAAAAAAATATCCGCTCTGACAAGCCCGCAACAGGTACTGGCCGTGGCTGAAATCCCATCGACAACCCCGGCGCCCTGGAGCCACGGGGCTTTTTTTCTCGACGGCATTCGCGACCCCGGCAACCTTGGCACCATCCTGCGTGTGGCCGACTGGTTTGGTTTTTCCGCTGTTTTTTGCTCGCCCGACTGCGCCGATGTGTTCAGCCCCAAGGTGGTGCAAGCCAGTATGGGTGCTATTTTTCGGGTGCCGGTGTACGAGATGGAAGTTGAGGCAGTACTGGCCATCGCCCCCGGCTGTGCTGTGCTTGGCGCTGTGCTGGACGGGGAAAACGCCTTCGGGGCATTTTATTCCGGTAGCGATTTGTTGGTTATCGGCGGGGAGGGGAGTGGTATGCGACCGGAAACCGAACACCGGCTGACCAAACGGCTGACCATCCCGCGAGCACCGGGAAGCGAGGCGGAGTCACTCAATGCCGCAGTGGCGGCGGGCATTCTGGGCGCTGTTTTCCGCGAAAAATGTCTGGTTTAGTTTCCGCATCAACCAATACCTTCGCCACACGTTTTACACCAAACCTTTTTCAAACGAGAAACATCATGGTCAACATTCGAAAATTCCTCCCCCTTATCCTGCTCGGTGTATTGTTGCTGCTGGTTTTCAACATGTGCGGCTCGTACAACACGGTTGTCGGCAAAGACGAAAGTGTAAAAAAAGCCTGGTCGCAGGTGGAAAACCAGTACCAGCGCCGCTCCGACCTGATTCCCAACCTGGTTAGCACCGTGAAAGGCTACGCCGATTTTGAGAAATCCACCCTTCAGGCAGTGGTGGATGCCCGCGCCAATGCCACCAAGGTGACGTTCACTGCCGACCAACTGACGCCGGAAAACATCCAGCGTTTCGAGCAGGCACAAGGAGCACTAAGCAGTTCGCTTTCCCGCTTGCTGGCGGTCGCGGAAAACTACCCGAACCTGAAAGCGAACGAGGGTTTTGCTGATCTTCGATCCGCTCTCGAAGGGGCAGAGAACCGTATCACTGAAGCACGCCGAGTATTCAACGAATCGGTCAACGACTACAACACCTACATCCGCAAGTTCCCGACCAACCTGTACGTCGGTATCTTCGGCTTCTCGCCGCGTGGCTACTTCCAGGCGGCTGCCGGGTCGGAAAAGGCGCCGGAAGTGAAATTTTAATGCCGTTGGCTGTTGGCTATTGGTCGTTGGCTATTCCCGAGCGTGAATAAAGCCAACGGCCAACGGCTAACAGCCAATGGCCAATAGCCGACAAGCCATGCTTTTTACACCCGACGACGAAACCCGGATTCTCGCTGCCATTCGCGCTGCGGAGCAACGCACCAGCGGCGAGATCAGGTTGTTTATTGAAGATTTCTGCGACCGAGACCACCCCGTGGAACGGGCGGCGGAAATATTTCACCTGTTCGGCATGTTCAACACCAAACAGCGGAACGCTGTGCTGCTGTACATCGCCGACAAGTCGCACCACTTCGCCATTTGGGGCGATTCGGGCATTCACGAACGGGTAGGTTTTCAGTTCTGGGATGCCGAAAAACAATTGCTCAAGGAACATTTGCAACAGGAAAAAGCCTGCGAAGGCGTGTGCCGGGTAATTGAACAGATCGGCGAGCAACTGCGGCACCATTTTCCTGCCGATCCAAAAGACAACGACAATGAACTTCCCGATGAAATTATTTACGGTGGACGGTAAACGCCCGGCAGCAGGCAAATTGCGGCTTCGATTGTGGCTGGTGCAGGCAGCGGTATGGCTATTGGTCGGCGGGATATTCGGCCAGAATGCTTCCGAACTTTTTCCGGAAAAGCCCGATCCGGCCGTATTCGTTCACGACTACTCCGGCTGGTTGTCGGCTCAGGAAAAATTTATTCTGGAAGACCGGCTACAGCGTTACCGGGACAGCACCTCCACCGAAATCGTGGTAATGATCCGGCCCGACATTGGCGATTACGACCGCTCTTCCTACGCCTTCGAACTGGGGAACCGCTGGGGAATCGGGCGCAAGAGCAAGAACAACGGCGTGGTGCTGCTCATCGTAACCGAGCAGCCCAACCGGGGGGCTTTCATCGCTACCGGCTACGGCACCGAGGGCGCACTGCCCGACATCACGGCGGGGCGTATCATCCGGAACACCATGATCCCGTACTTCCGGCAGGAACAAAATTTTCAGGGCATAGACGCCGGTCTGACTGACATCATGCGCGCGCTG
>CAYMQY010000007.1:0-49730 GCA_964392655.1 uncultured Saprospiraceae bacterium
CCGCTTTTTTGTCGAACCTTTGCCCCGAAATTAAAACTGATTGAGGTATATGACTGCAATTCAAAAACTGGTACTCGCCGCAGTGTTGACTTTTTTGGCATTTGGCTGCGAAGAGTACGTCCCGGTTCCCAAACCCCGCGCGTATCCCCGGGTGATTTTCCCCGAAAAAAAGTACCAGCCGTTTGGCGAATCGTACTGCGGCTTTTCATTCGAAATGCCCCAATATGCCGTCATTGAACAGGATACGACCTATTTTGACAAACGCCCCGACAACGACTGCTGGTTCAACCTGAATGTACCGACATTAAATGCCCAAATCCATTGCAGTTATTACCCGGTTACCGGCCGCAAACGGCTTGATGAATTGGTGCAAGACGCCTTCACCATGGCACAAAAGCACAATATCAAAGCCAATTATATCGAAGAGATTCCCGTACACCGGACTGCCGACCGCGTCCACGGAATCATTTTTAACATCGAGGGCGCAACCGCCTCTTCGTATCAGTTTTTTGTTACCGATTCCACCAAAAACTTCCTGCGCGGTGCCTTGTATTTTCGCACGCAGTCGCGCCCCGACTCCATCGCTCCGGTACTGAATTTTATGCGCCAGGACGTGGACAAAATGGTCGCCACCCTGAAATGGAGCGATTGAGCGATGAGTGATGAGCTATGAGTACCCTACGAAACTCATAGCTCATCACTCATCGCTCTTTCAAGAGCCTGAACATGTTTTTCTTGTACGCTTCCACACCGGGCTGATCGAAGGGGTTGACGCCGAGCAGGTAGCCGCTGACGGCGCAGGCTTTCTCAAAAAAATAAAACAACTGGCCGAGGTAGTAAGGCGTAGCCTCCGGAATGGCGATGCGCAAGTTGGGCACTCCGCCGTCGGTATGCGCTTCGAGGGTGCCTTGGGCGGCTTTTTTGTTCACGTAGTCCAGCGTTTTGCCGGCCAGGTAGTTCAGCCCGTCGAGGTCGTCGGCTGCTTTTTCGAGGATGATGTCGGCCTCCGGGCGCTCAATGTCCAGCAGTGTTTCAAACAGGTGTCGCCGTCCGTCCTGAATATACTGGCCGAGCGAGTGCAGGTCGGTGGTAAAGTCAGCGCTGGCCGTGAAAATGCCCTTGCCGTCCTTGCCCTCGCTTTCGCCGTACAGTTGTTTCCACCATTCTGCCAGAAAGTGCAGCCTCGGCTCGTAGTTGATAAGCATTTCGATGGCTTTGCCTTTGCGGTGCAGGATGTTGCGCGCGGCGACGTATTGCAGTACATCGTTTTCGGCAAACGGCGCAGTGCGGTAGCGGGCGCGGGCATCGGCGGCGCCTTGCAGGAGGGCATCCACATCAATGCCGGCCACGGCAATGGGCAGCAGGCCAACCGCCGTGAGTACCGAAAAGCGTCCACCCACGTCGTCGGGTACCACAAATGTCTCGTAGCCTTCGCGGTCGGCGAGCGTTTTCAGGGCGCCACGGGCCTTGTCTGTAGTGGCGTAAATGCGCGCACGAGCGCCCTCCTTACCGTATTTTTCTTCGAGTTTTTTCTTGAAAACCCGGAACGCGATGGCCGGTTCGGTGGTCGTGCCGGACTTGGAAATGACGTTGACGGAAAAGTCCCGGTCGCCGAGCACCTCCAGCAGTTGAGCCAGGTACGGCCCGCTGAGGTTGGTGCCGGCAAAACAGATTTGCACGGGGCCTTTCTTGCGGCCTGGCGCAGGAGCAATCGGTGGGGTGGGTTTGCAAAACTCCAGGGCAGCCTTGGCGCCGAGGTACGAGCCGCCGATGCCGATTACCACGAGTATTTCGCTCTGGCGCTGGATGCGTTTGGCCGCCGCTTTCACACGCCGGAATTCTGCGCGGTCGTACTTTGCCGGCAGGTCGAGCCAACCGAGGAAATCCGAGCCGGGGCCTTTGCGCCCGTCCAGCACTTTGGCGGCGGCTAAAACCTGCGGCTCAATGGCAGAAAATTCCTCCGGGCGGATGAATGCCCGGGTATGGGTGAGGTCGAGTTGAATGTTGGACATAAGGTTTGAAAAGTAAAGCCGTGAAAATCCGCAGGCACTTCCAGCGTTTTCTGTAAATCACGGGCAAATATCTCAAAATTTGATTCCGGAAGTTAAACGGGCAGTAGGTGATACTTCAAAATGGCTCCGTTTAAAAACTGTAAATTGGTAATTTTTAAATATCTACGAGCATAACCGGACGTAAATTCAATTAAAACTACAAAATGAAAAGCATTCATGTTTTTAGGCTGATCTGGAGTCTCAGTGTCATTGTCCCTGACGCTTACGCTCAAAGCAAACACGACCATACCTGGATATTGGGCAACCTTCCTAATGACCCGGTCCTGCAAAGAGGGGGAACATTACTCGACTTCTCCACCTCGCCTCCACAAACTACGTACTTTGATTTACCGGCTCCAACCTTGGGACCGTATCAGGCGATTTCGGACAGCACCGGCAACTTGCTATTTTACACGAACGGCTGTGCCATGTTTAACCGGAAACACCAACAAATGGAAAACGGGGATGGCATGAACCTGGGCAGGATTTACGAACGATTCTGTTTGGAGGAATATTTGGGTTACCCATCCACACAAGGACTGGTTGCGCTGCCGTTTCCTGATTCCGACGATTTGTATTATGCCATATACCTCAGCATTAACGAAGACAACCTGTGGAGCGACCGCTTACTGTATTCTGTAATAGATATGAAGAAAGACGATGGCTATGGGGCAGTAGTACAGAAACACGAATTAGTGATGCGAGATACCGCACTGCAAGATGCCCTGTGTGCTGTTCGGCATTCGAATGGTAGAGATTGGTGGATTGTTGCATCTCGTGCTGTTAGCCCGTGGGGTATATTTACAGTGCTACTCTCTCCAGAGGGGTTCTCAAAGCCCTATTTTAATTCAATAGTTCCTCACCTGTATGATCCAAATTCAGGTCAAGCCTGCTTTTCGCCTGACGGACGTAAATATTGCTATACCACAGGTAGATTTGTGTATGTCATAGATTTTGATCGATGTGCCGGTACATTTTCCAACGTCCAATACTGGGAGGTGCTTTTGGATGGCTCGGTGCCATTTACCGCAGGAGGTATTGCTGTGTCGCCGAATTCTGAATATCTGTATGTCGCCACTGGTGCCAGATTGTATCAATACGAGTTAAAAGCAGAGAATATTGAATCTACCGGGATTACACTGGCTGAGCCACAGTTTCCGGCAGCGACATTCAAGGCCTTGGCACTTGCGCCCGACAAAAAAATATACGGGATGGATTTCTCCTACTCCAACCGGTTGCACGTTGTACAACGACCGAACGAAAAAGGACTGGCCTGTCAATTTGAGACACACGCTTTTGATATCCCTACTTACACTCGGATTTATTTGCCTTACTTTCCGACTTACAACTTGTACGATGAGCCTGGCAGCCCTTGTGATTCACTTTGTGAAAACAACCCGCTTCGAGGTGATCCATATTCGGAAGCGCAAATCGAAATCAATCCGAATCCCGCCCGGCATGAGATGAAATTCAAACTGCCTTTATGCCCATGCGGGCAATGGGAGATATTTGATGTGGCGGGTAGGCTCATTCACGCTTTTCCCGCCAATTCACAGGACGGGCCTTTTTACAAAATAGATGTTGGACACTGGCCTGCAGGAGTGTATGTTATCCGTGGAAAAACCACGACCCATCAGGCATTTGTAAAACGGTTTGTGGTAATGCGGTGAGCCTGCTATTCCGTATGCAATCCCACCGCACTCGGCGCCTCTCGTTGCAAGGCTCCCGGAATAAAGCCCGGCAAATATCCCAAAAACCGGTTCAAACCCAGCCACTTGGCCTCATCCAGTTCGTAACTGATGTTTTGCCTGAAATACGCCTCCACATCAAAACCGGGTATATGGGGCAGGATTTTGGTGAGTTCGGGGATGCGGGCAATGCCGGATTGCAGGGCCGAATTGAACCGGACGACAAACTCCTCCTCCAGCGGCCGAACGCTGAGCCAGGCAGCGAACACAAACGGCAAGCCGGTCCATTGCAGCCAGGCTTCCCCGAGGTCGTACACAAACGGGAACTGTCGCTCCAATCCGATCGCCCGGTCGCCGATAACTAAACCGGCCGTTTCGCCGCCGATTCGTTGCTCGAATCCTTCCGTGGCTTGCAGGAATTCCGGCTGAATGCCCCAGTATTCCCGGCACAGGATGGGCGCCAGCGTAGCGGAGGTTTTTGAGTGGAAATCGAGGTACAGACGCGTGATTTCATGCAGCGGTTTTTCGGAAAAAATGCACACGGTTTTGACTGCCCCCACCGTGCCGATGCAGTAGTCCGACACGAGGTGCGTCTGCGGCAACTCGGGTATGATGGCCACGGGCGAAAGGGCTAGGTCGGCATCGCCATTGCGCAGTTTTTGGGCGCAAACAGACGGAATGTCGAGGCTAAGTTCGATGTGTTCGGAGAAAGCAGTTCGGAAAATCCCGTAAATGAACGGCTTGGTATTCAGGTAACTGACGGCGGTCAGGCGCAGTTTTTTCATGGAAATCAGTTTTGGGATGGAGGCGTCTGCACGACCGGTAGTTCCAGGTAGCCGCGCCATTGTTTGTCCTCTTCAAACACGGTGTCGCTGTAGTCTTGCAGCACGTTGTACAACGTGTCGCGTTCGATCGGGCGGCGCCCCACCCGGCGAATCATGTCCACGAGTTCCCGGGTGCTCAGGGCCGGATTTTGTTCCTCGGAGCCGGCCATAGAGTAAATTTTGGTGGTGTCGTCAATGGTGCCGTCAATGTCGTCCACCCCGAAGGCGAGCGACATTTGGGCCAGCGTGCGGCCAATCATGGGCCAGTAGGCCTTGATGTGGTCGAAGTTGTCGAGGTAAATGCGGCTGATGGCGTAGTTGCGCAGGTCTTCGACGGCGGTGCTTTCGGGGATGTGGCTCATCTGGTTGTCCTGATTCCGGAACTTGAGCGGAATGAACGTCTGGAATCCGCCGGTTTTGTCCTGCAGACTGCGCAGTTGTTCGAGGTGGTCAATACGGTGGCGAAATTTCTCGATATGTCCGTAAAGCATGGTGGCGTTGGAGCGGCCGCCCATTTCGTGCCAGATTTCGTGGATGCGCAGCCACTGTTCGGCGGTGCATTTGTCGGCGGCGATCTGTTCGCGGATTTCGGGGTCAAAAATTTCCGCACCGCCGCCGGGCATGCTGTCGAGGCCGGCTTCTTTCATCAAGCGCATGCCCTCCTCGTAACTCACCTTGCCTTTTTTGAAAATGTAGTGGTACTCCACCGGCGTCAGCGCTTTGATATGCAGTTCGGGGCGGTGCGCTTTTATTTTCCGGAAAAACGTCTGGTAAAATGCCAGATCGTATTGCGGCAAGACGCCACCCACGATATGCACCTCGGTTACCGGCTGCCCGTCGTAGCGGCGCACCATGTCGAACATCTCGTCCATGGTGTAGGCCCAGGCGTCGGCGGCGTCGCGTTGCTTGATGAGGCGGGAGTAGGAGCAAAACTTGCAGTCGTAGACGCAGAGGTTCGTCGGCTCAATGTGGAAGTTGCGGTTGAAATAGGTGTTGTCGCCGTTTTTTCGTTCGCGCACCGTGTTCGCCAATGCGCCCACAAACGCGAGGTCGGCATGTTCGAACAGGAAAAGGCCCTCTTCGGGGCTGATCCGTTCGGCTTTGGCTACTTTTTCGGCGATATGGCGGTGTTCCGGGGTGAGGACGGCACTGTCGAGTAATAAATCTAATTGTTGCATGTGTGCAGATTGCCTTCGGCCTTTGTCAGGTTTACATTTTACATTTTGACTTTTACATTTTGACTTTGATGAGTTGCATGTGTGCGGTTGGCGTCTGGTCGTTTGTCAGGATTCATAAACCGGTGGAATCTCCCAAAGTTTATGGCTCAGGTAAACTTGATGATCTCCATCAGTTTGCGAGCGTTTTCGAGGTTGGAGAACTGGGATTCGAGTACGGTTTTCCGATCGTTTATTCGGGCCGGCTCAAAGGGCGCATTGATGAGCGCCTCCACGGTTTGCCGGATGGCAGTAGCCGAATTGCGGACGTAGCAAAGCGCCTTGAGGTCCATGCCGGAAACCATCGCATCGTTTACGATGCAGAAACGTCCCCTGAAAAGGGCGTTGAGGAGTTTGAGTTTTATACCCGAGTTTTGGAAAGAGAACAGCAGGTTGATGTGCGCGTTTTTGATCAGATCAACCATTCTGGTTTCGTCGGGGTTGTCCACTATGGAAATGTGGTCGTATTGGGTCACCAGATTCCGCAGGCCGGCAGTCGGTTCCATCCCGGCGATCACGAAGGGAATATTCAGTTCGGAAAAGACCTCGTTGATGAGCCACTTAGCCGCCCGGTCGTTGTCGGGCACGCTGAGTTTCCCGTGGAAAAGCACGTAGTCGCCGCGCCCCGGCAGGCATTCCACACGGTCGTTCGGGTGGAAGGCGGGGATGTAGTGGGTGCTGCTTTTCAGTTTCTTGTAGTAGGCCTGATCGGTAGTGGACAAGGTGAGCACGTCGTCGGCATGCAACACGACTTTAGGTTCGATGCGTTGCAGGCGGATGCTTTCCACGAAGTAGTACAGTTTGGCGGGCAGCGAGTCGGTCAGTTGGGAAAGACCCTCGTAGTACTGCCATTCCACGTTGTGCATGCGTACGAGTTTTTGCCGTCCGCGCAGGCGTTTGTGCCAAACAAGTGCTGCGGTATGCATGCCTTCGAACAGGATTGGATAGTTGTCTTTCTGGAGACGCCGGAGGAGTTTGTTGCTTTTCCGGGTGCGCATGATGAACGGTAACAGCCCGATCTGGTACCAGAGGGAGCGGCTGCGCGGGTAGTAATTGACCTCGTGGCAGTATTTCTCCAGGATCTCCTGTTCTGCGCGGTTTCCATACTTGTAGCAGTGCAAAATCACTTTGACCCCCAACCGGTGCAAGGCTTGTATCTGGTGGAAAATGACGATCACGCCGCCGTAGTTTGCCGGGTAGGGAATATCGAAGGAGACGACGTGTACGTACATAGGGTTGGTGGCTCAGGTAAATGGACGGGAGGAAAACGGCACCAAAAACGCGGCAAAGATAGACCATCCGGGGTTTTGACAGCCGTGACAAAAAATTTTTGGAAAAGCGCTTGTTTGTTCTTTTGCAATCGCCATACCTTAGGTCACGATTAGAACGAACAGGTTCGTTTTTTCTAAAAACTTATTGTTAACCAAAATCTGAGGGTATGAATATCACTTTTGAGGAGCTTCGCCGCATTAAACACGCTTTGCCTACCGGCAGCATCGCTCGTATCGCGCAAGAACTTGACATTGACGAACAAACCGTGCGCAATTACTTCGGCGCCCACAAGTATCAGGAAGGCCAAATCGTGGAATGGCACCTGGAACCCGGTCCCAATGGCGGCATTGTACACCTGGAAGACACCACAATATTGGAACGGGCGAAACAGATACTTGAGGAGAACCACGTCTCCAGCGAAAATTGAAGTCAATTCCTGATCTTTATTTTGCTGCCGGAACCGATCCGGCAGGTTCAAAAATTGAAAAAGGGGAGTCTGTTCAACAGGCTCCTCTTGTTTTATTGTGAAGAGCGATGCGTGCATTTAGCCCTGCCCTTCGGGCTAAGTATCCTGAACAGAATTCAGATAAAAAGCCCCGGTTAACGCCCGGAACTCTTTCGAATACACGATCGAAGACTCCTGAATAACCAGATCGCTGCGGCTGAACGGGTACGGGTTGCGTTCAAGTTGCATCAGAAAACGCTCGGCTGGTTTGCTCCGGCGACTGAATACCCGGGTTAGCCGGGTACAATACAGTCCGCATAATGCCCCTTGCTCTTGCAAAAACTGCCCCTCCCGGCTGGGCAAAATGACACAAAAGCGCCCTTCCGGTGCGAGCAATTGCCCGACTGCGGCCAGCAAATCCAGGCTGTCGAGCGTATCGGCACTTCGACTTTGGCGCCGGACCGGATCAGGCGAAAGAGTGGTTTCCTTGAAAAAAGGCGGGTTGCTGACGATCAGATCGAACTTGCTTCGTGACATTTGGGCAAAATCCTGAATCCGTTGCTCCGCCACCTGAATTCGTCCGGCCCAGGGTGAACGGGCAAAATTGGCTTGCGCACATGCCGCCGCAACCGGAAGCGCGTCGACAGCCTGAATCTTGACGTCGTGCAAATGCTCTGTTCGTTGGGCCAGCATGAGTGCGATCAGCCCGGTACCTGTGCCGATGTCCAGAATGGAGTGGGCCTGAGTTGTGTCGGTCCAGGCACCAAGCAGCACGCCGTCGGTACCCACCGGATGTACTCCTGCACACTGTTCAACGAGGAAGCGCCTGAATCGAAACGGAAGCGACACCGCGGGCTGTTTTTATGGAGACAAAGTAGGTTCCGGCAGGCAAGGCGTCCGGCCATTTGATTTCCGTCAGTGCGTCGGTTGTAATGCCGGTGTGAACCAGAACCCCGGAAGCATTGTGAATTTCGACCGTGCAGTTTTCCGTCATCGCGCCTTTTTGGCGAACAAACAGGCGGTCGCGCACAGGATTGGGAAACAACTCAAACGATTGCCCGGAAACCGACACGGTGGATGTTGAAATTTCTGCCCAGCGTCGCTCGAATTCGGCTTGAAACAATACGGCCAGTTCCAGGTCGCGGATGATGAGTGTGTTTTCGTCATTGCTGCTCTCGGCATTCTGGCTCCAGTTGTGTGACCCTGTCACCACGGTCGGCTCCGAATCCGGGTAACCTGCGTCCATCACGGCATATTTGTGGTGGAGCAAGGCGGCATCGGGGTGCGCCTGCACAGGTATGCCCTTGGAGCGCAGCCACTCGTATTCGCTACCCTGGTCGTTGATGTTTTCGATGAGCCCGCGTACCCAGGTGCCGCTGTTGTGCTCGGCGATCATGGCGTTGCCCAGTTCGTTTTTGGTAAAGGAAAATAAGGCAAAACTGGTTTGGTGATCTGCCGTCCGCACCGCTTCTTCAATGCGACTTGTCACCTGATCGGAAGGGGAAAAATAGCAGGAGACCTGTTTGCCGCCAATGACAAAATCGTGGGGCGTGTTGTCGGTTTTATTGCTGCCGAAACGAGCGGCAACGGGATCGGGGAGTGACGTGTTGCCGCCCCACATTTCATTGAATTCCAGTTCGTAGGCGCGCGCGAGTGATTGATCCTGAATAAACAGCACGTTGTTGTAGTCGTCCACCATGTTGGTGTTTGTCCAGTTCATGGAGCCGCTCATCACCCAGGCATCGTCAGACAGGTCGGCGTCAATGACTAAGAATTTGTTGTGCATGAGCGCAGAATCGTTTCCATACAGGACCGGGAACGGTGGCGGTGGCTTGAGCGCCGTATTGGCAGTGGCTGCGGCGGCAATGTAGCGCACGCGGACACCCCGGTTGTGCGCCGCTTTTACGGCGTTCACCAGATCGCTCCGGTTGGTGTTGTACATGACCACGTCCAGCGTTTGCCGGGCAGCGTTTATACGTTTCAGTGTTTCCTCGTATGCGGCTTCGTAAGAATCGCCGGACGGCACAAACGCACCGGCTGCGGCATTGTCAATTCCTTGAGTGAAAAAGACCTTGACCGCTCCGGAAGAGAGCGATTGCGTGGTATACGGTCGGGTAGGGGAGTAGATAGTATCGGCCGGTCGGGCGCTCACCACCTGCACCCAATACACAGTGCCGGGGGCAAGACCAGTCAGTGTTACGGTATGCGCCGACTGAAGGGCAGGTACGACAAGCGACAGGTTAAGGCTGTTGGGCGCAGTGCCGTAAAAGACCGCAGCAGTAGTCGGCAGGCTGGTTTCCCAGGAGAGTCGAAAACTGCCGGGTTGGATATCGGATTGTACCGGCTGGTTGATCAACTCGAAACCGTTGGGCGGATATGCTGAAAAGTACTCCGTGCACGGGTCGGAGGGCGCAAGCGCAAAGGCGCTTGTTGCAAAAAAAGCAGGTAAAATGGCGGTTAGCAGGCGAGCGATCCGAAAGGATTGGCGCATGATCGGTGGAACAAAATGCCGCGGCGCAGGACACCGCGTGATGAACGATGTGCCAAAACCTTATCGTTCGCCGAAAATCAGGCTGCCGATGCGCACCATAGTAGCGCCTTCCTCCGCGGCGATTGGCCAGTCGGAAGACATACCCATGGAAATTTCGCGGAAATACGGCGCATCGGGGAAATACTGCGTGCGCAGGCGCTCGAAGATAGCCCGAAGGTGCCTGAACTCGCCGCGTACATGCTCCTGATCGTTGGTGAAGGTGGCCATGCCCATTACACCGCAAATGCGCACATGGGTCATTCGCCGGAACGCATCACTTTCGAGCAGCGAACAGGCTTCGGATTCACTGAGGCCGAACTTGGTTTCCTCGTTAGCGATGTGAAACTGGAGCAGGCAATCAATCACACGATTGTGTGCAGCAGCCTGCCGCTCGATTTCTTCGAGCAGGCGCAGGCTGTCTACCGACTGGATCATACTCACCACCGGCGCCACAAGTTTGACCTTGTTGGTCTGGAGGTGTCCGATCAGGTGCCAGACGATGTCATTGGGTAATTCTGCTGCTTTTGCGACAAGTTCCTGGGCGCGGTTTTCCCCAAAAATCCGCTGACCCTGGTGGTACAGTTCGAGCACTCGTTCCGGCGGCTGGGTTTTAGAAACGGCTACCAGAGCGACTTTGCGCGCATTTAACTCATTTAACAGCTGTTGAAACACGGTATTCCGATAATTTTGGCCCGCCAAAGGTAGTGATACGCTACCTTCGCCGCCTAAATTTTCAACCTTGTTTCGTTTTTCATAATCACATTTTATTCCCGCTTTCCATGTTCAACAATCTTCCTCCCGTAATGCGCTTTTATCCCGTCCTGACCGGTTTCCGGGTTGTGCTTGCCGGCATTTTTCTTATTGCCAATCAACTGCATGCACACCCGGTGTGGAACCCGACAACTGCCTTTCCTCCCAGTGCCCAGACAACTGATCCCGGCTCAAGCCTTCCGCTCCCCGGGATTCCCGCGAACCACTTCCCGACTATCATCTCTGCCCTTACCGGAGCGCTCACCGTAATTGGCCCCGACACCATGTGTGCCGGCGAGCGCGATACCTTGCTGCTCGTTGTGGGCGTCGGTGCGCCGCCGTATACGTTCACGTATTCAATCAACGGGGTTTCGCAGCCGCCCATCACTACCAGCGATAACCCGTTTCTTTTCCTGACCCCGCCCCTGACAGCCGGGCAACAAATCATCAATCTGGAAGACCTTTCTTGCAACGGCTGTACTGGGGTAAACGGCATTCCGGACACCATTTTTGTGCTGCCGGCGCCAACGGCGACCATCCTGAGCGATACCATCTCCCTTTGTGCCGGCCAAACGGACACTTTGCGTATCCGGCTCAACGGCCCCGGCCCCTACACCTTTGAATATTCCGTACAAACCGACACCATGAAAGCGGATACCCTGGCGCCGGTTACCACATCCGACACCCTGGTGCTGATTCCTGTCACGCCTCCGGTCGGCACTACCGTGTACAAATTGGTGCAAGTCAGCGGCGGGACATGCAACGGGCCGGTATCCGGCATGTTTATGGTCAATGTTTTTGCCCCTCCCACGGCCTCACTTTCGGGCGACACCACGATTTGCGGTGGACAAGCCACCCCGCTGAGTATTTCATTTACCGGAGCGCCGCCTTTTGTGGTCAATTACACCGCCAACGGGGTGCCTCAGCCGCCGGATACCTCCTTTTTCAGCCCGCGCGTGCTTGTCGTTTCGCCCGCAGACACTACCGTTTATCAGTTGACAAGCGTCAGTTCCAACGGTTGTGCCGGGACTGTGTCCGGAGGCGCGAACGTCCGGGTTTTGCCCGAACTTACCGCCGTTATTTCCGGCGGCGGGCAAATTTGCCAGGGAGGTAGCGGCACGACCATTACGATTACCTTCTCCGGCCCGGGACCGTACACATTTGTATACCGTGCCGGTCCGAACGTGCAACCGCCTGTGACCACCAACCAGAATCCGTATGTCATCGCTGTCAATCCGCCCTCCGGCACATTTTACCAGTTGGAAAGCGTGACAAACGGCACCTGCACGGGTACGGTTTCCGGCTTTGCGCTGGTTGCTGTTTTTACTCCGTCCACAGCCGAACTGATGGGCGATATCACAGTGTGCAATAACGCCGACACATTCCTGATCGTGGATTTTACGGGAAGCGGCCCCTTCCTGCTGGAGTACTCCATCAACGGTGTCGTACAACCCATTGATACTACCTTCGATGACCCGTTCTTGATTCCGGTAAATGTGTCGGATACGACCACCTATACCCTGATCAGCGTGGAATCACCCGGCTGCTTTGGTTCGGTTAACGGCTCGGCAACGGTTTTTGTAAACTATCCGCCCCAATTAGAGAACCTGTTCATTTCCTGCGATTTGGTCAACCAGACGTACACCATTGATTTTGATGCGCTCGGTGTAGCGCCGTTTACGGTCAGCGGCGTGGGCGGGACATTCACCGGGGATCACTTTACCAGCGACCCCATTCCGCTGAATGATCCGTATACGCTTTTGCTCAACGATGCGAACAACTGCGGTTTAGTGCCAATCAACGGTTTTTCCAACTGTTTCTGCCTGTCGTATGCGGGGGACATGGATGTTACTCCGATTCAGGGCTGTGTCGGAGATACCGTTTTTGCGAATTTTCTTGGTTTTGAAGAACTGGAGGTGGAAGACACGTTGCTGTTTATCCTGCACACCAACAGCAACGATACGCTGGGGACCATCCTTGATGTACAACCGCAGCCGGTGTTCGTTTTCCAGCCCGGCGTACTAACCGTGGGAACGACTTACTATATTTCTCCGGTAGCGGGCAACAACAACGGCATGGGCGGGGTGAACCTGAGCGACCCCTGCCTGTCCGTCACACCGGGTGTCCCGATTGTGTGGCGCGACGTGCCGACGGCTACCATTTCGGGTAACTACAACATTTGTTTGGGAGAAACGGCGCTCATACCGGTCACGCTTACGGGTCAACCGAATTTTGACATCACTTACACAAGCAACAACGACACGCTCACGGCTACGGCTTTTCAAAATACGTTCACGATCAGTGCCACCTTGCTCACGAACACCACCTTTGAACTGCTTTCGGTGCAGAATGCGGAGTGCCCCGGCACGGTGAGCGGCACGGCCGACGTGGCGGTGCACACGGTACCTGAAATTGTTAATGTCTCGGCGGCTTGCGCTCCCGATAATTTGACATACACCCTGGAGTTCGATGTGCAAAACGCAGATCTGCCCACTGTGCTGCTCGCAGGTGCTTTGGGGGGCAGTTACAACCCGATCACCGGACACTATACCTCCGATCCGCAGCCGGCCAATACGGCCTATTCGATCGTGGCTTCTGATGTCTGGCAATGCGGTGTAGACTCGATCAATGGCGTCGGAGCATGTGTGTGCACCACCGATGCGGGCCTTATGGATCAAACCCCGCTTCAGTTGTGTGCCGGCGATACCGTTTCGGTGGCGCCGGCTTTGGGGGCGATTATCAACTCAGTGGACACCTTGTTTTATGCCCTGGTGACTACCACCACGCCATCTACCTGGACGATGCTGGCCAGCGGCGATACGCCGGTGTTCACATTCGATCCGGCGACCATGACGCCGGGCACCACCTATTATGTTTTTGCCATTGCCGGTTATGCGGTACCGACCGGAGTAGACCTGAACCATCCTTGTACTTCCGTATCGGTAGGCGCCAGCGTGGTCTGGCAGCCGGTACCATCGGTTACATTGGGAACCGACGCCACCATTTGTGCAGGCGACAGCACCGCGCTGACATTTTCATTTTCAGGGAATGCACCCTACAGCCTGACATACCAGGCGGGTGGTGTTAATCAACCGGTCATCAGCACCGGAAATGCGCAGGAGACGGTTATGGTAAAACCCGCCACTACCACTACTTACACACTCGTGGGTGCGTCGGCAAATGGTTGTCCGGCAACGTTATCGGGTAGTGCGACGGTGACCGTAAACCCGGTTCCGCAAATTACCAACATCACGACTACCTGCGACCTGGCTACGCAAACCTACACCTTGTCGTTTGATGTTCCGAATGTGCCGGCGCCTACAATCAGCGGTATTCAAGGCAATTTTGCGGGAATGACATTCACGTCAGACTCCCTGAACAGCGGCCAGTCTTACAGCGTAACAGTATCGGGGCAAAGCGGCTGTTCGGCGACGGCAACCGGCTCGGCTACTTGTTCGTGCATCACGGATGCGGGTGCTTTCAATTCGCCCCAACTGGATATTTGCCTGCCCGGAGATGCGATTTTACCGCCGGTCGGAAATGCGGTGCTGGCGCCGGGAGAAATCCTGCAATACATCCTGTACCAAAACCCGGCGACCTTGCCGGCCGGTGTTATTGCCGTCAGTAACACCCCGCAGTTTGCCTTTCAGGGCGGCATGCAAGTCGGTACCACTTACTTTATTTCGGCAGTTGCGGGGCTGCCACTCAACCCCGGCGGCAATGTTGACCCCAACAGTCCCTGTTTTTCCATTTCCGCCGGCGTACCGGTAGTATTCCACAATCCGCCTACTGCCAGCCTTTCGGGCGATTCGGCGGTGGTGTGTACCGGCAGCAATGCCGTTTTTCAGATTCAACTGACCGGCACCTCGCCGTTCCAGTTTGTGTATGCGGTGAACGGCATCCAGCAGCCGGCCTCTTCGGCTCCGCAAACTACATTCACGATTTCAAGCAACAACGTCCAGCAAAATCAACTGTACACACTGATTTCCGTACAGGATAAATTCTGTCCGGGAACGGTCAGCGGCACGTACACCATTCTTAAACAGGACGGCCCAACGGCTACACTGGGCACGGCTACGGCGATTTGCGTGGGCGACAGCGCCAGTCTGACGTTGCAACTTACCGGCGCTACCAGTTACAACGTAACCATCAACGGCGGGCAGTTTCCGATTACACTCAACGGTGTGCAAAGTGGGGCCACCGTAGCAGTGTTCCCGACGGCAACCACTACCTATACCATCGGCACATTGGTGGCGCAGGGCAATACTTGTCCGCAGACCATCGGCGCGGGCGTGACGATCACCGTGTCGCCGCCGATGTCGGCTGCAGCCACTTTGTCCGACTATGGTGGATTCAACGTAAGTTGTGCAGGTGAAACCGACGGCTCCATCACCCTGACGCCTGCCGGCGGCACCCCGCCGATCACTGCCCTCTGGAGTGCCGGCGGTACGGGCGGTTTGCAATTGCAAAATGTCGGAGCCGGGGTGTACACGGTTACGCTTACAGACAACATCGGCTGTACATTCACGAGTAACTACGTCGTGTCGGAACCGGAAGCCATAGATGTAACCCTGCAAGTACAGCCGCCGGCTTGCTTCGGCGACCGCAATGCCACCATTTCCATCACGGATGTACAGGGCGGGATCGGGCCGTACACGGCTTCGCTGAATGCGGCACCCGGTCAGGTGATTGACGCGTTTCCGAAAGTGTACTCGAATCTGCCCTCGGGCAACTACACCATTACCGTAGCCGACATCAACGGTTGCGAAACTCAGTTGCAGGAAACGATAACCGACCCGCCTTTGCTCACCGTAACGCTTGACCCGGATGTGACGATTTATCTGGGCGACAGCATTCAGTTGGACGCCGTAGTTGGCGGCACGAGCGCCGATACATTTGCATGGACACCGGTCACGGGGCTGAGCACACCGGATTTTCTGACCACGTATGCCACACCTACCCGCACGATCACCTATAAAATCTGGGTACAGGATGCGGCCGGCTGCGAAGCGGAGGATGAAATACGGATCACGGTGTCGAAAGAGCGACGGATTTACATCCCGAATGTTATCAAACAGGGTGGCAGCCTGGGTAACGATATTTTCACCGTTTATGCCGGCCCGGAAGTCACCCGGATTCGGACTTTCCGGATTTATGACCGCTGGGGCGAGTGTGTGTTCGATAACCCCGGGATTGTACCCAATGACTTTGTTCAGGGCTGGAATGCCAAATGGCGGGGCGAAGACGTGCCTCCCGGGGTTTATGTCTACGTGATTGAACTGGTCTACTCGGACGGCACATCGGAGGTGAAATCCGGGGACGTAACAGTGGTACGGTAAATTCCCCGGGCGCCGAAAGTGATCCTGCGACTCCGATTTGACCGGGCCAAAAGACGGGATTACTCGAAAAAAGGCAGGCGGAGCGTTCAAGATGAACGCCCCGCCTGCTTTTTTTCGAGGTCTGTTTTTCTGTTATCCCAACCTTTCAGATTTTCAAAACCTGGAAGATTTATCGCACAATCAGCGTGTTTACATTTTCACAAACCGTGTAGCCCATGCCGCGCCGTTCTTCTCAAAACGGGCGATGTAAACACCGGAAGTGAGGTTGTCCACCGGAATTTCAAGCAGTTGACCTGGGTTTGAAGCCACGAATATCAAACGTCCGTCGGCGTTGAAGATGCGAATGGCTTCGAATGCTGTTTGAGTTTGAATACGCAGCACATCGGTCGCCGGGTTGGGAGAAATACGCACCTCATTGCTGAAATCGGCCTGTTTCAGTCCAACCAAGGTGCTTACATCGGGGATGTAACGCGGAGCGATCTGGTAGCCGGAATCGTAAGGGGTGGCGCTGTCGAACTGGCCACCGATACCGGTCAGGTTAAACGGCGCGGGCGGCGCCGGCTGGTTGTACAGATCCACATTGTCGTCAATCCGGACCAGAATAGTATCGTTAGGATTGGCTGCGGCGACCATGAATACGTTGAAGCCGCCCAGTCCCTGTCCGGTAGTCCACTGGGCCACATCCACGTAATTCAGGCTGTTGATGCGGATCAGTTTGGATTCAGTGTCTTCGCCGGGCTTTTGAACGGCTAAAGGTGTGACAAGGGGGTTGTTTTCCGAAATTTTAGTGAGTGCATCCGGAAGAATCTGGATCAAGCCGTTGAACTGGTTGATGATGCCGCGGACCGTGATCTTGTCGCCTTCTTTTACGGTGTATCCAAACTCCTGGGCAGCACTGAACACGGTGATGCCGTCATTATTGTCGTCAATCATGGTGAACTGGAAGCCCGTGCCGCCGCGCAGGTCCACGCCGTAAACTGTAGCCGTCAGTTCGCAAAATACCCCCAGGGAATCTGCAACGCCGTCGGCATTAATATTATTGATCTGGTCAATGGAGTACGCCGGATAGCAGCGTACGGTGATGTTTACGTTTGCCTGGTCGCAATCGGCGCCTTTGCACACCTGGTAAGTCAATACGTCGGCGCCGCAGTAGCCCGGCGATGGGGTGTAGGCAATCGTATTGTCGGGATTGACGGCGGCGGTTCCGTGCTGCGGCGTTGAGGCGATGGTCACGACGGGATCGCCGCTTCCGGGCAGGATGTCATTCAGCAGGACATTAATATTGGAGGTCGTGCCGGAGACGGCCGTGAATGCGTCATCCAGTGCGGTGACACCTGCCGGGCAATTGGACGGCCCGCCGGGGTTGGCGAGCACAGCCTTGTTGTTGATGACGACACCGGTAGGTGTGACGGCAGCCTGCCAGCTCTCCGGCAACCCGTTGTCGTCGTTCGGATCGCATAACACGAGTGAGGAGCCGTTTCCGGCTGCTTCGGTGGGCCAGGGCGCCATATTGGTGTAAAACACCCGGTCAATCGTATCGGCGGCCGGGTTAAGCAGCAGCAGCAGTTCACCGGAGTTGTTCAGTGCACTGTTTATGCCCCACTGCAGGGCGTTTACGCCAAAAATACTCTGCATGGCTGAAGCCCGAACGGCGGTCAGTACATATTCTCCGGGGTTGAGCGTCATGGCCGGGAAAGTGAAATTTACGCCGTACAGGTACCAGCCTTCGAGGTTAACCGGGTTGGCGCTGTTGTTGTAAAACTCGATGTATTCCAGCGAGTCGGTGCCTCCTTCGGGCGGGTTATACATGATTTCGGAGATCACAATCTGGGCCTGGGAGGAGACGGAAAAGCAGATGCTGCACAGCAGCGCAAGGGTCAATTTTTGCATGTTCTGAAAACGGGTTTGCCGGTTAGTAAATCGGTTGAACGGCAAAAGTAAAAAAAAGAGACAGGCCGGTATTCGTCCGCCGCAAGCATTGTCTTGAAAAAAGCCGGCAGGCTTGTCTTCGTATTGGTATGCAGTGTGCCCACTCGAAAACAATGTTCCGAAACCAATGCTTTGTGGGATGCAGGAAAAAACATTGTGCGGGATTCTATGTGTTGGGGTTTGGAGAAACTTAATTAGAAGTTAACAAAGGCTGCTTACATTCGCACCGAATTTCCTTCACTTTTCACTAAATCCGTATTTCGTATGAACTTTTCAACATTCAGCAACCGGTCATCCATGCTGGTGGGCAGGACATTCGCCGTGGCGGCTTTCCTGTTGTGTAGCATGACCATTTTTGCACAAGTAACCACTTCGACTATTACCGGGTCGGTGACCGACGCTCAAGGCGAAGCCCTCATTGGCGCTACGGTGGTGGCGACCCACGTGCCCTCGGGTACGCGGTATGGCACCGCAACGAACCCGGCAGGGCGTTTTGTGCTGCCGGCCGTGCGCGTAGGCGGCCCGTTTACGGTTACGGTCACCTACACCGGTTTTGAGCCGGTCAATCAGGAAAACATCGTGACAAACCTCGGTGTGGCTACCAATCTGGTGTTTCAACTCAAAGAATCGGGCGTTGTAATCGAAGAAACGGTGATTTCGGCGGCCCGAAACGACATTTTCAGCGGGAACCGGACCGGCGCGGCTACTTCGTATAGCGTGCAGACGATCAATTCGTTGCCGACAATTGGTCGTACGGTTAACGATATCACGAAGTATAACGCCTATAGCAACGGTCGCTCGTTTGCAGGGCAGGACAGCCGCTTGAATAACTTCACCATTGACGGTTCGGTATTCAACAACGGCTTCGGCCTTGGCTCTTCCGCTCAGGCAGGTGGCCGTACCAATACGACGGCTATTTCGCTGGATGCTCTCGAAGAAATTCAGTTGAATATTGCGCCGTTCGATGTGCGCCAGTCCGGTTTTGCCGGTGCGGGCATCAACGCCGTTACCCGTTCGGGTACCAACGAGTTCTCCGGTTCTTTTTACGGATTCGTTCGCAACAATAGTCTGGCAGGCACTAAAGCCGCCGATCAGAAACTTCCTCCGGTGACGATTGATGAAAGCACCTACGGCCTTCGTATCGGTGGCCCGATTATCAAGGACAAACTGTTTTTCTTTGCCAGCGGCGAACGTTTCAAAAGTTCGGCGCCGGCATTGGACTGGGTAATTGACCAACCGGGTGCTACGGGGAACGTGTCGCGTGTGACGCTGGCTGATATGCAAGACCTGAGCGATTTTTTGAAGACAAATTTTAACCGTGACCTTGGTGCATTCGATAACTTTAACAACGACGTGGAAAGTGATAAATTCCTGATCCGTCTGGACTATAATATCAACGAACGGCACAAGGCATCGCTTCGCTACTCACACCATGATTCGTCCTCCGATCAGCGCATCAGCGACAGTAACAGCAGCAACACCGCCGGCGCCGGCAACCGTACGAACCGTTCATTGGCTATTTCTCCGGAAAATACCGGTTACGTAATTCAGGATAACACCCGTTCAGTTGCATTTGAGTTGAACTCCCTGTTTGGCAACAAGTTTTCCAACACGTTCATCGCCACCTACAACAAGCAACTGGAGGACCGCGATTACAAAACCGACATCTTCCCTACGGTGGACATCCTGAAAGACGGCAGCACATACACCTCGATCGGTTTTGATCCGTTCACGCCGAACAACAAACTCAACTACAGTACGCTGAATATTACCGACAACTTCAACTGGTTCCTGAACAAGCACTACATCACCATTGGTGCATCGTACGAGTTCTTCCAGTCGAACAACGTATTTTTTCCGTCATCTAACGGTGTGTATGTGTACAATTCCATTGACGACTTTAAAACCGCCGCGCTTCAATACCTGAATGACCCGAACAATCCGGTTTCTCCTGTTTCGGTTGGCCGATACAACCTGCGCTATTCCCTGTTGCCAGGTGGTGCTGAACCACTTCAGGTACTGAAGTCCAGCACGTACAGCGCTTACCTGCAAGACGAGTTTCAGGTTTCCAACAACTTTAAACTGACGGTAGGTGTACGCGGAGATATTTTCACGTATGACAATGCGACGGCCGCAGACTTTTTCAATCCGGTTGTTGACACGCTTGTCTTCCGGGATGAAGACAGTGCTGCCTTGCGTATCAACACGAGCATTCTTCCGAAATCGAACCTGCAACTTTCTCCGCGTTTAGGCTTCAACTGGGATGTTACCGGCAACAAATCCACCCAAATCCGCGGCGGTACGGGCTGGTTTGTCTCGCGCATTCCACAGGTTTTGGTTTCCAACCAATTGGGCAACAACGGCGTGAATACGGCTTTGATCAATGTGACCAACACGACGGCTTACCCGTTCACCCTTGATCCGAGCCGATTTTATCCGGCCAGCACCGACATCACAAAACTGCCGCCTTATGCGCTGAACGCTTCTGTCAATGACTTGAAGTACCCGGTCATCTGGAAAAGCAGCCTGGCTATAGACCAGAAATTGCCCTGGGGTCTGATCGGTACTATCGAGGGTATTTACAACAAAAACATCAACGCTCTGCGCTATATTGATGCCAACCTGAAAGGCCCCAACCGCACGTTCAACGGCCCGGATAATCGCCCGCGCTACCCGGCATCCGGCCTGCCTTCCGGTCAGGTACCTGCCGCCCGCTTCATCAATCCGCAAATTTCGAACACATTCGTGCTGACAAACACGGATGAAGGCTATTCCTACTCCATTACCGGCAAACTGGAACTGCCGAACAAAGGCGGCTTCGGCGGTATGATCGGTTACACGTATGGTGTGGCGTACGACTTACAGTCCGTTGCAAGTACAGTTCTGGCCAACATTCCTACGACTGTGGGCCAAAATTACCTCACGTCTTCCTGGTCCGACAACGACCTGCGCCACCGCGTCGTGGGCTACCTGAACTATCGCCTCGGTTATGGCGGCGACGACATAAGCGGCGCCACGATTTTTACCCTTGGTTGCGTAGCAAACAGCGGCGGCAAGTTTTCGTATATGTTCCCGACTGGCGGCGCCAACGACCTGAACGGCGACAGCCAGAACAACGACTTGCTTTTCGTGCCGAACAAGGCTTCCGACCTGACATTTGCAACTCTTACCACCGGCGGAAAAACCTTTACTCCGGAACAGCAGGCAGAAGCATTTGACAAGTACATTGATGCCAATCCGTACCTGAGCAGCCGTCGCGGCCAATATGCCGAACGTAACGGTGCCGAATTTCCCTGGCTGACGCGTTTTGACCTGACTGTAGTACAGGAAATCAGCTTCCGAATTGGTCGTAGCAACAAGAAAAATACGATCCAGATTCGCGCCGACATTCTCAATGTAAGCAACCTGCTGAACAATGCCTGGGGCGTTGGTTACCAGACAACCACCGCCAACCCGCTCAGCGTGGCATCCATTGATGCCAACGGCGTACCGTCCTATCGCCTTGCCACACAAAGCATTGACGGCTCGGTTGAACTGCTCCGCGACGCATTTGTGCGCAGCATCAACCTCGACAACGTCTGGCAGGCTCAGTTGGGCATTCGTTACATTTTTAACTAAGGTCAGGCAGATTCGCCGCTATTTGCTTGCTCGCCGCTGCGGAAAAATCCGCAGCGGCGATTTTTTTTACCTCAAACGGATAACACACTTAGTTTTGCCGCAATCAAATCCGTCTCTGCCATGATACGTCCGGCTTTTCTCTCCCTGCTGCTTTTCCTCTGCGGCGCACTTTCCGCCCAAACCCTCCGTACCATTCATTCGCCAGGACGCCAAACCTCGGTGTCGGTGGGCTTGAATAAATCCGGCGAAGTGTTTTACCGAATAAACTACCGCAACCGCGCTGCGGTAGACTGGTCGCGCATGGGAATCGTGGCTAAGGGGTATGATTTCAGCGCGGGTTTCAAACTTGACGGAACGTCAACCGGAACATACGACGAAACCTGGAAGCCGGTATGGGGCGAGGTCGCTCGTATCCGCGACCACTACCGCGAACTCGAATACCGTTTGCATAACGCTGCCGGAAACCGCATGACGATTCGTTTTCGCGCCTACGACGACGGCGTGGGTTTTCGTTACGAATTTCCCGAACAAAGCGGGCTGAATACACTGGTTGTCAATGATGAACGTACCGAATTTCAGATGACAGGCGACCATACCGCCTGGTGGATACCGGGCGACTACGGTTCCAACGAACACGTGTACTCTACGACCAAAGTCAGCGCCATAGATTGCACGCCCTACGAGCGGGAGCGCAACATTTCCACCAAAAACATTGTGCATCCCAAAAATGTGCAAACGCCGATCAGCATGAAAATGGCCGACGGTACGCACATCGCGCTGGCAGAAGCCGCCCTGGTGGATTTTGGCGCGCTGCATCTCGAAGCCGACCCGGCGAAACTGAAATTCAAGGCATTTCTGATCCCCTCGGTAGACCCGGCCATCAAAAGCAAAAACACAGCGCCGTTCCATACGCCGTGGCGGGCCGTGTTGCTCAGCCCGGATGCGGCGGGACTCCTCGAGTCCAAACTGATTCTCAACTTGAACGATCCTTGCAAAATCGAAGATGTTTCGTGGATCAAACCTCAGAAATACGTCGGCGTGTGGTGGGAAATGCACGTAGGTCTGGCTTCCTGGGACTACGAAGGCACCCAAAATGCAGCAGCCAACGCCGGTGCCCGCCACGGCGCCAATACGGAAAACGTGAAACGTTACCTCGATTTCGCCGCCAAATACGGCTTCGACGGTGTGCTTGTGGAAGGCTGGAATGTGGGCTGGAAAAACTGGTACGGCCAATGGAACGACGAAGTCTTTGATTTCACCAAACCCTACGCGGACTACGACATCGAAGTCCTCAGCCGGTATGCCCGGGACAAAGGCGTCCGGATCATCATGCACCACGAAACTTCCTCGGCGGTGCCCAGTTACGAACGGCAAATGGATGCCGCCTACGCTTATATGAACAAATACGGGATGAATGCCGTCAAGACCGGCTATGTGGGCAAAATCATCCCGCGCGGCGAATTGCACGACGGGCAGTGGATGGTCAACCATTACCTGCGGGTCGCCGAACGAACTGCCCAAAGCAGAATCATGGTGGACATGCATGAGTCCGTTCGCCCCAGTGGCCTGCACCGCACCTGGCCCAACTGGCTGGCCTGCGAAGCCGCTCGCGGACAGGAGTTCAATGCCTGGAGTCCCGGCAATCCGCCCGAACACGAGTGTATCCTGCCGTTCACGCGTATTCTCGGCGGGCCGATGGACTACACTCCCGGCATCTTCGAGGTGCGTATGAATACCTACGACCCGAAGAAAAAGGAAGTGGTACACACGACAGTCGCCAAACAACTGGCCTTGTACGTGACCTTGTACAGCCCGCTGCAAATGGCCGCCGACCTGCCGGAGAACTACGAAAAACGCCTTGATGTGTTCCAGTTTATCCGCGATGTGCCGGTGGACTGGGACGATACCCGTGTGCTCCATGCCGCCATCGGCGACCACATCACTACGGCCCGGCGCCAGAAAGGCGCCGAAAACTGGTTCCTCGGTAGCATTACCGATGAAAACCCACGTGATGTGACCGTATCACTCGATTTTTTGAAAGCCGGCAAAGCATACGAGGCGACGATCTACGCCGACGGCGAAGGGGCGCATTGGGAAACCAATCCGTACCCGGTGACCATCAGCAAACGCAGTGTTCGGCGCGGCGATGTGCTGAAACTGAAACTTGCGGCAGGAGGCGGTTGTGCGGTGTCGCTGATCGCCAAATGAGCAGCCGTTACTGTTTCGTCTTGATGTCGTTCCAGATGTACTCCCCGATCTCCCGACCGTTCAGGCGTCCTCCTTCGTTGCCGTTCCGATAGTGGATGCCACCGTACAAGCGGCTCATGGCCGCCTGGTCGGAAGCCTCGTAGAACGACTTGAAGGTGCGAGGTTTCAGGCCGAACTCGACTTCGGTGCTGTCGGTAAACTCAAATGCATCACCAAACTGTTTGGTCAGGATCGTGGCTGCGGCGGCGGAAGTAGTGGCATGGCCGCTGGTATGTTCGGGGAAAGGCGGCGTTTCAATGAACGGGCGCCAGTTCGGATCAATAAACCGGTTGATGTACGTTTCCGGACGCACGAGATTGCTGGTAAATTTTTCTGCCCAGCAACTGATGAATGCATCCGCCAATGCCAGCGAAACCAGGGCGTACGTTTCTGCAGTCTTGGCAACGGGTGCCTTAGCCTTGCGACAAACCTGTCCGGTAATATTGACCCAGTGGCCCGGCGGACTGATTTTTTTGGTAGTCACGGTTAAACGCCCGGTGGAAACTACCTCGAACGGATTGTCGTCCCAGTAAAGACCGGTTTCACGCTCGGTATCACTCAGGTTTTTCCCGATCTCGTACACCTCCCGCGCAGCTTTGTAAAAATCGCTGATCGTGTCTTCATTGTACGAAATGGGCGGGATCGGCTTGAACTGCCGGGCAGAATCCAGTACCCAAGGGCGTATGCGCATCCAGTATGGCTCCAGCGCATCGGAGTTTTGAGGCGGGGTGGGTATCCAGCGACTTGGGTCTTTCACCGTGATAGTGTATTTCGGGAGACTTCTGATTTGCGCGTAATTATCTTTTTTCGACCACGCGAGAACATGTGTGGCCACTGCTTCACCGTATGCAATGGAGCGATCATACACGTCTTGAGGCATATTCATGTCTTCGAATTCACGGAACATATCCTCCTTCAGGTCTTCCATGCTGGATTCGGAAAAAATCAGTTGCTTGCCAACCTTCATTAGCGCAGTAATGGATGCCAAGGTGTAGCAATATTCTTTTCCGGATTCCGGTTTGGGGCATTCTGTCAAGCCGTTCAGTCGGCCTGCCAGGGATTTATACTCCGGATAACCCGGTGCAAGGGCTTCGTACGCGGCAACCGAAGAATAGGCAAAAATGCGGGAGGCAACCGGAGGCGGGAAAAAATCATGTCGCAAAATTTCAGTGACACGGCGCATGCCCCTGTGGATGATTTCCGGATCTTCGGCGCGTTGCTTGTATGCGTCGGATGTGCAGGAAAAGGCGCCAAGAATAATTAACACCCAGACTAAGGCCGAAGCCGGCGTAATTGTTTTGCTCATGTTTATGGATCGAATTTGTTCAAAATGTAGCTGCAAAGTTCTCAAAAGTGGTCAAATACCATCTTTGCCTTACCGGAGATTTTAATTTCATTCGACAATGATCTCTGTCGCAGGAATTTGCTAAAAAGTAAAATTGCCAATTAGGTGTGCATGTCGTGGCATGACGGTAATTTTCGGGCCAAAATCAAAACACACACCACTATCACGATGCAATTGCACAATTTTAAGGAAAATCTAATCTGGATGCTGTTCCTGCTCGGGGCATTAAACCCGCTTCACGCACAATTTGCCGAGCGGGAAACATACCTCGAACTGGGTTTGCAGGCATGCGCCACCAACTATTCGGGCGATCTGGCAGAAGATCACATCAGTCTTGCGCAAACCAATATTGCCGGTGCGCTATTTGCACGCTTACACCTGTCGCCGACCTTTCAGGCGCGTGCTCAGGTTTTTGCAGGACGGATCGGAGGAGACGACCGGAATTTTCCGGGCTTGGCCGGTCGCAGTTTCAAGTTCAAAACCAACCTGCTGGAAGCCGCAGTGTTGCTGGAAACTGCTATCACCACATTTGAGTACCAACCGGTTTCCTCCGACGCTACTTACCATTTTTTTCCTTACATCTTCGCAGGATTTGGCGGCGTTGCCATGCAGTCCGATGTGGTGTACTACGGACCGGAAAGCGAACGGAACCGATTTGTGGTGGAACCCTTGCCCGAGGGCGGAAGCAACAGCCAGTTTTTACTGATCACGCCATTCGGAGCGGGACTGCGCATGATAGCGGGCAACCGTTTCAGCATTGGTCTGGAAGTTTGCGCTCGCCCGGTGTACAATGATTTGCTGGATGGGGTAAGCAAAAACGGCAATCCGAAACGAGGAGACTGGTACCATTCCCTTTCGCTTTCTTTTTCGTATTTTATTGGAAAGCCCTGGCAACGACTGGATTGATAACCGGCACCAAGCCCTGAAAGGGCGCTATCCGTCAACGCAGGGCATCGCCCTGCGAGAGTGAAGGCATCGCCCTGCGAGAGTGGGGGCATCACCCTGCGAAAAAAAGGCCGTCGCACAAAATGCGCGACGGCCTCTGAACAATAGTATTAGCAGTACCGACGCCTCAAGGAACGGCAGGAGTAGCGGCGGGAATAGATGTAGTTTCAGCGGCAGAGGGGGCCTGCGTGCCGGGTTTGATAGCATATTGGTAAATGGCGTACCCGAGACCCAGATGCAGCAGCAGAATCAGCAGTGCACTGAGCGGGTAACCGGAACGTTTTGGAGCAGAAGTGGTACGTTGCATGACAGTATCAGTTTTGGTAACAACGTACATTTTTCAAAAAACGGGCCAATTACCCAAAACGGGCTAATTTTTTTTCTCAGCGCTGAATAATCGTAGTGTCCCGATCGTAGACCAGACAGGTAAAAATCCCCAGCGGATTGGCGCTGCCATGCACATTCCCTATGATCGGGGAGGGCTGCGCAAAGGGGTTCCGGTTTCCGGAAACAGCCCGTTGTATGCTTTCGTAAAAATCGTAGTAGTCCCTGGTGATGTGGAAAAAGGAGTTGATCACAGTGTCGCCCTCCGTGAGTTGGTAACCAGTACCGAAAGCAAATACCTCGCTGGTGGAAATTCGGTCGGTCACCAAAAAATTCTGCCGCGGGAAACTGTCCAAAGTGCTGTAATTCAGCATTCTGCGATAGTAGTTCACTTGCGTCATGTCGTCGGTCACATAGGTCAGCACGCGGGCCAGCGTATCGTCCGTATCGCTCCATTCCACCAGTATGCTGTCAATCGGAACCAGCGGCAGCATAAGGGTTTTTCCGCTTATGGTCCCGCCGTCCGGCAGGGTGATGCCGAGGGTGTATTCCACGCCGGGTGTGGCCGGTACCGTGTTGAGGCCGGTGTAATTGTACAACCGGATCGGCAACGGCGGCAGGTCGAATGAAGGGGTGTTGTACAGGGTATCCACCTGCCCGTTGTAGGCGATGGTGACGGTAGCGCCACTCAGCAGGGTTTTGTCAAAAAACGAGGAGTCCAGTCCCAGCGGGTCAAAAAAACTGTAGCTGCGGGTAAGCGTCAGCCGGAACGGTTTGCCCGGTTCGAGGTAGCATTCCACAATGGGTTGGTTGCTGTATTCGGGTAAATCAATCACCACTTCCTGTTCCAGATCGCAGGCGGCGAGAAAAGTCAGGCCAAGAGAAAAGGCAATATATTTCAACGAGTTCATGGTCAATGCTTGGTGTGGTTTAAAATTTGAAATTCCAGGTGATGGAGGGCAGGATCGGGAAGAGCGAAACCTGCTTGGCAGTGATCTTGTTCGGCGTTTCGATGATCTGGCCGCCTACGTTGGTTTCAGTAAAGTCGGGGTCGAGGTATATGAAAAAAGTGTTGCGTCGGTCAAGTGCATTGTAAATGCTCAGGGTCAGATCCTGCTCGCTGCGGCGGGTTTTCCAGCGGTACACAATACCCAGATCGAGGCGCATGTAGGCCGGGTACCGGAACGTGTTGCGGTCGCCGTAAATCGGCAGCACCGGACGAACCCGGCTTCCAGGCACATCCTGAAACGACATGCGCCCGACGGGCAGCCAGGCGGCATTCCCCGATTTGTAGGAAAATGTGGCGGTGAGTTGCCAGCGCTTCGACAGGTCGTACAGGGCCACAATGTTCAGGTTGTGGCGCGGATCGAACGGCGGCGCGTAGTATTCGCCGTTGTTGATAACCGGAAAATCGCCGCGGCGCACCCAGGCCAGCGTGTAGCCAATCCAGCCGGTCAGACGCCCTTCCTTTTTTTCAATTTCAAGTTCCAGCGGACTGAAGGCATATCCGCGCCCGATGGTCAGTTCATTTTCCAGGTTGTTATTGCCGAACAGTTCGGCGCCGTCAATGAAATCCACCTGGTTGTACAGCCATTTGTACCAGCCCTCCCAGGTGATCAACCATTTTTTATCAAACAAATACGAGGTGCCGATCGCGATTTGGTCGCTTGTCTCCGGTTTTACTCCCTCCGTGCTGGGGTACCAGATGTCGGTGGGCAGCGACAGGCCGCTGCTCGCCAGCAAGTGTACATACTGGTTCATGCGGGCATACGAGGCTTTGACCGACCAATTCTCACCGAGGGCGTAATTCGCGGAAGCGCGCGGTTCGAAATTGGCGTAAAATGCCGGCCCGTTGGCCCAGGCAGAGCCGCGGGCGCCGAAGTTGAATTTCAGACGATCGGTAGCTGCCCATTCGTCGGCGACGTACAGACCATATTCCATGCCTGTGAAGTCCTGACCGGATTGAAAATTGACGCGCCCGTCGTCGCTGCCGAATTGAAGCCGCGCCACCGTAAACTCGTGGTATGTCGCGTTGCCACCAAACCGGATGGTGTGCTGGTTGTCAGGCTGGTAATAAAAATCAACCTTGATGTTCGCGTCCCGCACATTGGAGCCGAGCCGGAAGGAAAACCCATCCAGAATATTACTGATGTTGTAGCGGTAGTCGGAGTAGGTAAACGTAGTGTTGGAAAAAAGTTTGGGGCCGAAAATGTGGTTCCAGCGGGCAGTTCCGGTGGCGTTCCCCCAGTCGAACAGGAAGTCGAAGGATTCATTGGAAAACGAAAACACGTCGCGGCCAAAGTAGCCGCTCAGATACAGCCGGTCTTTTTCCGTGAGTGTAAAATTCACCTTGGTGTTCAGGTCATAGAAGTAGTAGTCCGGGATAGGGTTGTAGTCAGGTGTATTTTCGTTGGCTTTGTTGATCGCCCGGGTGATCAGGTCGGCGTAGGTGCGGCGCCCGCTCACGAGAAACGACGATTTATCTTTCTGGATCGGCCCTTCCACCGTCAGCCGGCTGGAAATGAGACCGATACCGCCCGTCACGTCGTACTCCTGGTTGTTTCCCTCCTTCATGCGCACGTCAATGACCGACGAAAGCCGCCCGCCGTACTGGCTCGGGAAACCGCCCTTGAACAGTTTGACATCCTTGACGGCATCGGAATTGAAGGTGCTGAAAAACCCGAACAAGTGGTCGGGATTGTACACCACCGCCTCATCCAGCACGATGAGGTTTTGATCCCTGCCGCCGCCGCGAACGAAGATGCCGGTAGAGCCTTCGGTGCCGCCCGTTACGCCCGGCTTGAGCTGGATGATTTTGATAATGTCCACTTCGCCGAACAGCGCAGGCAAGGCCTTGGCCTCGCGCATACTAAGCGTGGCGACCGACATTTCAGTGCTCTTGACCTTGTCTTCCAGTACGTTAGCCTTGATGACCACTTCTTCGATCACGGCGCTTGTCGGTACCAGCGCAATGTTCAGGGACACGTTTCCGGGTGTTGGTTTAATGCGTCGAAATGCACTTTCAAAACCCAGATAACTGAAGCGCAGGGTGACGGAATCGGCGCCTGAAGGCACCGTAAACGAGTAAAATCCGTACTCGTTGCTGACATTGCCTTTTTGCAAACCTACCGCTTCGACCGTGGCAGCGATGAGGTTTTCACCGGTTTTGGCGTCCGTGAGTCGGCCACTGATGGTTGTTTGCGCGGTAGCGCTGAAAGCGATTAACAGGATAAGAGGGGACAGAATAGATTGTTTCATGTCAGTCGTGCGCGGACTCCAGCGTGTTTTGTGTTCAAGAGCGTGTGTGATCAGGAGCAACCGAGTTGCCTGACAGGGCAGGTTAAACAGGAACTCTGGAAGAATGTTCGGCACTCATCCCCGCAGTTTGAGCACAACCTTGGTTTCTTCCCGGTAGATGTTGGTGTTGTGGTTGTAGCGCACCTGAAGCAGAATCCGGTTGGCCGGTACGCCGCTCTGCACCAAAAATGCGCGAAAGGCTTCCAGTTTGAGCACACCGAGGGCTTCGAGTGAGATCCGTTGGCCGGCTTGAGGTGTCAGCGACTGGGTGCTGGAGGCCGCGTCGTCGTTGTCCACAAGGGTGTACTGAATCGGCGTGCTACCGAAGTCGCCGTTGTACTGCTGGCCGGGCTGGTAGGCGAGCGTGCTTTTGTCTTCCTGCAATTCGGTCACGAGTGTGATATTTTCGAGGCGAGCACCTTGTTGCTCCAGGGTACGCACACGCTCCGCAATGTGGTTGGCGAGCGCTGCTTTGTCGGGCGACAAGGCGTACACTTCCGCATCGTCGGGGTAATGGAAAGTAACAGTAGCCGCTCCGGGGAAAACAAAACAGCGTAGCGGTGAAATATTGGCAGGCAATCCGCTCACCTGGCTCAAACTGGAGGCAAAGGACTCCCGCACGCAGTTCGTGTCGCCATTTCGGATGCAGGCTACCTCGTTGCGTTTCGGGCGCAACGCCGAGCAACGTTCCTGCAGGCTTTTTTGGTTTGCTTCCAGCGCCTCCTGTTGTCCGGCGACCTCGGCGCTGCGCTCGATGATATTTTGCAAAGTTGCTTGTGTTTCCGCCGACACCTGCGCGCCGTTTGTGGTAGCCGTACGCACGGCTTGTTCCGCCTGAAGTCTTTTGACTTGAATTGCATTCGTGTTTTGGCGAGCCAGACGCAGGGCGTTTTCCGCTTCCATAAGTTGCTGTGCACACGAATCGGAGGCTATTGCTTTTTGGGAATCGGCGCGGGCAGTTATTCCGGCTGAAATGCTTTTTTCGGCAATTTCCTGGGTTCTGCGAACCATTTCCAGTCCATCCTCTGCACTTTTGGCGAGCATCTGTATTTCGGCATATTCATTGACCAACAGGTTCTTCGAGGGCTGCGGTACAATGGGTGCCACAGTTTTCGGCTTGGGAACCCTTGTGGTGCGTTCAAAAGTATACCCGACGCCAAGTTCGTACCCGATACCCAACTTTTCGTGCAGTTCGGCAGCGGCAAAAAGACGCAACGCGGGAGTCGGCTGTACGCCTGTCTGGAAGTGTATGCCACCCTGATCGGTTCGGTACCCGACACCGGCTGTGAGCATGTCATTTTTCAAAAAATGTACATTCAGGTTCAGGTCGAAAAGACCCGTACTGCGGGGTTGTTCGCCGGTCAAAGCCCGAAACGTAACCGCCGGCTCCAGGGCAAAACCCTCGCCCTTAAAGCGGTACCGCGCATTGACAAGAATATGCGGCACCGTACGGTATACCGCCACCTCGTCGCCGGATTCGGTTACCGGAATATTGCTGCTGAACAACTGGGTAGCGGCAGCGTCGAGGGCAAACACCGATCCGTTGCCGGTGCGGTACTCAAATGCAAGTCCCGGACCGCCGTCAAACCTGGCGCCACCCATTTCGTCGCTGAAAATAGCCAGATCAATCGCGTCGGCCAACCGCCTGTTGGTAAAATCAAAGTTCTGCAAACGTACGCCTGCCGCCGCGCCTAAGGAAAGGCGCAGATTCGTCTCCTGAATCAGGTGGTAAGCAAAAAAGCCGCTGAACTGCGTATTGTTCAGGATGTGCGTTTGGTCGCGCAGTACCTGAATGCCTGCTCCGATGCGTTTGGGAACAAAGGCAGACAAATCCGCGTGCAACAAATAAGTGGTGGGGCGGTCGGCTGCCTCTAATTCCTGAAACTGCATGCGATAGGAGGCGGTGATCTGCCCGTTACCGGAAAAACCCTGCGCCGCCGGGTTGAACAGACGCGGATTCCAGACGTACTGATTCAGAAACGGCGTCTGTTGAGCGCCGAGATAGGAAATGGTCCCAAACAGGAACAAGGTAAAAAGTATGTATCGGCTTGTTTGCATGGTCAATTCCGGCGTAAAATGGTAACGGCGCCGCGAATTCGGCTGCCGTCGGGTTTTGAAATTACATAATAATAGGCTCCGTCGGGGTAGGTTTCGGCGCGTACAGGCGTGGAGAGTGCACCCTCATACACCACGGCGCCATGCCGGTCGAATACTGAAATTTGGAAGGCATCCGGGTTGCTCAGGCTGGAAGGCCAGGAGATTCCCCAGGTATCGTTCAGGCCGTCTCCATTGGGCGTAACGAGTTCAGGGACGAAGATGCCGTCCGGACTCTCCGGGAGTACCGTCACCGTCACGTCGGCTCGATCACTTGTGCAGCCGGCATTTTTGGCATAAAAGGCAAAATGCACAGTGCCCGGCGCCTGAGGAGCCGTCAGGTTCATCGTCCTGTTCTGAATCGCGTCTTCACCGGAAGGTGGAATATTGCGCACATTGGACGCCACTGCAAGCCAGATCAATTGCGCGCCGGTATGGGGGCAGTCCAGCGTAATCAGACTGCCATTCGGCACCGTCAGGTCATTTTGCAGGCACGACAGGCTTGGTGGGTCCAGCCGTTCGATCTGGACCGTTACCGCATTGGTGCAGCCGTTGTCGTTTGCGGTGACTGTAACCGTGTAGGGATTCGGACCGGTTTGGCCGGGCAGGGCGGTGATGGAACTGGTTGTTGCATTGGTTTGCCACAAATATGTCACGGTTTCCTGTGAAAAAGCGGTCAGCAGGACACTTTCGCCTGCGCAGACAGTGTCACGGGGCCGGATAATTTGTAGTCCCGGTACTGAAATATCCTGAAAAACCGAAATGTCGGCGGCGCCCTGGCAACCGATGTCTGTGGAAGTAGCGGTCACGGAATAGATGCCGGGGGCGCTTACCGTCAGTTCGTCGCCGGGCGTGCCGTCTGCCCAGATGTATGTGTATGCTGAATTTCCTCCATTCGACAGGCTTGCCGTAGCGCGCAGTTTGATTGACGTAGTACGACAATCCAGTAATTCACTCCCGGAAGCGCCTGCGATCTGGACGATAACTGTCGGAATAACGCCCGGTACTACAGTCACGGTAGCCGTGTCGGCACAACCGTTGTCGAGCCGTTTCACCACAAGGGTATAGTCTCCAAGAGCAGCGATGACTGGCTCCAGACTCGTCTGGCCGCTCACTAAAATTCCGCTGCCGGCAGTCGTCCAGCCGAGTTCCAGATTGGCCGGCGGGCCACTGTTTCCCACACTTACTCCGCTGATGACCTGCGAACATGCTTGCAGCGGTAGCTCCTGCTGGCTGAGTATAATTTCGGGCCGAGACGGAGGACTTACTGCGACAAAATTGCTGGCACTGCACCCGGCGGGGCCTTTTTGGGTGTACAAGTATGTGCCTGAATCGTCCGTGGTGTAGCTCAAATCCGTAGCGCCGGCAATGGCCACGTACTGTAAATTGATCAACCGCGACCATTGCCCGGTAAAAAGGTTGTGTGGCGGGGGGGCGGCTTCCAGGGTTACGACACTCCCCGGCAAACACGTCAGTACCGCCGGACTAGGGTCGGTGTGGATGTCAACGGAAAAGTCCGGGTCGTTCTGGTAAACGATATGAAACGAGTACGTAATGGTGCAGTTGTCGCAAACAGGTGGTGTTTGCGGGCACATGATGGATGAAACGGTCAGCGTGAATGCGCTGTCGTAAAGTATCGGCGCGCTGGCCGGCAGCGAAAAAGTGTTGGCGTCTTTGTCATATATCAGAAGGTAAGTCGTGGATTTATGCATCAGCGTACCCTGGAACTGTGTGCTATCTTCAAAGAACTTTTCCGTATTGGCTTTAAAATCAATTTGAAAAGAGAAGTTTTTGACCGCTTTGGTACAAGGTAGCAGCAGGGTGTCGCCGTTTTCGGGGATTGTTGTCTCACCGTTCGGGGTGAGAATGACTTTCGATTTAGCCACATCTACGCTAAAACAGTCTTGTCCGCGCAAAGCGAAAGGGAACAGCCCGAGGCCGTTCAGGATCAGGAGAAGACAAATCCGGTATGTGCTTGTTAGTTTCACGTTAAGTATTATTTGTGTGTACGCCGCTGCCGTTCCTCTTCTTCCACCTTGCGCTCCCAAACTTCGATGTCCCGGAGGGTACGTGTGTATTGGAAATGCCGCCAGCCGCGCAAAATCGGTTTGTATAAAAAGAACAACAGCATCAGAGCCGTCATGCCGTACAAGGCCAGGTAGAAATAGTTGGTTTTGGAAATTTTTATAGATTTCTCCGCCCGCAGCAGCAAGGTGCTGAAGTCGCGGTTGTACACTTCGAGGGTATGGGCGCCGTTGTCGCAAACCTCGCAGTCACTTTTGCCAAGCGTCCAGGTCGTGTCGGTACGTGTGAGCAGGTAGCGAATTTTGGGGATGTTGTCCTGCGATAAATACACGATGAAAGGTGGCACACCGCCGGTCACCCGGATACGGAACGAGTCGGGCGTTTCGCCGGCCAGTTCTACCTGTATTTTTTCAAACGGACGCAATTCGGTCGGTTTGTTGTACGGCGCATTTTTCCCAATGTCGGCAATGCGAATCAGGTGCAGCGAATCGCTCAGATACCGGATTGCCAATTCGTATCGTCCGGGCGCAATCGCAGTAAGTTGTGCTTCCCAACCGCGTAGCGAGCCGGTGTCTACCACCGGGTTCAGGGCGTTGTCAAGTACATACAGGAAAGAACCGCCGTCGCGTCGAACGGGTAGACTGATTCCCATGGGTACGTCCTTGAGCGCTTTGTTCACAAGTGCCGAATTGACGCCGGTCTTGCCCTCGTGTACATCAATGAAATTCAGTAGCGCTTTGGCGCGCAGGATTGAGTCGGTTTGACCCTGAGCCTGAGCGTATGCCTGCGCTTCAGCCTGCTGGGCAGCCGTATTTGCTGCAGGAGTGGTTGTGGGTTGTACCGGACGGTTTTCCGGTGGTGTAGTTACAACCGGCTCGGCAGGCGCCGGGGTGGGAGCAGGCGGAGCCACAACACTCGAACCATCCGTCACCGAAAAACCCAGCGTGACCGGTGCCGCCTGACCGATGGCTTCGTACTGACCTGCGGCGTTTCGTTTCCAGGCTTTGGGTATGATCGTCAAACTTGCGTTGCCTGTTCCGGATGCCTGAAAACGCTGAAAAAGCCGGAGGCTCCGCGTGTATTTTTCGTTGGAGGCCGGAGAAATCACACTGCCGTTTTGGCGGAACTGAAATCCCCAGACAACATCGTTGTCGGCAGGCAGGGAATCATTTCGGAACCGGAATGTCGCTTCCAGATCGAAAGATGCATCTTTGCTTCGGTCTATGGTATGTGCCGACCTGCTTTTGTACTCGTTGCCGGCGTGTTTGATTGCCCAGAAAAACTCGGCGCGCCAGGTTTGATCGCCCGACTGAAATACCACCGTGCGCTGCGCAGCCATCACGCCCGGGCGCAAGGTCAGGGCGCATACACACAGCCAAAACACAAGTGCCGCTCCGGATATCCGGGCAGACCTGCGCCACAGCGGGCCATTCAGACAAGCGTGCAAGGTGTAAAACATACAGTTTTTGAGATGCGATTCAAAACGAAACAACCAGCAGCGAAAGACAAAAACTATACCTGAAATGCGTTAGCGCGGCCAGGTGTTGTTGGCTTTCACAGTATCCGATACCTGGGGGCCTCCCAGGGTCACTTTTTGTACGGTTTTGCCGCTTGCCGGACGAATTGCAAAGGTGCGATCTCCGTTTTTCCAGACGGATGCCGGGTGCCGGAACGACTCTTTTGAGCCGTCCTGATACTCAATTTCTCCTGCGACCGTCATGGGCATGGTGCCGGTATTTTCGATGGTGATTTCGTTTTGCCCCACATTGGCCACAGCAAGATCGGGGTAGCCCCAGTCGAAAAACCAGGGTTTCCAGAACCAGTCGAGGTTTTCGCCGGAGGCCTCGTTCCAGGTATTGAAAAAGTCAAAAGGCTGCGGGTGCTTGCCTTTCCAGCGGTCCATGTACGCCACCATGCAGCGGTGAAAGCGCTCGTAGCCAAGGTACTGGTACAGGCTGAAATAGGCTGCCTGCGCGCGGTTGTACGACGCTACCCGGTATGCCGGATTGGCCAGGTGCCGGGAGGGTGTCATGGGCGGCATATCGTTGTCCGTGCCGGCAAAATCCGGATAATTCCGCAGCCGTCCCTGCGATTTTCCCGCCAGCGAATCGGTCACCAACACATCAAAAAAAGCAGCCCAGCCTTCGTCCATCCAGGCGTAATATTGCTCATTGATGCCCATCATAAAAGGAAAATACGTGTGTGCGGTTTCGTGAACGGTCAGGCTGACGGGGCTGTTGGGGTGGGTGCTGCCGTCGTTGCACATCATGGGAAATTCCATGCCGCCGCTGCCATTGAACACCGTCATGCTCGGGTAGGGGTAAGGGTAACCAGGTAGCCAGCGCGACATCAGGCTTAGTCCGTCGGCAGCCGCCCGGCAGACCTGATAAAAATCCTCCGATTTCGGATTGTAAACCGCACTCACGAATGCTTTGCGGCCGGTTGTGCCGTCCACAACCGTAGCGGTAGCGTCCCACAGGTAATAACTGCTGAAGGCAAAGGCAAAATCAGGCACCTGCCCGGCTTTGTACTCGAAGGTGTGGGTGCCGCCTGCGGCTCTGAAAAATTTCTTGCCGGAGGCATAGTCTTGCGGTGAAAATATCTTGACGACGGCATTCATCCGCTGCGCCATACTGAAGCGTCCGGCAAAATCCGGCGTCAGGACTTCCTCGGGATTTTGCCACACACCGGTTGCCCAAACCATAATGTTCGCCGGTACGGTAATGCGCACCTGGTAGTCGGAAAAGTCGTTGTACATCTCCTGAAGTCCGTTGTAGGGCGCGTCGGCCCAGCCGTGCAGATCGTCGTACACGGCCACCTGCGGATACCAGTACGGCACGAACCAGGTAGTGGAATCATACACGCCTTCACGGGGTGCTCCTTGTGCCGGCGGGGCGATGTACGACCAGTCCACGCCAATTTCGAGCGATTGTCCCGGCGGAAGCGGGCTGTCCAATTTCACATCCAGAAAGGTGCTGTGCTGGTTGAGCGCTTTGGCGTCTGCGGGTTTGCCGGCCAGTCGAACTTGCGGCACCTGCACCCCCTCGGTGATGGCTTTCGGGTTGAGGTCGTATGCCCGTTGGCCGTTATTCTTGTACAGGTCATGCGCCAGTTTCAGGCGGATCATGGTCAGTGAGTCCGGGCTTTGGTTGAAATACTTGATTTCGGCGCTGCCCGACAAGGTGCGGGCCGGCAAATCCACGGAAGCATTGATCCGGTATTCGGCACGATTTTGCCAGTATTTCGGCCCCGGGCGCCCGTCGTGCGACCTGGTTTGATTTTCATAAGCCCTGCGGATGTTCAAGGGCATGTAAAGCGACTGACTTACAAGGGCGCCAAAAGGTGAAACAGCGAGGATAACAAAAAGTGTCTGTTTGAACGTAAACATGTAGCAGGCAGTTTTGGGCGCGAAGGTAAGTTTTAACACCGCCGTTTTTCCTCTACCTTTGCGCCGTTTTTATGGTAAAAATTGGAAACATCGAACTGGGCGAGTACCCCTTGCTGCTGGCGCCCATGGAGGACGTGAGCGATCCGCCGTTCCGGAAACTGTGCAAGGAGCAGGGGGCTGACATGGTGTACACCGAGTTTATCAGCGCCGACGGGCTGGTACACGACGCCATCAAGAGTTTTAAAAAACTCGACATCTTCGACTACGAACGCCCCATCGGTATCCAGTATTTCGGCGGGCAGTTGGACAGCATGATCGGAGCTGCCGAAATCATCGAGAGCAAAAATCCCGACGTCATTGACATCAATTTCGGCTGCCCGGTGGCCAAAGTGGCCTGTCGCATGGCTGGCGCAGGCCTCCTGCGCGACATCCCGCAGATGCTGCGCCTGACTGAAGCCGTGGTGAAAAGCACCAAACGCCCCGTCACCATCAAGACCCGACTTGGCTGGGACGAATCGTCCATCAATATCGTGGAAGTAGCCGAACGCCTGCAGGATGTGGGCATAGCCGCGCTCACCATTCACGCCCGAACCCGCGTGCAGATGTACAAAGGCGAGGCCGACTGGTCGTGGATCGCCCGCGTGAAAGACAACCCCCGTATGCACATTCCGGTTTTTGGAAACGGCGACGTGGACACGCCCGAAAAGGCGCTCGACTACCGACGCCGTTTCGGCGCCGACGGCATCATGATCGGGCGGGGAAGCATCGGTTATCCGTGGATTTTCCGCGAAATCAAACACTATTTCGCCACCGGCGAACTCCTGCCGCCGCCCGATGTGGCCGAGCGCGTACACGCCGCCCGACAACACCTGGCCGACAGCATCGAGTGGAAAGGGGCCAAACTTGGCGTACTCGAAATGCGCCGCCACTACACCCCTTACCTGCGCGACCTGCCCCACATCAAGCCCTACCGCGCCCGCCTCGTGACCGAGATGGAACCGGAAATTCTCTTCGCTCTGCTGGACGAAATCGAAGAGGTGTACGGCGAAATGGACGTACTTGCCTAATCGAACCAATCGAATCAATCGGATTAATCGAATCAATGCTATTCTCAATCCTTCCGCACGAACGAAAAATCTTCGATGCCGTAGCGCAAAGCGCGCGCGAAATCGGTGTGCCGGCCTACGTCGTGGGCGGTTATGTGCGCGACCGTTTGCTGGGTCGCGCCACCAAAGACATTGACATCGTGTGCGTGGGCGACGGCATCCGGCTTGCCGAAACGCTCGCCGGCAAGATGACACCCTCGCCCAAGGTGGTAGTGTACCGGCGCTTCGGCACGGCCATGCTGCGCTGCGACGGTATCGAAATCGAATTCGTAGGCGCTCGCAAGGAAAGTTACCACACCGACAGCCGCAAACCCGACGTAGAGCAAGGCACCCTCGAAGACGATCAGAACCGACGGGATTTTACCATCAATGCCCTCGCCGTAAGCCTGAACGAGCAGGATTTCGGGCAAATCATTGATCCGTTCGAAGGACTGGAGCACCTGGAGCGAAAAATTCTGCGCACGCCCTTAGAGCCGGGAAAAACCTTTTCCGACGACCCCCTGCGTATGCTTCGCGCCATCCGCTTTGCCAACCAGTTGGGATTTTACATTGAAAAAAGTACCCTCGAAGGGATTCGCGAAAACAAACACCGAATCCACATCATTTCCAAAGAACGAATCGCCACTGAATTAGAAAAAATCCTGATGACACCGAAGCCCTCCGTGGGCTTCAATCTCCTGTTCGATACCGGCTTATTACAACTGATCCTGCCCGATGTGGCTGCGCTGCAAGGGGTGGAAGACCGCGACGGCCGCGCCCACAAGGATAATTTTTACCACACGCTCGAAGTGCTCGACAACCTCTGCCGCCGCAGCGACAACATCTGGCTGCGCTGGGCAGCGCTCCTGCACGACATTGCCAAACCCGCCACTAAAAAATTCCACCCGAAAGTCGGCTGGACCTTCCACGGCCATGAGTGGTTGGGCGCCAACATGGTGCCGCGTATTTTCCGAAACCTCCGCTTGCCGCTTGACGCCAAATTAGAATATGTGCAAAAAATGGTGCGCATGCACCTGCGCCCCATCAGCCTGACCAAAGAGGAGGTGACCGACAGCGCCGTGCGCCGCCTGCTGTTCGACGCCGGCCCCGATGTGGAAGACCTGATGCTGCTGTGCGCCTCGGACATCACGACCAAAAACCCGAAAAAAATGGCCCGCTACCTCGAAGGCTACGAATACCTGAAGGAGCGTATGGCCGAGGTCAGTGAAGCCGATCGCCTGCGCCTGTGGCAGCCGCCCATCACCGGCGATATCATCATGCAAACCTTCGGCATCCCGCCCTCCAAAGAAGTCGGCGTGATCAAAACCGCTGTACGCGAGGCCATGCTCGAAGGCGCCATACCCAACGAATTCGAGGCGGGTTTTCAGCGAATGCTGGAAGAGGGGGAAAAATTGGGCTTGGCTGCGAAGAAGGAGCTGCGTGATTTTGCGGGGGTGGGGTAGGGGGAAGAAATCGGTCAAATACGACCATTTTACTTCAACACCCTTTTCCGCGCCTCCCGCGTCACCAACCCCGTCACCACCAAAACCGACAGCACGCTGTACCCGCCAACTACCCACACGTACCAAACGCCGACATTTTCACGCGCTCCGAACCAGTCGCCGCCTGCGTGCGCGATCAGGTACAGCCCGAAGGCTGATTTGAGCATTTCCAGCAGGTGGGCATGACGGTTGCCGTCCATCAGTTCAGTGTAGGCGTACACGCAGGCGAACATGTAAGCGCCGTACAGGTAAATGCCCGGCGCACCGATCTTGCCGATAAAGGCGAAAAAATAGACCAGCAGAAAGTAGCAAAAAAACATCTGCATCCACGACCACGCAACCAAGGCGCGGGAAGCAGGCGTGTCGTATTTTTCAAAATGGTACACGTCGGTGATGCTGTCCACCGGGTAGCGGGTTTGCACATCGGCGGGGCGCCATCCGGTAGGCATGAACCAGAGCCGCAGTTTGTCCCACCAGTTTCGCGCGCGCCAGGCATCGGTCAGTAGCAACCAAAGATGCTGAAAGTTGATCAGGATCGGATTCCAGGTGCGCACGGGGCGTTTCACGCCGTACACCGGCGGCACATCGGGGCGCTCCTCCTGGAAGGTACCGAACCACTTGTCCCAGAGAATGAAAATCTGCCCGTAGTTTTTGTCCAGATACTCGGCATTGATGGCGTGGTGTACCCGGTGGTGCGCGGGCGTCACGATCACGTGCTCCAACCAGCCCATGCGACCGATCAGGCGCGTATGGTACCAGTACTGCAAAAACAGGTGCAGCGGCCCGATGACGGCGATGACTTTGCCCGGCACACCCAGCAAGGCGGCGGGCAATAGCAGAAATGTGAAATAATTGACGAACACGGAAATGCTCTGCCGCAGGGCGCAGGACAGGTTGAACTCCTCGCTGCTGTGGTGGATGATGTGGCGGTTCCACAGGAAATTGATCTCGTGGCTCCAGCGATGTACCCAGTATCCCTGAAAATCCACCGCCACAAACGCCACGGCGTACACCAGCCACGTGGCTTCGATGTATACGAGCGCGACTTTTTCCACCAACCAGGAGTAACTGATGATGCCTACGCTCAACCCCAGCACGTCTTTCACCACATTGGTGATGCCCGAACTGAAACTGGACACGCTGTCCAGACCACGGATAACCTGCTCGCCCCGCCGCCACGCGACGAATACCTCGATGAAGTACAGGAAGAAAAAAATCGGAACAACGAGGTTCAAAGCGGCGCCGTATGCTTCCATGATTGTGCGTTTTTTTGTCATTAGTTTACTGGCGAGCATGTGTTACGTTTCCTTCCCGCAAGCGGGAAGGAAACGTAACCACTCATCATTCATCACTCATCACTAACTTACCGCAACACCGTCACATCTCCTTTCAGCAGGGGCTGCAAGGCCCCGTCGCCGCGACGCCACACCACGCGGTACACGTATACGTCGGAAGGCACGGGTTCGCCCTTCGAGGTGCCGTCCCAGGCGGCGTTCGGGTCGGTACTTTCAAAAACCAGTCCGCCCCAGCGGTTGAAAATTTCCATACGTTCGATGTACCCCTTGCCTTCAAAGAGGATCATCCCGAATTTATCATTGGTGCCGTCGCCGTCGGGGGTGAACGCATTCGGGAAGGCCACTTTCGGGAAAATCAGCGCAAAGGTTTTCTCCGCAATTTTTACACAACCTTCAGATGATTTGGCCGTGATTGTGTACCGTACCACCGATCCGGCGGTGTCATTGGACGCCGGCACCAACTCGATGGACTCCGACGTGAAGGGCAGCGTCTTGGTATCAACCGTGGTTTCCTGCCATACGAACATGAACTTGCTCAGGTCTTGCGGCGGCGACACCACGGCAAAAAGCGTCACCGGCAGGCCCACATCCAACGCATTGGTGTCGGGCTGGCTGCTGATGCTCAGGGTATACGTAGGTACCACGTCCACAAACACGGTGTCGCGCAGGGTGCAGGTATCGCCGTAGGTGTAGGTCACGATAAAACTGCTGTCATTGGCTGGCGATTTACTGATACCGGGGCCGGATTCGCCGGTGCTCCAGGTGTATCTTCCGGCGGGATCGCTGCCCAGCGCGCTGAGCATGACCATGCTTTCCGCACAAACGATCGTATCGTTTGAAGTTGTGAGCGTCGCCGAATATGCCACTATGTCCAGAGTATCGGTGACGGTGCAATTGCCCAATTTGGCCGTCAAGATGTAGGTCGTGTTCCTGCCGGGCGAAACTTCCGGGTTGGCCTCGTCGAAGATCAAGGTGGTATCTGCCGGACTTGCCGTCCACGTGTACTCCGACCCCGGAAGTTCGGGACCGAGATTCAGGGTGATTTTTTCACCTGGACATAATTGCAAATCGTTCGGAAAAATCAACATGGGTGCTTCGCCGGATACCGTCATCGTCACGGTGTCTGCGAGTCTGCAGCCGTCGCCGTAAGTGAATTGGGCGATGTACTGTGAGGTCTGCCCGGGCATGACGCTTATCACACGCGCCGTACTCACCGGCAACCCGGTTTGGGCGTCGGTCCACTGGAAACTGGAACCCGGTATGCTGGTCATGGCGGTGAGCACCGCCGACTGGTTTTTGCAAATGGTGGTGTCCTTGCTGGCTGTGAGCGTCGCGGTTTGCACCTCGATGCGCACCGAATCCAGACCCGCGCAGCCGTTGTTTGACGAGACAAAATAGGTCGCCGTTTGGGTGGGTCTGAACAGCGGATTGGGCAGGGTATCGGTCCCGAAACCCGGGTGCGTGGAAGTCCAGGTGTATTTGGCTGCGGGATCGAACACATCGTTCAGCCGCACGGTGTCGCCAAGGCAAATGATTCGTTTGTCGGGGAAATGTAGCGGCGCAAGAGGTTTCAGATTGACAATTACCGTGTCGCGCACAGGGCAATTCTGAAATTTCCCGGAAACTGCGTACGTCGTGGACACCGCCGGTCGAACAAACGCGCTGTCACAAGTGGTGCAGGAAACGCCGGTCGGGGGCGTCCACATCAGATTGGTAACGCCTGATGTGTACGTCAGTTTGACCTTGACGCTGTCGCCCGGGCACAACGAAACCGAGTCGGGGGACGCCGTTAGTTGTGCCGTTGGGGTTACCTGCACTATCACCGACGCCGTGTCGCCGCATACACCGAAGCGCGTGACACGGCGGTAAATCGTAAGCATATTCGGCTGCACGAGCAGGTTTTGCAGGCTGTCAGGCGTCAGCAAGGCGGTTTGCGGGGTACGTGTCCATTTGAAGGAAATGCCGGGGTATCGGGTTGTATCGAAATCAGGTGACCACAGCAACAAGATGTCGCCTTGGCAAATGGTGGTATCTCCGGGGCGCAGTTTCAGGTCTGCCGGCAGGCTGTCCACGGCAAAATACACTTGCCGGGTACGGGTACAGCCGCCTATGCTCGCCGAAACGGAATAAAGTGTGCTTTCGGTAGGCGTAGCGACTGCCGACGTGCCGCCTGGGGCAACTTGCAGCCCCGCCGACCACGTGAGCGCTTGTCCGGACGGTGTCACCGTGGCCTGAAGTGTTCGGGAGCGCCCGCGGCAGATTTTCACCGTATCGGCAGGCGTGAGTTGTAGATCAAGGGTAATCGGGGTGATGGTTACACTGTCCAGCATGGGAATCGGGCACGTACTGCTGGATACCGAAAGGTAATACGTGGTGGCAGTTGTCGGCACATCCGAGGGATTGGACTCAAAACTGCTGAACCCCATGGGCACGGAAAACCAGTTGTGAAACGTACCCGCTGCGGGCGGCCCGCCGAGGTGTACGCTGTCGCCAAGGCATATTTCGCGGTCGGCACTGATTAAATACTGCGGGGCCTGACCGTTGATGACCGTAATCACGAGCGTGTCGCTTGCAGTACAGTCCGGCGTTGTCACAGTGGCGATGATGGTGTACACGCCGGTGGTCAGTCCCGACACCTCGGGCGAGGGGCAGTCGATACAACTCAACCCGCTACTGCCCGATCCCGACCACAGGTAGTCGCCTGGGGTAGGGTGGGGGTTCAGGGTAAAAACCGCGTTGTTGCACACGACGGGATTGGGGCCTAAATTCAGGTCGCAGGCAGCAGTCAATTGGGCTTGGGCGATTATAGTCGGCAGGATGAAAAAAAATGTCGAAAGGATTCTCATGTTGAGGGATATACAAAGGTTTGGGAGAAATCTCCGGATAAATGATGGATTAAACACTAAAACACTACCCCCTTCAACTCGCCCCATGCGCTTCATGCCCGAATTCGCGGATATAAATCCGGATTATCAATAAAAAGAGCGCGATCAGGATTGGCCCGAATATGAAACCGATAAAACCAAACAATTTGAGTCCCGCAATCACGCCGAACAGGGTGATGAGCGGGTGCGTATCGCCGAGTTTTTTTTGCAGCCACATACGCCCGAGGTTGTCCACGGAGCCGATCACAATGAACCCGTACAGAAACAGCGCCAGACCATTCCAGGGCATACCGTTGGCCACCATGAGGATAGTCATGGGAATGTAGGCCAGCGCCACCCCGACAATAGGCAACATGCCGGAAATGCAGGTAATGGCAAACCACAGCCATACGTCCGGCACGCCGAGCATCCAGTACACCGGCAAGCCGGACAAGCCCTGCATGATCCCCATGAGTGGTATGCCCACTGCATTGGTAAACACGAGGGTGTTCAACTGGTGTTTGAAATCGGCCACATTCGCATGGCGAAACGGCAGCCAGTTGAAAAAGAAGGTTTCCATTTGCGGGCCGTTTACCAGCATGAAAAACAGGATGAACCCGGCCAGTATGGTGGTCATTAGCCCTTCGAGCGTGGCCGAAATCAGGGCGCGCAACTGGGTGCCGGTCCAGTTGGCCACGTCCTTCACGGTGTCAGCCGTCAAAAGTTTGATCTGATACTGTTTCTCGAGCCGGCCAACCAACTCTTCCATGCTGCCAAGGAATTCCGGAGAGTGTTGCAAGGCGGCGATCACCCGCCCTTGCACCAATTGTACCAAAAAATAGACCGGCACCCAGATCACCACCACTGCGAGCAGAATTAGCAGCAAGGCGACCAATATCTTGTTCCATTTTTTGGTCACGCTCAAGTGGTTCATCGCCGGACGCAGCAACACATACAGTGTGTAGGCTCCCAACAACGCAGGCAAGTATGGGTGCAGGGTGAAAAACAGCACCCAACCCAACGCGAAAATGAGCAGCAGCAGCAGAACTTGCCGCACCAACAGCCCTGGTATGCGATTCATGGCCGAAAGTTACGGCGCGGAACGTACAAGCGAGGATTGTTTTTAATCGCCTACTTTTGCCGCAAAAAATAAAACCTTGACCGTCCGCATTATCAACCGATCCGGCAATCCCTTGCCCAAATACGAAACCTCCGGCAGCGCCGGCATGGACCTCCGCGCTTACATCCCGGAGCCGATCACCCTCGGTCCGCTGGAACGTACACTGGTGCCGACCGGCCTGCACATCGAACTGCCGCACGGCTACGAAGCGCAAATCCGCGCCCGAAGTGGTCTGGCCTTCAAACGCGGTCTCACCATGCTTAACTCCCCCGGCACCATAGACAGCGACTACCGCGGCGAAATCAAGTGTATCGTCGTCAACCTCTCCAACGAACCGCAAACCATCGAACCCGGCGAACGCATCGCGCAAATGATCATCGCCCGATACGAACAAATCTCCTGGAAAGAAGTGGAAACCCTTGAAGAAACCGACCGCAGCAGCGGCGGATTCGGAAGCACCGGAGTGAAATGATGCATGATAAATGATGAATGATGAATATAATAATCCCTATGGCAGGCAAGGGAACACGCCTGCGACCGCATACCCTCACCGTGCCGAAGCCGCTCATACCGGTGGCGGGCAAGCCCATCATTCAGCGCCTGGTGGAAGACCTTGCGGCGTCAGTGGGCGGCCCGATAGCCGAAATCGCGTTTATAGTTGGCGATTTCGGCGTTGAAATCGAACGTGAACTGATCTCCATTGCTGAAGGTTTGGGCGCGAAAGGCCGGATTTATCACCAGGAAAAAGCCCTCGGCGTGGGCCACGCCATCTATTGCGCCTGGGAAAGTATGGTCGGATCGTGCATGATCGCCTTCGCCGACACGTTGTTCAAGGCCGATTTTTCCTTCGACACCAACTCCGACGGCGTCATTTGGGTGCAAAAAGTGAAAGACCCCTCGTCGTTCGGGGTAGTGCGTCTCGACAATGAGGGTTACATCACCGAATTGGTCGAAAAACCCGCCGTGTTTGTGTCCGACCTGGCCATCGTCGGCATCTACTATTTCCGTGAAGGCGAAAAACTGCGCGCAGCCCTGCACCACATCATCACCAACGAGATCAAGGAAAAAAACGAATACCAACTCACCACGGCACTCGAACACCTGAAAAACAACGGTCTGCGTTTTCGTACCGGCGAAATCGAAGAGTGGCTCGACTGCGGGAACAAGGAAGCGATCCTGTTTTCCAACGAGCGTATGCTTGAGTTTCACCGCGATTCGGGATTAGTGTCGCCCAAAGCCACCATCGAAAACAGCGTCATCATCCCGCCGTGTTTTATCGGCGACAATGCCGTGGTGCGCAACGCCGTTGTTGGGCCTTACGTCAGCGTAGGACACAACTCCACTGTGGAAAATACTGTTATCACGAACAGCATTATCCAGAACAAATCGCAGATCAAAAATGCCGTGCTCGAAAACTCGATGGTTGGAAACGTCAGCAAGTTTATCGGATCCAAAGACGAACTAAACCTCGGGGACTTCTCGCATTTTTCAAAAAGATGACTATGACAAATAAACTCAAAGCACTGATTGTCTTGTCCTGCCTGTTTGCAGCGCCGGTTTTTGCCCAAAACACCCTCGACGGGCAAGCCAAAATAGTACCCGAGGAGGAGGTAAACCGCCAAAGCATGTTCATCGAAGCCGAACGCGAACGTGTGCTGGAGCACTACGAGAAGGCGGTTGATTATTACAAAAAATTCCTGAACGAGAACAGCGACAATGCCGCCGCCTGGTACGGGCTGGCTCGCACATACGAAGCGCTCAAGGACAACATCGGCGCCATGGACGCCTCAGCGAAGGCCGTAGCCAAAGACCCTGAAAACCAGTGGTTCCGCATCTTTCAGGCCGACCTGTTTGAAAAGGTAGGCCAGGCGAAAGACGCCGCCGGCATCTATCTCGAACTGACCAAAAAATTCCCGCAGGACGGCGCCTTTCTCGAACGCCTGGCCTACCTGTCCGTACTCGCCGGCGACCCCAAAGGCGGCCTGAAAGCCCTGGATCAGTTGGAAAAACTGTCCGGTGTGAGCGAACGCACCGCCGACCAGAAACACATCATTTATCTTGGTATGGGCGACTACAAAAAAGCCGCCGCCGAACTGGAAAAATTAGCCAATACCTACCCCAAAAACCTCGCATACCGCCACCGAGTCGCACAACTGTACGAATCTGTGGGCGACAATGCGGCTGCCCGCAAGGTGTACGAAGATATTCTCCGCCGCGACCCCTACGACGAGATCGCCAAAATTGCCGTGCTGGAAAAATCCGGTTCCGATCTGGCCGTGCTGACCACACTCAAACCGTATTTTAAGGACCCCAACCTTTCCCTCGACGGAAAAGTCAAAGAGATGATGCCCTGGCTTGAAAAACTGCGCAAAGGCGACATGACGCCCGAAGCCGTACAGGCACTGCTCGACCTTGGCGTGCTGGTGGAAATTGCTCACCCCAACGACGCCAAAGCCTGGAGCCTGTCGGGCGACCTGCATTACCTTTCCAACCACCTACCGGAAGCGCTGACCCGGTATCGCACCTGCATCAAACTCAGCCCGACTGTTTTCTCCGTTTGGGAAAACGCCCTTTCCATTCTGGCCGAACAGCGCAACTACGACGACATGCTCGTGCTCGCCGAAAAGGCCATAGACGATTTCCCCAATCAGGCTGCCGCCTACTACTACTACGGCCTCGCCGCCATCGAAAAAGGGAAGCCCGACGTAGCGCTTATTCATCTCGAACAGGCTACGATTATGACCGGCAAAAATTCCTTGCTGTACTTGAGCATCGTAGATCAGATCGGCCTGGCCCATTTGCGCAAGAAAGACCCTGCTGCGGCCAAAGCGCGATACGAGCATGCCCTCACCCGTGGCGGCGACAAGCACCCCGGCATTCTCGAACACCTCGGTGATGCCCTGTTCCAGACCGGCGAGCGCGAAAAGGCAACAGAATACTGGCAAAAGGCCGCTAAAATCGCTCCGTCGCCGGCGCTCGAACAAAAAATTTCCTCCGGAAAACTCTGAACCCTAACCCCCGACAAGCCGCCGGATATGACCAGAACCATCATCATTAAAACCCTCCAGGGCCTCGAACATATCCTGGCTGCCGAACTGGCCGCTCTCGGCGCTACGGACATTATGCCGCTCAAACGCGCCGTATCCTGTACCGGCGACCAACGGCTGCTGTACCGCGCCAACTACGAATTGCGGACAGCCATGCGCGTGCTGGTGCCCCTGCGCACGTTCAAGGCGTCCAATGAAAAGGCCTACTACCAGGCGGTACGCGAAACCGACTGGAGCAAATACATGGACGTGTCCGATACGCTGGCCGTGGAAGCGATGGTGGCCGGGGATTATTTCAAGCACTCCCAGTACGCCGCCCTGCTCACGAAAGACGCGATCGTGGATCAGTTCCGCGACCGCTACGACCGCCGCCCGAGTGTGAATCTGGACGCCCCCACGCTCCGCATTCACACCCGCATCAACGGCTCGGAATGTACCCTCCTGCTTGATTCCAGCGGCGACAGCCTGCACAAGCGCGGCTACCGGCGCGACGTAGCCGAGGCGCCCCTGAGCGAGGTGCTGGCCGCCGGCATGATCCTGCTCGCCGAATGGGACGGCAACAGCACCTTTGTGGATCCCATGTGCGGCAGCGGCACCCTGCCCATTGAGGCGGCTATGATCGCCATGAATATGCCGCCCCAGCACAAGCGCGAGTCGTTCGGCTTTTTCAAATGGAAAGGCTTCAACAAAAAACTCTGGGAAGAAGTGAAATCCGAGGCCGACGCCCGCATCCGGCAGCCGGCGTTTCCCATCCTGGCTTCCGATAAAGAAGTACGCGCCCGCAACTCCACGGCCATCAACCTGCTTTCTGCGGGTCTGGAAAGTGTAGTCAAGGTGGAAAAAATACCTTTCGAAAAATTGGATCCGCCGGAAACGCCGGGCATCCTCGTCACCAATCCGCCCTACGACGAGCGCATCAAGGTGCAGGAAATCGAGGCGTTTTACCAAAGCATCGGCGACCGGCTCAAACAGCACTGGCCCGGCTGGACGGCCTGGCTCATTTCATCCAACATGGACGCCTGGAAAACCTTCGGGCTGCGGCCCTCGCGGAAGATTACGCTGTACAACGGGCCGTTGGAGTGTTATTTTCAGAAGTTTGAGATGTATGAGGGGAAGAAGTATGGGTGAGGGTAGGCAGTTTTTGGAGATGATAACTTAATGGACATTGTGATTTTTTGACACAAAGCATTGGTTTCCTTATATTTATTCAATATTCAACTCGATTGAATCAATTACTACATTTAGTCCCTCAAAATATTTATGAACTATTTTTTCCAAAACGACGACATCTCCAGATGAAATGTCTTTCAAATCAGTTGTCAATTGCCTTGCGGACTCTCGATTATAGCCATTAATTTCTCGAGAGTAAATTTGTGTAGAGCCCCTAATCACCTTGACTTTAAGGCTAATTATCTGAGAGAAAGCAGAGATATCCATGTTGATGGACTCCATTCGAAAGGCATTATTCAGCAAATTATCCTTGCTTATTTTG
>CAYMQY010000008.1:0-20722 GCA_964392655.1 uncultured Saprospiraceae bacterium
GCGACGGGCTGTACCAATTGCTCATCGTGTCCATGATGGCATTCGTCAACACATAACGGCCGGCAGACGAGCGCTTGTCCATTCGCAAAGGATGTACAAGCGTCAAGGCCTGGTTTTTGAATTGAAACCGGATGCCCTCTTGCAGGTTGTTTTCACCACTAAACGCACAAAAAAACACTAAAGCGACACTAACACTTAGGCAATGCCGAAAAAGCCTCCGTGACGAGTGGAACCAGGCCATCGCGTGTAATTTGCTCACAGTTGAAATTTAGCAACAGGCCCTTTGGACGCCCTGATAGTTTAAGATAAGTATATACCCTCTCGATTCTTAGTGAGACCTTAGTGCTCTTAGTGTGCTTAGTGGTGAATTAATCGCGCCAGCGACTCCTCCAAAATTCCGATTCGTGCCAGCGCGTCCGCCTGCTTTTTACGTTCATTTTCCACCACCGCAGCCGGCGCGCCGGCCACAAAACGCTCGTTCGAGAGTTTGGCTTCAATGGATTTCAGAAAGCCTTGCTGGTATTCCAGTTCCTGCTGAATTTTTGCACGTTCGGCTTCTACGTCAATTTCCTGATTGATCACCACGTAGTATTTTTCCGTAGCGGAAATGAACGACTTGCTATTGGCCGGTTCGTCGTCGCTTATCTCAAACTCCGAAAGCACGGCAAGTTTCACCACCATTTCCCGCAAGCCTTCGCGGACAAAAAGCGCCCGGGCAGATTCGCTGTTTTGAACCGTGACGGAAAGCGCTTCGCGTGGCTTGATCTGGTTCTGATTGCGCAGTTCGCGCACTTTGGTGATCACGTCTTTGGCCGATTCTACCTGCCGGATCAGCGCTTCATCGGCATTTCCAGCCTTCGGATACGTTTGCATCATGCAGTCCTGCCCCGGCTCGCGTTCGCGCAACTGTTGCCAGATTTCTTCGGTAATGAACGGCATGAACGGGTGCAAGGTCACCATCAGGTCGGCATACAGATCGAGCGTAGCCTCGTAAGTTATCCGGTCAATCGGTTTTTCATACCCGGGTTTGATCATCTCGAGGTACCAGGAGCAAAAGTCGTCCCAGATGAAACCGTACAGCGCAAGCAAGGCCTCGCTGAGGCGGAAGGCGGCAAAATGGGCTTCCACATCTGTCAGCACCTGACTGAATTTTTCGCGCATCCAACGGACAGCAAGGGCATTTTTCCGGGCTTCGGCCTCGTTTTCGGCACTTTCGGCCACCTGCCAGCCTTTCACAAGACGCAAGGCGTTCCAGAGTTTGTTGCAGAAATTCCGTCCGTTCTCGCACAGTTTTTCATCAAACAGGATATCGTTGCCGGCGGCAGCACTCGACATGAGGCCATATCGCACGCCGTCGGCACCGTAATCGTCCAGCAATTTAAGCGCATCGGGCGAATTGCCGAGGGATTTGGACATTTTCCGGCGCTGTTTGTCGCGAACCATGCCGGTGAAGTATACGGCTTTGAACGGCCGCTCACCGCGATATTCGTAGCCTGCCATGATCATGCGCGCCACCCAGAAGAAAATAATGTCCCAGCCGGTAACCAGTACCGCTGTCGGGTAGTAGTACGCCACTTCACCTTGAGGTTGCCGGAACCCGTCGAACACGCTGATCGGCCAGAGCCAAGAGGAAGCCCAGGTGTCGAGCACGTCCTCGTCCTGACGCAGGTCACCCAGGCTGAGGCTGGAGTTTCCGGTTGCTTTCCGGGCTTTTTCGAGCGCTTCTTCCGCCGTCTGAGCCACAAAAATGTGGGTTTCCTTGTTCAGTCCCTCCGATTTCAAGTACCAGGCCGGAATGCGCTGGCCCCACCACAACTGGCGGGAAATACACCAGTCGCGGAGGTTTTCCATCCAGTTGCGGTACAAATTTTGAAAATTATCGGGGTAAAACTGTACTTCACGGTCCAGCACGGCTTTCAGAGCGGGCGCACCGAGGTCGCTCATGCGGACAAACCACTGGAGCGAAAGTTTGGGCTCCACCACTGAGTTGGTGCGTTCGGAACGGCCGATTTTAGTAATGTAGTCCTCCAGTTTTACCAGATTGCCGCTTTCCTCCAGCAGCGGTTTCATGCGCTTGCGCGCCTCGAAACGATCGAGTCCGACAAGGGGTTTGTAGGCGCAAAGGTCATTCAGGCGTCCGTCGTCGTCGAGGGTATCAATAACAGCGAGGTTGTAGCGCAGTCCGATTTCGTAGTCGTTCGGGTCGTGGGCCGGAGTGATTTTCAGGGCACCGGTACCAAATTCGATGTCCACATAATCGTCCGCGATTACTGGTATGAGCCGGTCAATGAGCGGAATGCGGACGTTTTTGCCCACGAGATGTTTGTAGCGTTTGTCGTTCGGATTGACGGCCACGGCCACATCGGCAAAAATAGTTTCCGGGCGCTGGGTAGCGATGGTAATACCTTCCGTATCGGAGCCTTCCAGGAGGTATTTGATGTGAAAAAGTTGCGCTTGTTCCTCGTTGTACAGCACCTCTTCGTTCGACAGTACTGTTTTGGCTTCCGGGTCCCAGTTGACCATCCGCTGCCCCCGGTACAGTTTGCCCTTTTTGTACAAATCCACAAACATGCGAATGCAGTCTTCGTAGTACCCTTTGTCCATGGTGAACGCCGTGCGTTCCCAGTCGCAAGAGGCGCCGAGGCGGCGCAATTGTTGCAGGATAATGCCACCGTATTTGTCTTTCCACTGGTAGGCGTACTCTATGAACTGCTCGCGGGTCAGGTCGGCTTTGCGCAGTTTTTTTTCTTCGCGCAGCCAGCGCACCACCTTGGCTTCGGTTGCTATGGAGGCGTGGTCGGTGCCCGGTACCCAGCAGGCGTTCTTTCCGTCGAGGCGGGCCTTGCGGATGAGAATATCCTGAATGGTGTTGTTCAACATGTGTCCCATGTGCAGCACTCCGGTTACGTTGGGTGGCGGGATGACGATGCTGAACGGCTCACGACCATCGGGTGTGGAGTGGAAATAACCGGATTTTTCCCAGTGTTCGTACCAGCGGGATTCGACTTCGGAAGGGGTGTAGCGGGTAGACAATTCCATGTTTAAAGTTAGATTCACTCAAGCGGCCCGGAGGCTTTTTTCTAAAAAAATGCGGGCGCAAATATCGGTTTTCCACCGTCTTTGCAGGGCTATTGGACAGGATTAAAAAAATCCGAACGGCAATTGAAAATATCTGCAACTTTGCACTGGCACATTGCCGGCATCATTTTTTAAATTTTTATTACCAATGCACACTGGAACAGTAAAGTTTTTCAACGAAACCAAAGGCTACGGTTTCATCGTTGATTCCAGCACCGGCGAAGAAATCTTCGTTCACGTAAGCGGTCTTGTAGACAGCATCCGTGAGGGTGACACCGTCACGTACGACTCCCAACGTGGCAAAAAAGGCATGAACGCAGTAAACGTCAAATTGGCTTGATTGCCTGTCCGACGTTTGAAGTGATACCATGTTGGAACCCCCGCCGGCAAGTCCGGCGGGGGTTTTTACTTTTTACAAGCATGCGAGATTTTATCCTCTCAAAAAAAAATCGGGCATTATCAATTATTTTTGTGCACCTTTGCGACGGCATATTGCCGAACATCATTTTAAAAGTATTTTTACCAATGCACAGTGGAACAGTAAAGTTCTTCAATAATACCAAAGGTTTTGGTTTTATTGTTGATTCCAGCACCAGCGAAGAAATCTTCGTTCACGTTAGCGGTCTTATTGACGACATTCGCGAAGGCGACACCGTCACGTTTGACACCCAGCGTGGCAAAAAAGGCATGAACGCAGTAAATGTCAAACTGGCTTAATTGCCGGCCCGACGTTTGAAGTGATAACATGTTGAACCCTCGCCGGCAAATCCGGCGGGGGTTTTTACTTTTAAATACCATAATCTCCAGCCCAAAAAGATTACATCTATGCAAACCGACCTTTTGATCCAGGAATTCACCTACCGCACGGCGCGCTCCGGCGGTAAGGGCGGGCAAAACGTCAACAAGGTGGAAACCAAAGTGGAAGCCTGCCTGCATGTCGCCGAATCAAAAGCCCTGACTGCAGACGAAAAAAGCCTGATTGCCCAAAAGTTAGCCGGAAAAATCTCTGCCGACGGTCTGCTTTGTGTGACAAACCAGACCAAGCGCTCCCAGTTGGCCAACAAAACGATGGCCGTTCAGAAACTCGTTCGGTTAGTCCAGACGGCATTGATTCAACCCAAAAAGCGCAAGCATACCGCTGTTCCTGCAAGCGTAGTGGCCGCCCGAAAAGATGCCAAACGCCGGCTTTCGGAAAAAAAGACCTCCCGCAGACTGTCCAAAAATTATCTGACTTAAAGCCGGCGACCTACCTTTGCGCTCCGAAATCGTACATCCAAAATCGTACTTCGAAAATCACAAGACATGTTCGACAGTTTAAGCGACCGCCTCGAATCCGCGTTTAAAGTACTCAAAGGAAGCAACCGGATTACCGAACTGAATGTAGCGGAAAGCATCAAGGAAATACGCCGCGCATTAGTGTCGGCCGACGTGAACTACAAGATCGCCAAGGATTTTACCGACCGGGTGAAAGACAAAGCGCTCGGCACGGAAAATGTGCTGCGCAACGTGAACCCCGGCCAACTGATGGTCAAAATCGTCATGGACGAACTGACCGAACTCATGGGCGGTCAGTCCGTCGGCATCAATGTGAAAGGCAACCCGGGTGTGGTGCTGGTAGCCGGCTTGCAAGGTAGCGGCAAAACCACCTTTTGCGGCAAACTGGCGCGCTACTTGAAAGAAAACCGCAAACTGAACCCGCTGCTCGTGGCCTGCGACGTGTACCGCCCGGCGGCCATTGACCAGTTGGGTGTGCTCGGCGCCGGCATCAACGTGGCCGTTTACAAAGAAGAAGAAAACAAAAACCCGGTTGAAATTGCCCAAAACGCGATCAAGTTTGCAAAGGCCAACAGCCACCATGTGGTCATCGTGGACACCGCTGGTCGCCTGGCGGTGGATGAAGCGATGATGGCCGAAGTGGAGGCCATCAAGTCGGCTATCAGCCCCACCGAGACACTTTTCGTGGTGGACTCCATGACCGGTCAGGACGCCGTGAACACCGCCGAGGCGTTCAACCAGCGCATCAACTACGACGGTGTGGTGCTCACCAAACTCGACGGCGATACCCGTGGCGGTGCTGCCCTTTCCATCAAATACACCGTGGGCAAACCCGTCAAGTTTGTATCCCTTGGCGAAAAACTCGACGCGCTCGATGTGTTCTACCCCGACCGCATGGCCCAGCGCATTCTCGGCATGGGCGACATCGTGTCGCTCGTGGAAAAGGCGCAGATGGAAATGGACGAAGAGGAAGCCAAACGCGTGGAAAAACGCATCCGGCAGAACAAATTCGACTTCAACGACTTCCTCGGCCAAATGCACCAGATCAAAAAAATGGGCGATCTGAAGAGTTTGCTCGGCATGATTCCTGGCATGGGCAAAGCCATCAAGGACATCAATATTGACGACAAAGCCATCCTGCGCGTGGAAGCCATCATCCAGAGCATGACGCCCGCCGAGCGCCAGGACCCCGATTTGCTCAGCCTGAGCCGGAAAAAACGTATCGCACGCGGTTGCGGCCAGTCGCTCGACCAGATCAATCTGTTTGTGAAGAATTTCAACGACATGCGCAAGTTCATGCACCAGATGTCGAAGGGCGGCGGCGGCATGGGCAAGATGGGTATGCCGCCGGGTTTGCCGGGTATGCGCCGCTGATAAATGTGTCACAGAGGCTCACGGAGGATACGGAGGCTCACAGAGATTTTTGTCATTCCGAAGGAATCTGCCCACTCTTATTCGGCAATAAAACTCTGTGTCCTTCTAAACTCCGTGAACCTCTGTGACACTTACAAATCACTGCGGGATCAAACCTCCAGCACAACTTTCCCCTTCGTTTTTCCACTCTGGAACAACAACATGGCTTCCCGCATTTGCTCAAACGGGAACACATGCCCCACGTGTGGCGCTGCGAGTTGCATGGTTTCCAGGTGGCGCAGCATGGGCGGCATCAGGTCAATCCGGTTGTACAGGTAGATCAGGTTAAAGCCGAACAGCCCCCGGTTTAGTTCGGGCAGACTTTGTGGATCTATCTTGGGGCGGGTCAGAAAGTGCCGGAGCATGTGCAGGATATTCGGGCGGTTGCCTACGCTCGCGTAGCGCGAAGAACCGACCACGATGAGTCTGCCCATCGGCGCCAGCATCCGCCAGGGAATGCTGAAATAACGCCCGCCGACCGTGTCGAACACGAGGTGCAAGGGCCGGTCGCCCAGGGCATCGCGCAATTCCTGTTCAAAATTATTTCCCCGCACCAGCACGCGGTCGCAGCCGTTGGCACGCGCCAGTTCCACTTTGGCAGCATCGCCGACAGTGCCCACGACAAAACAATCGGTCGCTTTGGCTATTTTCAATGCCTGCAAGCCTACGCCGCCGGCAATGCTGTGAATCAGCACATTCTGACGTGGTTCGAGTGCGCCAAGGTTGAACAACCCGTAGTAGGCGGTCAGCGATTGCACCAAATAGGCCGCCCCGGTAGCAAAACTCCAGTCGGGCGGAATCGGCACCACATAATTCTCATGAATATTGATGCCGGTGGTATAGCCCCCGAAGCGGGTGATGCCCATGACCCGGTCGCCGGGGCGAAACTTTGTCACCCCCTCCCCTACCCGCTCGACCACGCCGGCGTATTCCAGCCCCGGCGTAAACGTTTCCTTCGGCGCTGCTTTGTAAAGGCCCCAGATGGCAAACACGTCGGCAAAGTTGAGGCCGACTGCCTTGACCGACACTTGTACTTCCCCTGCAGCGGGAGGCGCCAGTGTTTCGGTACGCAGTTGCAGATTTTTCAGGCTGCCGGGCGATACGGTGTATTTTCGGATGTCCATCAGGTCAGGCTTTTTTTCCTTTTTTCGGGGCAAAAACGCCGGGCATTTCCTTTTCGATGATCGCTTTCACATCGGCGAGGGTCATGGTGCGCACCTGATCGGTAGTCATGCGGGCGCCGTCCACTTTAGGAAGGTTGATGGGCTTTTTGCCAAACCGAATGAACGGCCCCCAGCGTCCGTTTTCGATGCTGATCTTCTCTTCGGGCCAATGCTGGATGTAGCGGTTGGCTTCTTTTTCAATTTTTGACTCGATTAGTTCGATGGCCTGTTTTTCTGTGATGGTGTCGAAATTGACCCGCGGCGGCACATTCACGTACAGGTCGGTCCATTTCAGGAAAGGGCCGAAGCGACCTTTCCCCTTGGTGATCGGCTGGCCCTCGTATTGTCCCAGCGGGCGCTCGGCCTCCTGCTTGCCGCGTATCAGTTCGGCGGCGCGCTCGAGGGTAATTTCAAAAGGGTCTTCGCTTTTCGGAATGGACACGAACAACTCGCCGAATTTCACATATGGGCCAAAGCGTCCGGCGCCAACCGATACCTCCTGGCCGTCGTACTCGCCTAAGGTGCGGGGTAAGGCAAAACTCCCGAGCGCATCCTCCAGCGTCACCGTTTCGAGTGTGGCGCCGGGCTTGAGGTTGGCGTATTTCGGCTTTTCTTTTTTGCCGAGTTCTTCCCCGGTTCCGATTTGCACCACCGGTTTGCCGAGGCTGCTCATGCGCACCAGAATCGTGCGACCGGATTCGGGGTCTTTTCCGAGAATACGTTCGCCGCTGGCGCGACCTGCTTCGGTCAGGGTTTTTTCCACATCCTGATGGAAAGGCTTGTAAAACGCGTCAATCGTTTTGGCCCAGTCTATTTTGCCCTCGGCGATGTCGTCGAACTGCTGTTCGATTTTGGCCGTGAAACCGTAATCCATGACTTTTTTGAAATACGAATCCAAAAAGTCGCTGACGATCATGCCCATATCGGTGGGATACAGCAGGTTTTTCGTGGCACCCACCATTTCCTTGCCGGTTGATTTGCTTATCGCATTGTTTTTCAGCGTCAGGATCTGGTACTGGCGTTGTTCACCGGGGCGGCTTTCTTTCACCACATAGCCGCGGTTAGCCTCCATGATTTTGGTAATTGTTGGTGCGTAGGTGGAAGGTCGCCCGATGCCCAGTTCTTCGAGTTTTTTCACCAAAGCCGCCTCGGAGTACCGGGCTGGCGGGCGGGTAAATTTCTCGGTGGCGGTCAGGTTGTCGAGGTCGAGTTTCTGACCGATTTTCAGCGGCGGCAGAATACCCTGCGTTTCCTCGTCGTCGTCGTCGGTGCTTTCCATGTACACTTTCAGGAAGCCGTCGAACTTGAGCACTTCGCCTTCTGCCACGAGTTTGGCAGCCGGCTGAGTGCTGATACCAATGTCCACAGTGGTTTTTTCCAGTTCGGCATCGGCCATTTGGGAGGCCATGGTGCGTTTCCAGATGAGTTCGTACAGCCGCTGCTCGTCGCGTGTGCCGCCGGCGGTGGCATTTTCCACGTAGGTCGGGCGAATAGCCTCGTGCGCTTCCTGCGCGGAGTCGTTTTTGGTTTTGTAGCGGCGGGTCTGCTGGTAGCGGGCGCCATATTGTTTGCCCACCTCGTCGCTGATGGCTTGCAGGGCCAGTTCGCTGAGGTTGGTGGAGTCGGTACGCATATAGGTGATGAAACCCTGTTCGTACAGCCCTTGTGCAATGGACATGGTGCGGTTCACCGAGTAACCGAGTTTGCGGCTGGCCTCCTGTTGGAGGGTGGAGGTGGTAAACGGCGGAGCAGGACGGCGCTTGGTGGGGCGCACGTCCACAGCCTGAACGGCGTAGGCTGCGCCGAGGCATTTTTGCAAAAAGGCTTCAGCGCCGGCGGCGTTGTCAAAACGCTCGGGGCTTTCGGCACGGAAACTGACGGGTTTACCCTGGGCATTGGGCGCCAGAAAATCGGCTGTGATGCGAAAGTACGGCGCCGACTCGAAGCGCTGGATATCGCGTTCGCGCTCAACGATCAGTTTCACGGCAACCGACTGCACGCGCCCGGCGGAAAGTTGGCTTTTGATTTTTTTCCACAACAATCCGGACAATTCCCAGCCCACGAGGCGGTCGAGCACCCGACGCGCCTGCTGGGCGTTCACGAGGTTCAGGTCCAGATTCCTCGGGTTTTTCACCGCATTCTGGATAGCCGGTTTGGTAATTTCGTGAAAAACAATGCGCTTGGCACTGTGGGCGTCGAGGCCAAGCACTTCGCACAAGTGCCAGGAAATGGCTTCTCCTTCTCGGTCTTCGTCCGTGGCGAGCCAGACCTCGTCGGCGCGCGCGGCGGCGTCTTTCAATTCCTTGACGGTCTTGAACTTGTCGGGCGGAATGACGTAGTTGGGTTTGTAATCATTGGCTACGTCCACGCCGAGGTCATTGCCTTTTTCAAGGTCGCGGATGTGTCCGTAGGAGGATTTGACGGCGAAGTCGCTGCCGAGGTATTTTTCGATGGTTTTGGCTTTTGCCGGCGACTCTACGATGAGGAGTTTTTTTCCCATAATTGGCCGCAAAAGTAAACGGATTTCCAAACAAACAACTTATTGCTTGTCGGCAGCGCCTTTCGGTGTTGATTTTACTGGCGGCGGTGCCGGTTTTGCGGGCGCTCGGGACGATGTGTCGGCGCCTTCAGGCCGCGGGCGTTTGCGGACTTCCTCCTTGAGCACATCGCCCTGCTGTTGGCGTTGTTCCCACTCTTTTTTGCGTTTTTCCCGGAAATAAACGGCCAGTTCCTTGATCGTCACCGCGTGGCCATTCAGGTGCCGGTGATAGGCGAGAATCAGAAAATCGGCCATGTCGTCGGGATAAGTCACGCCGGCGCTGCGCAGGTAATTGGACAGGCGAGAGCCTTCGTAAAAACTCCAGTTGGCGATCATCCACTGGCCAAGGCGGTTGTGCATGACTTTGCACACGGCATCTTCGGGTATGGATTTGAATTTCTGCCGGGCTTCTTCGGAAGTCAGTTTGTTGAGCTGTACCAGCACATCGTCCAGATTTCGGGGAATGTACACTCCGCCGATCCGGTCTTTTTTGATGCGCTCCTGGTACTGGCGCTCAAATTCGGATTCATTGTTCGGCGGGTTGTACTGCTGAGCGGCAAGGTGGAACGATGAACCTAAAAAACAGGACAGGACAAGAGCGAGGTTGCGGCAAATCATGGTGAAAGCAACAGGTGTTTGGAATTGAAAAATTTTGATCCAGTTTTGCAGCGTATGACGAAAGAACGAAAACCGGGCCACCGGCTGTCTCTGTCCGAAATTTTTTTGCTGGAACTGGCGATTTGGCTGGCTGTCTGGCTACTGAACGACTACATGGCCGCGCTGTTAACGATCATTGTATCAGCCATCGTATTGGCGGTGCTGGCGATTGCGCTGCTCGCCGAAGCCATTGAGCGCTCAAAAGTGCCGCGCTGGTACTTTTGGGTTATGGGCCTGAGCATACTGGCGCCAGTGTTGTCCGCACTGCTTTACGTATCTATTTTCGGTGGACGGTTCGAGTTTTTGACCAAATGAGCAATTCACTGCTCATCGCCTCCCGTTTCCTCGAATGTTCCCGTCTGCCGGTTTTTTCGCACGCGATCCCAGGGGAAATACCGTCCATTCATCACGATATAGACGCCGGGTGGCAGCACTTGCACAAAGGCCAGGGCGCTGCCCAGATTGAAAAACCCATCGGAAGAAGTTCCGAACGCGTACGGGATCATCGCCCCTGTGAGCACGATGGTTTTGCCTTCAATTTTTGCTTCAGCAAGCACCTTGGCCGTGTCCACCATGCGGTCGGTGCCGTGTGTGAGCAGGATGCGGGTATGTTCGGTTTTCCGGCAGTTGTACAGGATGATCGAAAGTTCGTCTTCGCCCATGTCCAGCGAATCAATCATCATCAGGGTTTTGATGTCAATTTTAACTTCGCTGCGACCGCGGTCGAACATTTCCTTGAGGTGGGTATCCTTGAAGTATAACTCCCCGGTGATGTAATTGTACTCCTTGTCAAAGGTTCCTCCGGTGACATAAACCTGGATCATAATTCAGTCGGGCGCTTTTTTGTGTGGTGGTTTTGCGCGGCGCAAAGTAATGGGTTTGCCTTGTAAAAAAGGTTTTTACCTTTGCCGCCACACAAGAAAAACAGTTTACGTCATGCGCAAAAACGAAGAATACACCCAAAACCGGGGCCGCGACTGGCTCGTCTTTATCATCAGCCTGATCGGCATGCTCGCAATTCTCGTCTGGAAACCCGAGTGGGTTTGGGTCGGCTTCCCGTTTGTCTTTACCTCCCTTGCCGGCGCTATGGGCCGCCTTTGAATTGGTAGTTAATCTTCCAGTCCTGTTGCCTTGTCGTATACCCGCTGGTAGCGGATGCGCAGGTCGGCAATCCAGAATCCGAGCAGCGTCCAGCCGAGAATAGCCGGGTAAAACACCATCCGCATGGTATTGTCGAGGTCCTGGCTACCGAATGCCGGATTGCCTGTGGCGCCCGGGTGCAGGCTGGCAAACATGCGGGGCACGATGTACAGCAGCGGCACGAGCGATGCAAAAGCAAAGATGTTGTACACGGCAGCCAGACGTGCGCCTTTTTCGTACTCATCAAACGAGCGCCGCAGGATAAAATACGCCAGGTAAATCAGCAGGGCTACGGCCGTCATCAGCTGTTTGATGTCGTTGCTCCAGGGTTTGCCCCAGGTGTAATTGGCCCACACCATTCCGGTAAAAAGCCCGAGCGCCCCGAACAGCAGGCCGGTTTCGGCGTACGCCATTGCGCGGCGGTCGTTCTCGGGCACCGGGTTGCGCAGGTACCGGACGCTGTACACCACCGATGCGGTGAACAAAAACAGCAGCACAAACCACATCGGGACGTGGAAGTAGGTGTTGCGGATGCTCTCGTAAATCACGTTTTGGTACGGGAAAGAAAAGCCCGTTTGCACGTGGATGTTTTCCACCGGGCTGGTTGTCCAGGCAGTAGCAAGGGGGGCGGCGCTCGCAGATGAATCGGCCTTTTGTCCAAGAGAAACAGCTGCCGGAAGCAACGAAGCGCCCGCTACCGGATGATCCACGAGCGCATTCAGCGCGATGCGTTGTTTGCCTTCCGGCAAATTTTTGGGCAGGACAAACACCGCCTCCAGAATGGTGTCGTTGATGGCCCGGTGGCTGTCGGCAGCCAGCGCGTACTGCTTGTCGTAATACAACCAAACCCGCAAAGGCTCCTCGGCAGGTTTAGCAAAAAAGGTGTTGTACCCGTGAAATTGAAACGAAACCGTATCGCCTGTTTCGGCAAAAACCGGGTTTACCCGCTCGATACCGGATTTCAACGGGACGAGCAAACCGGCCAGAATCGTGTACACGAGTAACACCACAGAAAGGGCTTTCCACCACATAATTTGATCGTTTATGGTTTGCGTTCAGGGTTAATCCTTCCAGATGTAGGGGAATAAAACAAAAACAAGGGTAATCAGAATGGCGTCTATGGCCAGCAGATTGATGATGTCGCGGGTGTAAGACGTGTCCTGAAGAAAACCCAATGCAACGGGCGACAAGCGGCGCACCAGCGTCAGCAGAATCGGCAGAATGACCGGAAAACTCAGGATAGCCATCAAAGTCGCGCTGTTGTCGGCCTTTGCGGCAATGGACGCGATGAACGTGAACGCAATGGAAAACCCGAGGCTGGCCAGCACCAACGTGAGCGCGAAAAGGGAAACGTCCCGCACCGGATTCCCGGCCACCACGCTGTAGGCGCCGAAAGCGAGTCCGCTCAGTACCAGCAACAGCAGCGTGTTGTAGATGATTTTAGCCAGCACCAGCAGCACCGGGTTAGCCAGTTGGTAATAGTACAACTGCCGGGCGCCGCTTTCCTGCACAAAACTTTTCACCACCGCATTGATGGACGCAAAAAGCACAATCAGCCAAAACAGCACGTTCCACACCTGCGGCGACACCTGAATGGAAGCCACATACACCACGAATACCATGCTGAACACATACAGAACGATGCCGCTGATCGCGTACCGCTGCCGGAATTCCAGCACAAATTCCTTGCGCAAAAGAGGGAAAAGGTCTTTCCAGTTCATCGTACAACAGCAACAAAGGTAGGTCGGGACATTTTGCCGCCGCCCCCATTGGACTCAAAAAATTTCGGGCAGCGAATTTGGCTGACATGCTACCTTTGAACTGCCGAAGGATGAACAAGGGAACGAGATGCGGGATGTGTGCCTATCTTTGCCCCGCAATTCCCGGAAGGGTGTGCGTTCAACCGGTAATTTCTGGATAAAAAACGGACAACATGAGTTGGTTCAAACGACTGAAAGAAGGTGTAACCACCGCTACCAAAGCCAAAAAAGACGTGCCCGAAGGGTTGTGGTTCCAGTGCAAAAAATGCAAGGAGACCAGCACGACCAAAGCGCTCAAGGAAAATTTCCACAAGTGCCCGAAGTGCGATTACCATAGCCTCATCGGCTCGCGGGAGTATTTTGAAATCCTGTTCGACGACGAGCAGTACAACCGCCTGTTCGACAACCTGGCTTCCGTGGATTTTTTGAATTTTACCGACCTGAAACCTTACGCCCGCCGCATTGACGAAACTATGGCCAAAACCGGCCTCAACGATGCCATGGCCGTCGCCGAAGGCACCGTGAACGGTTCCCCCTTGGTGGTGGCTGCCATGGATTTCCGTTTTATCGGCGGCTCCATGGGTTCCGTGGTGGGCGAAAAAATATCGCTGGCTATTGACCGCGCCATCGAAACCCGCGCAGGTCTGCTCATCATTTCCAAGTCGGGCGGCGCTCGTATGATGGAGAGCGCATTTTCGCTCATGCAAATGGCCAAAACCAGCGCCAAACTCACCCTGCTCGCCAAAGCAGGACTACCGTACTTTTCCCTGATGACCGACCCCACCACGGGGGGCGTCACAGCATCATACGCCATGCTGGGCGATGTCAACCTCGCCGAACCCGAGGCACTGATCGGCTTTGCAGGCCCGCGCGTGATTCGCGAAACCATCAAACGCGACCTGCCGGAGGGTTTCCAAACTTCCGAATTTCTGCTCGAAAGCGGTTTTCTCGACCTCGTAGTGAATCGCAAAGACCTCAAGGAAACCCTTGGCGATCTGCTGGCGATGTTTGCCAAAGCCAACCGGGCATAACGCGACACTTTTTTCACCGCAGAGACGCAGAAGTTCGAGTTCTTTCTTGTTTGAACTCCGCGTCTCTGCGGTGAAAACTTTCGAGACCTACCCCAAGCACGGGAGATTAAGTCGGGGAGTGTAAGCAATCAGCCAAATTCTGCAGGCTGTCTGGTACCAAGTTTGCTCGTCGGCCAGTTCTTGTTTTGTTCTAATCCTCCCATAATCGAAAATAATCTTCATCCCGTCCATGACCGCATCATTTATCAAGTTCCTGGCATGCGCAGGGCTTTGCCTTGCCGCATTATTTCCTGTTTCCGCCGCCGCAGGCGTACCCATTGTTTCCACTATTATCCCCACCGACATCTCGGCTTGTGAAACGGCGACGTTCGAGGTCACCGTCACGAATGTGGATGTCCAGCAACAAGCCGCAGGTACGTTGCAATATTGCCTGCCCCTGGGGCTGCAATATGCCGGTTCGACAGGCGCAATGGCTATTGACCTGTCCGACCCCCGTTGTCCCATTTTTGCATTGCCCGACCTGGCAAGCGGCGCGAGTTTTTCCTTTCAAATTCAGGTACGCGTCGGCTGCCTGCCATACGACCTTGGCGACGTGCGCGACACCATCCGGATCACTGCCGGCGGGGTGCCGCAACCGCCCGCACTCGGAAGCGCCTACAACCTGCGCACCCCGGTCATTACCCTCATTCAAGGCCAAAACTGGAACTATACCGGCGCAAACGGCGAGGTGTTTACCCGCACATTTACCTTCCGAAACGAGGGTTTTGGTTCGGCGTTTTTGGTGTATATCATAGACCCGTTCGCATCGGCCGGTCTGGAACTCGTGCAAACGACCGGGACTTTTTCCGGCGATACGCTCAAAATCACCGGCGCCGACCTCGGTCCGAACGGCTTCCTCGGGCATCAGGACTCCGTCACCATTACGCAGCGTTTCCGCCTGAAAGGCTGTGGCGCCCAAACGGCTATCGTGCAATACGGCTGGGCTTGCTCCGACGGTATTCCGTGCAGTCCGCCGCGTTTCGACCAGTACAACATGTCGGGAGGTAGCAGCCCGCAGCCTAATGTGGAAATTTCTTTGGTCAATCCGTTTCCGAAACCACGTCCCTGCGAACCGGAAACCATTCGGGTGCGCCTCGAAAATAAAGGGACAACCCCCGCCTACGGAATCGAAGGGCTTTTCGGACTCACCCTCAGTGAAAGCGAACTTGCCAACGGCGGCAAGAAATCGGACTGCTACCGCTTCGAGAATTTTCGCATCGGCAATACGCCGCTCATGGACTTCACGAGCGGTGCACTCCATATTTACTACCAGTTGAGCCTGACAGTCGTCACTGCCGACCCGGACGGCCCGGGTGGCGTTTCGGATCTGGACGGCAATGGCCTGTTCGACGACCTGGCGCCTGGGCAGAGTTGTTTCATTGAGTTCGACTTCTCCCTGAACCCGGCCTGCAAATCCTGCAACGAACTGCTTGAGCCTTTGTATTTCGCCTCGCTGTTTTACTACGACAGCGATTGCAGTATTGACCTGACGGCACTCTGGACGCCCAATATTCCGATCGGTATTCGCTTCGATCAAAACAAACTGGAGGCAGAACACGCCTTTATTTTCGAGGCCGGTACCACGTATGATTTCGAGTACGCCTTCGACGCGACTTTCTCCGGCCTGCAAATGCAGTGCCCGAACGACAGCATCATCGCCGAATTCATTTTGCCGGCGACAATGACCATCCCGCCCGGGTTTCAGCCGGAATTCAACGGCGCTCCGATTCCCTGGTGGACGACAACCGACACCGCCCGGGTGTACCTGCTTTTGCCGAATTATCTGGGCGACATCCACGTGCCGTTGCTCGCCGTTTGTCCCCCGGACATTGACGACTCCGCTATTTGCACCCCGGTCTACGAGCCGCGCACTTACTGGACTGCCGTCAACATCCGATGGACCTGCGGAAACGGGTGCTCCGAATCCTACGAATTGGTCTGCCTTGCCGGCGAGCCGTTCACGGTGGATTGCCCGCGACCCGACGACTCGACACAACGCCACGGCGCATCTGCCGATGTGTTTACCGTCCGGCGCATTTCCTTAGGCTATGTGGACAATTCCCTGACGGCACAGGTTGATCCGGCGACGCCGGGACTCGATCTGGCGATGGGCATTCCCTACGACAGCGTGCTGATGCAGGCCGAGGCGCGCATCGAAGGTATGCCCGGCGAGACGTTCGACTCCATGCTGGTCCAGGTGTACTACTGGAACGGCGTGCAGGAATATTTCCAGCAGTTGTCTGCCGCCGTAGTTCTTGAAGATGCCGAAACCGGCCAGGTGCTGCAATGCCCCGGCCTGGTACTGGATTACCGGTACAACACGGACGGGTACCATATTTGGGAAACCAATCTGGCCGCACTTGCACAGCCGGGCGGGTGTTTGTCGGGCGTCGGCGTCCAACTTACTGCCGGCGACCGGGTTTATCTGGAAATTCTGGCGCGGCTGACGGAGGCCCTGCCCTACCTCGAAGTGGAGGAAATCAAAGACCTGCGTGTGCGTTTTCCGCATGTTTCCGGGGGGGACACGATTCTTTGTAAAACCCAAAATGCAGCATTCCGGGCCATCAACCCAGAATACGAGTACATTCCGTCGCTGAATTTCAATGACGGAATCTGCGACGACCTTTCGGTGGAACTGACTTTTATCCAGGGGCTTTCCGCAAGGATTCTCGACGACCTTTTCCCGAATGAAATTCGCCCGCTGTTCGTGTACGACACGATGACCGTGGAGTTGAACCCGGGTTATGTGTACCGCCCCGGGAGCGCTGTTTGGCAATACAGCGCGGGAGACGGTGCGCTAACCCCGCCAACGCTCATGCAAATACCGCTCGCCGACCCGCAAATCACGGCACTGCCCGACGGCAGCACATCCCTGCTGTTTGTGAAACCGGCCGGACTTCCGGTGACGGACTTTTACCAGGGCCGCGCCACCGCTACGCTTTCGTTCCGTGCCCAGATTCAGTGCCCGCCCGACACGACGGCTTTTCCGCTGACGATCATCGGGCACAAACTCCTGTGCATCCTCGATTCGCTCAACGCCCTTACCGGGGGTACCATCGCGGCACAGGAAGACCTGAACGAACTCGGGTTTATCACCTCCTACCCGCTTTCGGGCAGCCGAGTGCCCACCTGGATCGTGCAGTTTTGCAACCCAAGTATCCCCGGGCCGTCCATCGCTATCCCGGAGCCGTTGATTTTTGTGGAAAACGGAATGGGGTTGATTATTCAGACGGCTACCGACATCACCGACGCGACGAGTCTGCAAACGCTGCAAATAGATCATCCCGACCCCAAAAATGCTGTGATACACAGTTTGCCGCTGGCTGCCGGCAGCTGCAGGACGATTGAACTAAAAGCCTCGTTGACAGATTGTAACACCCTGGACACCTTGCAGATATTGCCCGGCTTCCAGTGCACAGAGGCTGCGTCGCCGTGCATCATTCCGAATGCTTTGGAACTATATTTTTCGCCTGCAGCAGCCCTGGCGCAGGTTGGGGTCATCAGTGCGCCGTCGGCGCCGGTAAATTTGTGTGACCCGATTCCTTACGAAATCAAACTCATCAATGTCGGCGAGGGACAGATGTACGATATCAACCTGCTGATCAAACTGCCGCAAGCCGGTCAGGTACTTGCGCCCGGCACGTTTTCGGTGGAATACGGGGGGCAAACGACGCCATTGCCCGATCCTGTACAGACCCCGGACGGGCTGCTGCTGAACCTTGACCTTGCCGCGCTGCCGTTCGGAATTGAGTCGGTGCCCGGCATCCTGTTTGCGCCGAACAACGCCGTCGTGTTTCGTTTTCAGTTGGAAACCAATTGCGAATACCTCGACGGAACGCGGTTTTTGTATGCCGCCACCTGGCAGGATGTGTGCGGCGATCCGCGCGAAACCGCCGATTTCGTGGCGCCGCCGCTCGAAATAGCGGGCGCGCCAGACATGGGAAATTCGTACCAGATCAACTGGGAAATGCCCGTTCCGGCGTCGTTTTGTGCGGAAAACAACATTCACCTGAGCATTGTGAATCCCGGCGATATTGGCCCGACCGGCGCCAACGAAAAAGTACGAATCGTGCTCCCGACCGGCTTCGAATATGTGCCGGGTTCTTTGCTGCCGGGGCACAACGGTCCGACCGGCGCGCCTGTGATGCAGCAGTTCGGCGACGCATTGTACCTCACGTTCGGGTTGCCGGCCGGTGTGGCTGCGGGAGACTCGATGGTGTTTGATTTTCAAATCCGGAACAACACGATCGAATCCGTTTGCAGCGCTTCGTACACATTCGGTGTGCAAATGTTGCAAACTGCCAATGTCGCCTGTGCCGCTTCGAGTTGCTCCATTGATTTTGTCATGCAGGAGGAAATCTTCTTCGGGGTGTTTGAAAAACCGGTGTTTGCCCTGTCCGGTCTCGGCGGGCTGGCGCTTCCCTTAGATGCCGGGCTGGAAACCTGGGATTTGAATTTTCAGGTAGCAAACCTGTCCGGCCTTTTCGGCGGCGGATCGCTCGACCTTGAAATCCGGCTCGACGGTAACCAGAATGCCCAACTTGACCCGGCCGATGCCTTGCTTCGCGACACCTCCGTGCAGGTGGAAGGGCTGCCGGCCGGCTCGGCGCTGGATGTGTCGGTGGGCGTACCGGTAGCGTCCACGCAAGGCTGCTCGGGTCTGTGGGTGGTGCTGGTGGACACCGTGTGCTCCTGCACCCGCGATTCGATCTTTTTGCCGTTTGTGCGGCTGGCCAATTCCGGATCCGATACGACGGTTTGCGCGGGATCGGCAGTTACGCTCGGCGCGCCGCCGTTGGCCAATGCCACGTACACGTGGCTGAGCGCCTCCCCCTACCTGAGCAGCAACAACTCGCCCAATCCGGCTTACCGCTACACCGGGACGTTTACTAACTCGCTTGCTTTTACAGAAAATTTAGTGCTGCAAACCACCCGGCCACAGGGCTGCATCTCGCTCGACACCATCCGGGTGGAAACGCGCAAAGTGGAAGCTACGCTTGCGCCGACCGACGTCCTGTGTTGGGGCGAAGCCAACGGCTCGATAGTGGCAAGTGTGCAGGGAGCAGCCATTCCGGTGCAGTATTTCTGGAGTACCGGCCCCGGGCCTGCCGATTCCCTGCTCAACCTTCCGGCCGGAAACTATACGCTCGCAGTGGTGGATTCACTCGGCTGCGCCGACACGGTTTCGGTGCAGGTGAACCAGCCGGATGCATTGATCGTTGCCCTCACCACCTCCGATTTCAATGGCTTCGGCATTTCGTGCACGGGTGCAAACGACGGCAGCATTTCTGCAGCCCCGTCGGGCGGCGTGGCCGGTTACCAGTATGCCTGGTCGCCGAACGGTTCCGGTTCGGGACTGACGAATTTGCCGCCCGGCGCCTGGAGCCTCACGCTCACCGATGCCAACGGCTGCACGACCGAGGTAAATGCAGTCATTTCAGAGCCGCCGCCATTGGCCATTTCCCTGGCTGCAACAGATGAAATCTGTCTTGGCGGCGCCAACGGCACCATCACGGTGACTACGCAGGGCGGTGTGGCGCCATACGCAGTCAACGGTGCAAGCGCCGGCGCGACTTACACCCTGCAAGGGTTGAGCGCCAACAACTACGACGTGCAGGTGACGGATGCCAACGGCTGTACGGCTTCCGCGGATACGAGCATTGGCGTGCTTTTTTCCACTGTTGCGATCAGCGCCGACTCGGCTACTTGTTTTGGCGAAGCCGACGGGCTGGCGGAAGTGACGGCAGCCGGACATCCGCCGTTTTCCTATTTGTGGTCGAACGGCCAAACCCAGAGTGTGTTTACGGGACCGGCCACAGCATACAGCGTCACGGTGTCCGATGCCCTGGGGTGTTCGTATACCTTGCAAACAGAAATTGACGAGCCGCCCGCACTAATCGGAACGGCGTTTGCCAATGGAGCGGATTGTTTTGGCGACAGCACCGGGCAAATAACGCTCTCGGCTCAGGGCGGTACGCCGCCATACACGTTTTCGTCCGGGGGGCTGCCGGTGACTTCGCCGGTCACCAACCTTCCCGCCGGCACGTACAATTTCCTGCTGACGGATGGACATGGTTGTACCGCAAGCATTTCTGCCGACGTGACGCAGCCCGATCCGATCTCGCTGGCGCTTGTGCCGACCAATGCGCTTTGTTTCGGCAGCAGTACCGGTACTGTGAGCACGATGCCCTCGGGCGGAGCGTTGCCGTATAGTTTTCAGTGGTCGAACGGGGCGGCTACGGAAAATTTGAATGCTGTTCCGGCGGGCGACTACGCACTGACGTTGACCGATGCCAACGGTTGTTCACAAACGGCAACTACCACCGTAGGCGAGCCGGAACCCTACGAGCCGGAGTTCGAGGTACTGCGTCTGCCTTGCGCCGACCGGGCCAACGGTTCATTTTCCGTCTCCGGTTTGCCACCGGGCACCTTGTTCGGCCTGAGCCTTCCGCCGCTGCGCGACACGACTGTTTTCGACAAGGTGGGCGGCGGGCCATTGGTGCTGTACGTCGAGGATTCGTTGGGCTGCCTGTTCGAGTTTGATTTCGAGATGCCGGCGCTGCCGGAGACGATCGGCGAGTTGTTTTCCGATACGATCCTGCGCCTTGGCGACAGCGTGTTGCTGCA
>CAYMQY010000008.1:20822-36941 GCA_964392655.1 uncultured Saprospiraceae bacterium
TGCGTATTTTCGACCGCTGGGGCGAGGCTGTTTTTGAACGCGCGGGTTTTGCACCGAACGATTACCCGCAGGGTTGGGACGGACGCTACCGCGGGCAACCGGTATTGCCGGGCGTGTACGTCTGGTACGCCGAGGTGGAATACCACGATGGTTTTGTGTTGCGGATGCAGGGGGATGTGACGGTGGTGCGATGAAGCGATTTTATTGCCGACATGGTTTACCTTTGCCCGACACAACAAACCCGTCGTGAACCTCCCGTTTTTCATTGCGCGTCGTATCGCGTTTTCCGGCAAGAAAAATTTCTCCCGGTTCATCATCCGCATAGCCATTGCGGCGGTAGCGCTCAGCGTGGCCGTGATGATCGCCACCACGGCATTTATCACCGGTTTTAAAAGTGAGATCAGCCGCAAGATTTTCGAGTTTTGGGGGCATATTCACATTTCCGATACGGCGTTGTCCTTGTCGTTCGAGCCGGCGCCTATCGAAAAAAATCAGGCATTTTACCCCGCGCTCGATACCTTAAGCGGGGTGAATTATACTGTGCCGGAAACTGTCCTCGGCATTGAAACCGGGCGGGAAACGGAAACCCGATCGCATGGCGGCATCCGCCATATTCAGGCGTTTGCACACAAACCCGGTATCATTCGTACCAAAACCGCCATGGAGGGTATCCTGCTCAAAGGCATCGGTGCCGACTTCGACTGGTCCAACCTCCGGCCGTATCTGCTCGAAGGCAAACCCATCGCACCCGGAGATTCGATGCCTTCGCGCGACATCATCCTGAGCCGCCAGACCGCCGACCGACTTCAGGTAGGCGTGGGCGACAAATTTGTGGTGCACTTTGTGAAAGGCAACGACCAACTCCGCCGGATGTTCCAGGTCTGCGGTATTTACAAAACCGGGCTGGAGGAATACGACCGGAAATTTGCCCTGTGCGACATCCGCATGGTGCAGGACCTGCTTGGCTGGAACGAGAACCAGGTGGCCGGCTTCGAAGTTTGGCTCGACGACATCCGCGACCTTGACTTGTACACCGAGTACATTTACGACGAGGTGCTGCCGCCCGACCTGCTGTGCATAAGCATCCGGGAAAAATTTCCGGCTATTTTCGAGTGGTTGCAATTGCAGGACTACAACGAAGTGGTCATTCTTGCGCTGATGCTGGCGGTAGCCATTGTGAACATGATAACCGCCCTGCTCGTGCTGGTGCTCGAACGCACCACCATGATCGGCGTACTGAAAGCCCTCGGAGAAAGCACCGGACGAATCCGGCAGATTTTCCTCTACCATGCGGCCGTCATTACGCTGACCGGCATGTTTTGGGGGAATTTACTTGGTGTCGGTTTTTGCCTTTTGCAGGATCGCTACCGTTTCATCACGCTGAATGAAGCCGACTACTACCTCTCGTATGCACCCGTGCAACTGAACTGGTTGCCTTTGCTGGTGATCAACCTCGGTACGTTGGCCATAACCCTGGTGTTTTTGTTGCTGCCGTCCTACGTGGTCTCGCGGGTGTCGCCTGTGCGCGCGATTCAGTTTAAGTGAGTGGTTCCCGCAAAATTTCCAGTAAAATCTTGTTTGTCTTTTCCGGGCGTTCCATGTTTGGCGTATGTCCGGTATTGTCCAATACCGTGATGCGCACATGCGGCATCTTTTGCTTTGCCAGTTCGATGGAATGCTTCCAGGAATGCAGCGGCTCTTCCGTGCCCAAGATGAGGTATACCGGCATTGCCAGTTTATGCAACTCTGAATTGGGGAAGACGTAAGGAAACAGCATTTGTACCGTGCAGAAATTCCGGACGCACTCCATCAGATTGACAAACAGCGGCTCCGGCTCAAATCCTTTGAACGCCTGCATTTTGAGCGTTTTTACGGCATGTGGCCCGGTGCCCGGCCTTCCTGTGAACTTCAGCAATAATTTCAAGTACCAGCGGATCGGGACATGTGTAGCCACAGGTGAAAGCAGGATCAATTTTTTGACCCGATCGGGACAGGCCATTGCAAAACCTGCTGAAAAAAAGCCGCCGATGGAATGCCCGATAAGTACCGCCTTGCCCAATTTAAATGCATCGAAGATGTCCCTGATGGTCTCGGTATAATCTTCAATTCCGGTGGGAAGGCATTCCAGTGTGCTTTTGCCTGCGTCGCCAGGCATGTCTACGGCAAACAGGTGGCATTCACGCCCCAGAGCACTGAGGTTGGCATACCATTCAGCAGCACTGCAACCTGCTGCGTGCAGCAAAACAACCGGCTCTCCGCCCGAATTTCCATATTCAAGCACATGTGTCTTGCCAAGAGCAGTTTGCACCCAATGATCCCTGACACTCAATGAATATTTTTCAAAAATGGCATCGTAATCAGCCCAGTATTTTGTCCGCGCAGCCTTGGTAACAAAGAGCGGTTTGATTGTTGTTTTTCCTGGCAAAATACCCATTGCTTCCGTTCTGAGTTTTAAAAAAAAACGTCCCGAACATGGCTCGGGACGTTCATAAGGAATGCTTGTTCACATCATTTCAACTCTTACTGTCGTCACATTTTGTCCACGACTTCGTCCACCATTGCGTTTGCGCGCACTTTGTTGCGGCGCAGTGCATTGGCGGCTTCTTTCGCCATGCCTTCCATTTTTTGATTCATATCCTCCACGAAGTCGTCAAGTTTGTCCTTCATAGCGTCCACATAGTCTTCCCCTTTTCTCAGGATTTTTTTACGGGTGCGTTCACCCTTGTCGGGAGCGAGTAAAACGCCCAGTAGAGCGCCTACAGCTACGCCTCCCAAAATGCCCAGAATTACATTACCGCGTCCCATAACTTCTATTTTTAAAGGTTAACGAATGTTGTATTTACTATGCAAAAATAACGGATTTGGGCGCGGAAATGATTTAAAAACGGGGGTGATGTTCGTCAGTTTGTGGGTTGATTGAGGGGGATTAATTTCCTGAAACTACTCTGGTTGAAACTACTTTGTCGCCGCTAAATACCCGCAACCCATACACGCCCGCCGGCAAGCCGACGGCATCAAGCCGCAAATTTGAGACTCCGGTTCCTTCAAAAACCCGAACCCGCCTGCCGTCGCTCGCGTACAACTCCGCCCGCTCGATTGCCACGTCCGCTTGCAGGTTCCAGCCATCTGTCGCCGGGTTCGGCCACACCCGCAAGCCCGGCACTGCCTCGGCATTGTCTGTGCTCACGGGCGTACAGACCAATTTGTTCAGGTAATCCCAAATCTGGTTGTCGAGCACGATCGGTACGGTACCGCCGTTGGGGCCGACGGTTCCGGATTCTCCCTGACGCACCACTACCCAGCGTTTTGAGGGCACCACGTGAATTTTCTGGTCGTTTTTACCCAAGGCCATGTACATGTCGTCGGGAGCATTCGGCACAACCTTGCCCGGTATGACCAGTTGCAAACCCGGCAGCATGAAACTTTGCTGGCCATTGAGCCACCACAGGTAGCCGTAACTCCGGTTGAGCGTCTGGGACGGATGCACCATGTCGTACAGGTACTGCTGGTTGCGCAGCAGCGTATCGCCGCTCCATACGCCGTTGGCCAGCATCAGCAACCCGAAACGCGCCATGTCACGGGCACGACCATACTGGATGTGGTTGATCCACAAACCAGTCATGCCTACGCGGTCGAGCAGACGGGTTTTGGTGAAAAGATTTATGCTTTGCCCACTCGCTTCCTCGATCACATCATGCACCAAGTGGTAAACGCCGTTGTGGTACGCCCAGCGGGTACCGGCGTCGGCTTTGTACAGCAGGCAGGCGGGATCCGTGCAATCGTCGTCGGGCACACCGTCGTCAAGGCCGGAAGTCATGCGCAACTGGTCGCGCACCGTGATGAGCGCCTCCTTGTCGGGCGGAGCGCTCGTCCAGCCGGCACCCAGATAGGCGCTTGTGGGTTTGTTAATGTCGAGCAGACCTTCATCCTGCGCCTGACCGACCAGAAACGCCGAAAGCGATTTGCCTGCCGATGCCCAGTACCAGAACGAATCGCGGGTAAAGGTGCCGAAGTATTTTTCCAGCACGATTTTGCCGTCTTGCAACAGGATGAACGATTTGGTATTTCGGTCTTCCAGCATCCGGTACAGGCTGTCAATTCGTTCGGGGCAAAAACCGAGCGAGGTCGGGCTGATGGTTTCCCAGATCGTTCCGGTTTTTGGGGGGAAATAAATGGTGGTTTGGGTAAAGCCCGAAAAAGACAGAGCCAGAAGTGCTGCAAGCAGCAGGTGTGTACGTTTTTGCATAACCGGTTTGTTTTTTTTCCGTTGGACGGCAAGATCGGGCAAAAGTTGAAAACCGGGCATGGGACGGGACACGGATGACACAGATTGGACACGGATAAACTCAAAACTCAATTCAACCGGTGTCCAACCCGTGTCCAATCCTGCCAAACAGCCCATAGCACCAGCCCGTATTCCAGCACAATCAACCCGTAGTTTTCTTGAAAATCACCACCGGAGTAGTGGCTGTACGAAAGAAAGGCAGCGCCGGTCCACACGAGCGAAAACCGCCAGGAAGTCAGCAAGCCCAGTCCAAACGGCAAAGCAATGTACCAGGGGTGTACTGTGGTGGCCAACGCGAGATACAGGGTGGATGCCAACAGGAGGTTTTGGTGGAAAACTTGCGTAGTTTGCTTCCGTTTCCAGAACGCCAGCACCAGCACGCCGACAAAGACCACAATTCCCAAAATTGGCCCTAGCGTACGCCCCACGTCAAGCGTCGGCGGGGCAAAAACCTGAACAACTTCACACAAAACATAGTACGCGCTTGCGTTGAACGCAAACTGCTGGAAGTACAGGTTCAGGCTGCCGGCCATGTTTGTCAATACCTCCAGATCGAGCAGAGGCCAAAAAAGTGCTGCGCAAAACACCGCAAACAGCGTTACAAAGCGCAATCCTGCTCGCCAACCGAGATGCGTCCACACGATGGGCAGAAAAAGGAGCGGCAGCAGTTTGCTCGCCGTGGCCAATGCCCAGAACAGTGCGGCCAACGTGATTTGTCGGCGTGCCAGCGCGAAAATTCCGGCCAGCAAAAAGAACAGCATCGCCCCTTCGAAATGACAATTGCCGGTTATTTCCAGCAGGATGAGCGGGTTGAGTGCGTATGCGACGACAACCAGGTTGTGGGGGAATGGCGATTTTTCGGGCAAGGCACTTTTCTCCCCAAATTTCGCCAGTACCGCCAGCGTACCCAGTTCACAAACAAACAGAAATAACTTCAAGATAAAAACTCCACCCGCTATGCTTTCCGGGAAAAGTTTAGCCGCCAGCCAAAACACGGCCTGACACACCGGCGGGTACACTGTGTGGTATTCCGGGGAGTTCAGTTTTTGGAATAATTCGGGCGTTATTCCCCGGAGCGCTGTGGCGTTTTCCATAAAAAACGCCGGCGGGTGCGCAAACGGGTGAATGCCCTGAGCAGCCAGTCGCCCGTCCCAGAGAAATCGGTAAAAATCGTCGGAGAGATTCGGAATACTAAACAGCAAGACAACCCGCAACGCAATGCCAATGCCGACATAAAAATTCCGGTCATCCCGGGAGGATCGGAGCAGTACCCATGTATACCCAGCGAAAAAGAGGCCGTAAGCCGACAAGAGCAGGAGCGTTTGGGAGCGCTCCACCCAAAAGCCCAGATACACCGTCAGTGCGAGCAGCAACGTTCCGACAGCCGTTCGGGGAAAAATGAAATACTTCCCGTGCATGCGGCAAAGAACGCGACTTTATCACGCCGGAAAAAGGAACTGCCACGAGCCGGTTTTCCCTTAGCGGGCGTTTTGCCGGTTTTCAAATACAAATTTGTGGTAAGCGCCGTTCACCGGGACTTCAACCAGAATTTTTTGCATGAAATTGCTTTTGCCGCGCACCTTGACGATGCCTTGCACGGCTTCGCCGGGGTACAAGGTGTGTTTTTGCAACAACCCGTTTTCCGGAATAGCAGGGTGTGCTTGCGGCGGCGGCGCGGTTGTTGAGCCGATGATGATGGCAGTATTGACGGAAAAATCAATCCAGTCCAGTGGGTTGTAGTAGTAGTCGTAGGTCCAGTCGGGCCGGCCGGTATTTCCCGAAGGCTTGCCGTCGTCGGCTATTTCATCTATGATCAGGATGAGCGCGACCGTCGCCACGACGATGACGGTACCGATCAAAATATCCTGATTGCGCTTCCATCGGACGTATTCCGAGGCCTCGAACACCCGCAGCGGCTGCGGCACACCAAAGGCGTCGTATCCCGTCACCCGCACTGCATCCGGCTGAATGGTGTAAGTAGAGTCGCTGTCGTTGTAAATGTAAAGTTGGAGGCTCAGGTCTTTTTCACCCCGGGCACTCAGGCCGGCGGTAACGTCTGCTCCGAACTGTTGAGAACGCAGGCCCGGTGCACCCCGGGTGTACACTGCTTCCGTTTGGCCGGGTTGGGTAGCAGCGGGTTTGAAATAATAGTGGTGCGTGCAGGCACCGGCCAGCAGCAACAGACACAATCCGAGGAAATGGCGCTTTTTCATGTTCGGGAATTTGTTTGAATGTTGAGGCCACAAAAGTACAGGCCTTGCGGAGTTACCGACCGATAAGACACCATTAAAAATCCCCGTGTCGCACGCGGCACGGGGATTTTTTTCAACTCTGAATTTCAGGTGTGTGGCTTACCGGAAACGCAGGTGCTTGATCGAGTAGTAGCAAATCGTGGCAAATCCGAAGGCGAGCATCGAGTGGAAAAGTACGAATGCGTCGTTGCCGGTTTTGATGCCGATGATGACTGCTGCGAAAAAGACCAGCGCCATTCCGCCTTCTGCGTAGGTAACCCAGGAAATTTTCCGGGCGAGGTAGGAGGCTTTCTGAAACGAGTTATTGTTGCCGGTGATGCCGTATTTCGGTGTGCGCACGAATGCGGAAACTTTGCCCCGCAGGCCCTCGATCACCGCAATGGCGTTGTACAGCGACAAGCCCATCGAAATCGGCATGAAGGACAGGAACAGTCCGAAGAAACGCACTTTTTCCCAGAAAGAGGGCGGGTTGTGGCGGTTCAGCGCTGCCGTGATATTGGCGGTGTACGATATGGCTGCCACAGCGAACAAGCCAAGTACGGAGAACGACAGGAAGTGTGTGGAAATACCCAGTTCCTGGAAAGCAAAGGACAAGGGCACGCTGCTCACGGCGGCGATGAACACCCACAGGAAAACCCCGTATGCCATCAACTGGCTGATCGCGTGCATTTTTTGTACACGGTTCAGTTTGTCGGTGTTCCACACGAGTTTGAGCAGTTTGCGGGCATTTTGCGCGCCGCCTTTGTTCCAGCGGAACTGTTGGCCCTTGAGGGCGTTCATGTCCACAGGAAGTTCTGCGGGGCTGCCGAGTTTTTCCAGGTACTGGATTTTATAACCCATGATCTGGGCGCGGAAACTGAGGTCGAGATCTTCGGTCAGGGTATCACTCTGCCAGCCGCCGGCTTCGTTAATTACTTTTTTGCGCCATACGCCGGCGGTGCCGTTGAACTGGAGCAGCAAATTGCCGTAAGAGCGGCCGGCCTGCTCCACCGTGAAGTGGACGTTCAGTTGCAGGGCCTGCAATTTGGTCAGCATGCTGTAGTCGGCGTTGATGTGCTCCCAGCGGGTTTGCACGATAGCCGTTTTCGGGTCTTCGAAGTAGGTCATCGTGGTGCGCAGGAAGTCGGGACGCGGCGTGAAGTCAGCGTCGAAAATGGCGATAAACTCGCCGTTAGCGCGGGGCATGGCTTCCTGTAAGGCGCCGGCTTTGTAGCCCTGCCGGTTCACGCGGTGGATGTGTTCGATGTTGAAACCCTGCTCGCGCAGTTCGGCTACTTTTTTGGCCACAATGCCGACCGTTTCGTCGGTGGAGTCATCCAGCACGTGGATTTCGAACCGGTCTTTGGGATATTCTTGCGCAGCCACGTAGTCAATGATTCGTTCGGCCACGTACATTTCGTTGTACATCGGCAGTTGCACGGTCACGAAGGGCACTTCATGGTCGTTTGCATCGTACTGTTTGTACTGAATTTTCGGGTTTTCCTTGTGGTACTTTTTGTACAGAAACAGCAGGTGAACTTGCAAAAGCGCGTAAATCGTCACGCCGCTCATAGCTACAAAGTAGATGAGGAGCATCAGGTAGCCAAAGTCAACAAAGGCCTGATAACGAAGTGCTTCGAAAAAAGATTGAATGCCAAACATAGATGCAGTGGTGTGTTTTTACAGTTGTGAGTTTTGCGTTTTGGGTTTTGAGTCGAAGAAGTATAGCAAAAAAATAATACTGATGATTTTCCAGCCGGCCAGCACCACTCCTTTCAGCGTACCGGATACCTTGCTTTTTCCGGCGGCGCGTTTCCGGTATCGAACCGGAACTTCGGCGCATCGCAAACCTTGCCGGGCTGCTTTTATCTGCATTTCCACCGTCCAGCCGTAGTTGGGGTCTCGCATATCCAGAGCGATCAGTTTTTCCCAGCGAATCGCTCTGAACGGCCCGAGGTCGGTGAACCGGTAGCCGTAAAGCAGCCGGATCAGAAACGGCGCCAGCCAGTTGCCAAAGCGTTGCGGCAAAGTCATGGATCCGGGTTCCGAGCGCCCCGACAAACGGGAGCCGATCACCAGGTCTTTTTCGTCTTTCAATATCGGACCCACCACTTCCGGCAGGTCATCGGGATAATCGGAGTAGTCACCATCCAGAAAAACCACAATTTCGGGGCGTTCGGACGGGGGCTTTTGTTCCAGGTAACGGATACCGGCCAAACACGCAGCGCCATATCCCCGCTTTTTCGCATCAACCACAGTTGCACCCATCATCCGAGCCACTTCTGCCGTCCTGTCTGTTGAGCCGTTATTGCAAACTACCACCTCGCGCACCCACGCTTTGGGAATCCCGGCCAACACGAAAGGAAGCGATTCTTCTTCATTGAAGGCTGGGATCAGGACAACAATCGGCGGCTTTCGTGCTTGAACCATCTTGTTCCACCGCTGAATTTGCTTCGTCCGGTGCTTTGACGGTGCAAATGTAACACCCCGGTTAAGAAAACGTTAAAAACTTTTAATACGGCGCTGTTAATTTTTAGCAAATGACGGATTTATGCCACTGCTGACAGTCGGCGAACATGAAACATAATTCGGAAACAAAAAGAATAGACGGAGAATACACAGAGAATCACCCATGAATCAGGCTGTATTCTGGGCAGATATTCTGAAAATGCCTTCTGACAAAAAAAGTTAAGAAAACGCGTCCCGTCACTTCCGCCTGCCTGTTAATTTTTTAACAGCAAGGCCATGTAAAAGCCGTCGAAGCCGTCGTCTTGCGGCAGCACTTTGCGCTCGGAAAGCAACGAAAACGATGCTCCGGCCTCACTTGCCAGGAAGGCTTGCACCTGCAATTCGTTTTCGGAAGGGAGGATACTGCAGGTGGCGTACACCATTTGCCCGCCTGGCTTGAGTATCCGGCTGTACGTTTGAAGAATTTCCCGCTGCGTGTGGCGCAGGTTTTCGATGAACTCCGGGCTGAGTTTCCATTTGCTGTCGGGGTTTCGGCGCAACACGCCGAGTCCGCTGCATGGCACGTCAAGCAGGAGCCGGTCGGCTGTGCCGTACAGACGCTTGATCACTTTGGTGTTTTCGATCACCCGGGTTTCGATATTAGACACGCCGGCACGGCGGGCGCGCTGACGCAATTCATCCAGTTTCCAGGCCAGCGTATCCAGCGCGATGATCTGGCCCCGTCCTTCGAGCAGAGACGCCAGGTGCAGGGTTTTGCCCCCGCCTCCCGCACAGGCATCCACCACGCGCATACCCGGTTTGGGGTCGAGGAAAGGTGCTACGAGTTGGCTGCTGTAATCCTGCACCTCGAAAAAGCCGTTTTTGAAAGCCTTTGTCCGGAATACATTTTGGCGCCGCTCCAGCACCAGCGCATCAGCATCGCCATACGGCCGGATTTCGATGTCTTCTTCTTCCAGAATTTTTTTCAGCGCATCCCGGTTGGTTTTGAGGCGATTGGTGCGCAGGACTACGTCGGCGGGACGGTTCAGCCAGGCCAGTGTTTCGTCCCAGAGCGGGCCAAGTTCGCGGGATCCAAGTTCGTCGAGCCAGTCGGGTATACTTTCACGTATCTTGCGCTCGTTGCGTAGCCGGGCGGCTTTTTCCTGAATATCAGCCGGGTCAAGTTTGCGAAACTCTGAAATTTCAGAGTCTTTTCCGATGCGGATAGCGGCATTTGTCAGCGCAAGATGAATACCGGCAAGTTCCCAAAAATCCGCTTCGCGCTGCGGCTCTCTGCCCAGAATGGCCGCGCAAAGCCGGTAATTCCGGACAATGTCGTACGTCGTTTCGGCTACAAATGCGCGGTCGTGGCTACCCGCCTTGGGGTTTTGGCGCAAGGTATATTCGATGACTTTGTCTGCATATTTGTTCTCCAAAAAAATAGCCTGCAAAGCCTGCACAACTGCGCGAACCTGGACGGGGTGAATCCTGTGGGTGAAAATTGACATCTCAGTTCCAACTGATCTGATCCGGCATATCAGAAATGATTTCGTACAAATCGCCTTTGTTGTACATGGCGTGCCGCCAAAGCCGATTGGGTTTGAATTTAAAAATATAGTTGGCGTCCATATTGCCGGTCACCCAGGAGCCGTATTCCAGTTCTTCCTTGAGTTGACCGGAAGACCAGCCGGAATACCCGACAAAAAAGCGAATATTGTCGGGGTGTACCATTTGGCGGGTGATGAGAAACTTGAGTTTGTCAAAGTCGCCACCCCACCATACACCCTCTGCAATCTTGATGCTCTCGTCCAGCATGTCGCCGAGGTTGTGTACGTAATGCAAGGTGTCCGTTTGAACCGGCCCCCCGTAAAAAACTTCCGTATCGAAAGAAGGAAAATCGCCCATCAAATCGTTCACCCCCATGTCTATGCTTTTGTTCAGAATAAAGCCAATGGTACCCTGTTCGTGGTGCTCGCAAACCAGAATGACCGAACGCCTGAAGTAGGGGTCAAGCATAAACGGCTCTGCAATAAGTATCTGCCCACTTTTTATCATCGTATTGGTCGCCATATCCGAGTCGTGTTTAAGGTTCGCAAACGCAAGGTATGCAAGAAAAGTTTTTCCGCGCAAGCAGTGCCGTCAACATTCGCCAAGAACGGCATCACGCACGATTTTCCGAATCATACCGCGCAATACCGGCCCGCCGCCGCCGACTTCCACAAACTCCCCAATGCCGTCCGCAAACATGTTTTCAATGGATTGCGTCCAGCGGACGGGGGCTGTCAACTGCGCCACGAGGTTGCGGCGGATTTCCTCCGGATCGGTCACCGGGCGGGCATGTACATTTTGGTACACCGGACAAAGCGGGCGGCTGAAATTGGTCGCCTCAATTGCCTTGGCCAGTTCGTCCTGAGCCGGTTGCATGAGCGGCGAATGGAATGCGCCTCCGACAGCCAGCACGACCACACGTTTGGCACCTGCTTCCTGGAGTTTTTCCACTGCCAGTTCGATGCCTTTGCGCGAGCCGGAAATGACCAACTGGCCCGGCGAATTGTAGTTGGCCGGCACGACAATCTCTCCGGAAATCGCAGCGCAAACCTGTTCGACAACGGCATCTTCCATGCCAAGTACAGCGGCCATGGTGCCGTCGGCCAGTTCGCAGGCTTTTTGCATGGCGAAGGCGCGCTGACTAACGAGGCGGAGCGCATCGGCAAAATCCAGCGCGCCGGCAGCGGCAAGTGCGGTGAATTCGCCCAACGAATGCCCGGCCACGGCGTCCGGTTGGAAGTCGGCGCCAGCCATTTTTGCCCGCACGATACTTTCCAGAAAAACTGCCGGCTGCGTCACCCTGGTTTGTGTCAAATCCTCTTTCGTTCCTCCGAACATTACATCGGTAATGCGCCAGCCAAGGATATCGTTGGCCTGCTCGAAAAGTTCTTTAGCCAACGTGCTGCTTTCGTACAGCACCTTACCCATGCCCTCAAACTGCGAGCCTTGCCCCGGGAATACGTAACCTTTTTTCATGCAAAGAGTGTATGAATAGTTGATTTAGTAGTTGTTACAAAAACATTTGGCGAAGTGCCTGCCACAAACCGGTTTTGCGGTTTTTGTCCGTTTCAATGGCGGAGAGATTTTCGGCAAACAGGAACGTGACTCCCATAAAAGCCAGGGGTTTGTAAAACGACATCTGAATATTCAAGCCGAGTTGCCCCGGAGGCGGCCCGAAAACCAAAACCTGTTCCGGGTGTTTGGCTTTCAGTACCGGCAAAATAAGTGCCGGTTCGGACATCGGTACTACGGCAAAGAGTGCGTCTTTTTCCAGATCAAGGCCGGCAGCGCCGAGAATTTTTTTCAAAAAATCCAGATTTCCCGGATGAGCAGGTTCATCCTGTACCACGACAAGTACACGTTTGGCAAACTCTCCGCGGACTGTTTCCAACAGTGATTTTGCCTCGGACCTATAGATTTTATCGTTTTCTGAAAACATACTGTAAAAAACACAATTACTTGCCAAACACTTTTTTCGATGGCAATAATTTTAAATCAACCCGGACTCTAATTTTGATTTAAAATATAATTTTTAAATCCGGGGCAAAGTTACATAACTTTGTGGCGTTCCTCCATCCATGTTCATCTTGTCAAACTACCACCAACATGGCGCTAAAGTATCCGATTTCTGTAACCCCTACCACCAAATCCAGAATTTCCTCTGTGGATTTTACCAACATCCCTTTTGGTAAAGTTATTTCCGACCACATGTTCGTGGCTGAGTACGACGGCAAACAATGGGTCAACCTGCGCATCGAGGCATTTCATAATATGGAAATGTCGCCGGCCAACCTTGCCCTGCACTACGGCCAGAGCATTTTCGAGGGCATGAAAGCCACCAAACGAAATGGCGAACCGGTACTTTTTCGCGCCGATGCACATGCCCGTCGGTTGAATGTGTCTGCCGAACGTATGTGCATGCCACAACTTCCGGAAGACCTGTTCATGCAAGCCCTGAAAATGCTTGTTGACCTCGATCGCGACTGGATTCCCGAAGAAGAAGGCCACTCCCTGTACATTCGCCCGCTTATGTTTGCCAACGACGCGTACTTCGGAGTACACGCCTCGGAAACATACAAATTCATCATCTTCACCGGCCCGGTTGGCCCGTACTACCCGAAACCCGTTCGTCTTTGGGTCGAAGAAGTGTTCACGCGTGCCGCACAAGGCGGCGTGGGTGAAGCCAAATGCGCCGGCAACTATGGCGCGTCTCTGCTCCCGGCCCAACGCGCAAAAAAAGCCGGCTACGATCAGATTATGTGGATGGACGCTCAAGAGAAAAAATATGTACAGGAAGTGGGTACCATGAACCTGTTTTTCGTGATGGACGGTAAAGTAATTACGCCTGCCACCACCGGCACCATCCTGCGCGGCATCACGCGCGACAGTTTCATCACGCTGCTTAAAGACTGGGGCTACACCGTGGAAGACCGGCTGCTGAGTATCGCTGAAATTGCCGACGCGTACTGGCGCGGCACACTTCAGGAATGTTTCGGAGCGGGCACCGCAGCGGTAGTCAGCCACGTTAGCGACATTACCTGGCGCGACCGGAAACTTGAACTTTCCCCGGTGGATGAACAGCACCGCCCGGTAGGCACACGCCTGAAAAATTATATCAACCAACTCCGTACAGGCCGCGTCCGCGATGAATACGACTGGTTGCAGTCCTGCCAGGATTCCGGCGTGTGGGAATTGGTGGAAGAAGCCGAAGGGGTTGGCGTAAATTAAACTGACCTGATCTTCAACAGGAATAAAAATAGTCAGGCGCCCGAAGGACAAACCCTTTGGGCGCCTGTTTTTTTCTTTCAGACCTATGTTCGCAAACACGCCTCCCCCACCCTACTACGCGGTCATTTTCACGTCAATACGCACGGAAGCCGAAGCCGGTTATACCGTAACTGCTCAGCGCATGCTCGACCTTGCCGCCGAGCAACCCGGTTTTCTCGGCGAAGAATCGGCCCGAAATGAAATCGGCATTACGGTTTCCTACTGGCAAGACCTGGAATCCATTCGACACTGGAAAGCGCATGCCGACCACCAGATCGCCCAGGAATTGGGCAAATCCACCTGGTACCGCTCGTACCGGGTACGAATTTGTAAAGTGGAGCGGGAGTACGGCATGTAGTCATTTGCCGGCAAACAACTCATGCCAGCAGCGGAGCAGTTGTTGCCGTTCGTTTTCCCAGTTCCAGTTTTCGCGGGCAACTATGGTGGCTTCGCACAAGCGACCGTACGCGTCCGGGTGTTCCGACAGTGCCCTGACGGCATTTTCGATAGCCCCCGGCGCAAGATCGTCAAGCAATACCGCTACCTCGTGCTGCGCATTCAGTGCACGGTACTCCGGGAAATTCATGGTCAGCACCGGCACGCCGGCCTGCACATAGTCGAAAAATTTGTTGGCAAGCGAGTAGTAGTAACTCAGTCCGGTGTTTTCCAACACGTTGATGCCGAGCCAGGCCTTAGCAGTCAGTGCCCTCAGGTCGGCAGGCTTGACAAAACCCAGAAAACGCACCCGATCCTGAACGCCGAGGTCGGTGACCATTTTTCGCAGCGACTCAGACAAATCCCCCTCGCCGGCAAGCCAAAGTTCAAAACCCTCCAGCCGCTGAATGGCGTCCAGCATTTGCTCGATGCCCCGCGCAGCATTCAGGGCGCCTTGATAGAGCAGGACTTTCGTTGACTGGCTGACTGGTTGACTGGTTGACTGGGTATTCAAGGTATTTTGGTAGAGCAGTGTCAAGCTGCCCGCCGTATGGGGACTCAGGGGCAAACGCAAAGGGACATTCCGCACCACCCCGAACCGGATGCCGTATTTTTTTTCAAAAATACCGGCCAGCGCCGGGCCAACGGTGTAGGCGTGTCGGTAAAACGGGAGAAAAGCCCGGGCCACCATTTCCCAAAAAAACCTGACCACCGGCCGGTTTGTCACCTCCGGCACCTCGGTGAAATACTCGTGTGCATCAAAAATCCGCTTCTTTCGACGCAGCAACGTGGCCACACAGCCCGCGGGCAAGGTATCGAGATCAACAGAGCACACCGCGTCGCAAGGCGTCCGCATCAGGTATGCCCACAGCCGGATGTTGTACTCGGCGTAAAACAAAAAACCTTTGTGAAACCGGCAACGCAGCCGTTTTTGCCGGAAAGAAAATGCTTCGAGTGGAAGCGAGTGTGGCAGTTCGCGTCCGACCAACTCCACCCGATAGCCCGCTTCGGCAAGCGTCGTGCAAATCCGCTGCATCCGCTGGTCGAAGGTCAAATCGTTGGTGACTGTGAGCACGATGGTTGCCATGCGCTGTTTATTTCCGCCTATTTGCCTCGCCCCTGAAGCAGCACCAGCGCCGTGTAAAACATGATCTTGAAATCGAGTGAAAGCGACATGTTTTCGATGTACAACAAGTCGAATTTGAGGCGCTGAAGCATTTCATCCACAGTCGAAGCGTAGCCGTATTTCACTTGTCCCCACGACGTGATGCCCGGGCGCACTTTAAGCAAGTGCCGGTAATGCGGGTTGTGCTCCACGATCTGATCAATAAAATGCCGCCGCTCGGGTCTCGGTCCCACGAGCGACATATCGCCTTGCAATACGTTCAGGAAGTTGGGAATTTCATCCAGCCGCCACTTCCGCATGACCGCCCCCCAGGGGGTGCAGCGCGGGTCGTTTTCCTGCGACAACTGCGGCCCGAACTTTTCGGCATCGGTGTACATGGATCGAAACTTGAAAATCGTGAACGGCCTGCCGTGCAGCCCTACTCGCTCCTGCCGGAATAAAATCGGCCCGGGAGAGGAAAGACGTACCCGAATGGCGATATACAACAACAGCGGCGAGAGGATCAACAGCACGCCGAGGCTTACTGCCACATCCAATGCCCGCTTGATGCCGCGTTGCCACTTGGGCATGAGTTCCTGCCGGACTTCAATGAGCACGGCGCCGTATACATGCGTCATTTTGACTGTGCCGAGCAGGATATCGTACATGTCGGGGATAATTTTCACCAGAACCTGCTCGCCAAAGTCGAACAGGGTGTTCAGGATATTTCGCAGCAGGTTGTGTTCGCTGGTTTCGATGGCGATAATCACCTCTTCCACCTGGTGTTCGCGCACAACAGC
>CAYMQY010000008.1:36951-40953 GCA_964392655.1 uncultured Saprospiraceae bacterium
AGGGTACCAAGTCGTGGCAAGAGTGCAGCGAGCATTTGGTGTCCTCCGTTGGTGTCAATGTACCCAATGAATTTGTTTCCAAGGCTTTTTTTACGACTGCTGATGTCCTGGTATAAATCGAGCGCGTTCTGGTTGCCCCCCACCAGGAGCGTGTTGAACGAAACCTTGCCTGCTTTCAGCCGTCGGCTTGCCCGGGTGAGCAACACCATGCGCGCAAAGGCAGTCAGCAGGAAATGCAGGGAAAAGAGGGTGACAAACGAGTGGTAGTAGGTTCGGTAATCCCGCACCACATCGTCGAGAATCAGGGAAAAGAACAAAAAAAGAATACCGAGAAACGACAGGAAAAAGGTGCGGCTCAGAGTAGTCAGGCGCGAGAGCCGGTAGATGTCGGTGTAGTGGTCAAAAATTGCATACAAAAGTACCCACCCCACCGGAATAATCAGCGCCCCGTGTAGCAGATTGGAATCGCCGAGCACCTCCTGAGTCAAGGGGACGCCCTCCATTTGTTTTCGGTACAGGAAAAACAATACCCAGGCCGCCAGGGCCATCAGGAAATCGGCCAGTGCGTAAATTCTGGTATCGCGTTGACGTTGTTGGCGCGACAAGGCTGGTTTCGTTATGGTGTGAAAAAACGGTTAAAAATGTACGAGCCGGAGGTTGTCTATAAAAGCCTCGCCATTGAGTTCTTCAAACTGCCCGGAAACATTTTTTTGCAAGGTTACCCGGAAAAACAGGCGGTGATTGGCCTTTTGCAAGGTCACCAGAAACTCCGTCAGGTTGATGTAAATTTTGTTCCAGTTTTCCGAAGGGCTGAACTGATAAACCGGCTGTGCCTGTTCGTTGGAGCCGTTTGAATCGGTACCCAGCAGCCAGAGTTCGAAGGGCAGGTTGTTTTTGTAATGCATTTCCAGCCAGACCGGGCGGTCGCCCGTGTTGGGCAGGTTGCCGACAACCTCGGTCACAATTTCATTAACGATATGTGCGGTGTCTACCGCGAGTTTTACGGAACGCCCCTCAAAGGCACCGTCCGTAACCAATTCAAAGGTGGTAACCGGATCGCCGTCTCGATCTTGCAGCACTACGGTCGTGCTGTTGAAGGTCGTCCGATCCACGGTCCAGGGGAAAACGGCCTCCGGCAAATATTGCGTGACAGGCTGCAGCGTTGTGGTTTGGCCCGGCGTCAGTGTCACCTTGCCCTCATGCCGGGCCAGAAACGGGTACAAACCCGGCGTCTGAAGCAGTCCGTTTTCCTTTACACCCGGGAACACCAGAATATCGGCTTCTCCTTCGTCCAGCACCGGCACCGTAGCCGGCAGGGTGTACCCGCCGAGAAATCGGTCGTTGACGTACACCCAGCCTTCTGTGATTTTTTGCCAGCCCGTACCGCCAATGGCGTTTACCGTGAACGGTTCGATACGCACATAAGCGGGAATGCGCTCTTCTTCGTCGGTACAAGCGGAGAAAAGGAGGCTGAGAAGGGCGAAAAATGTGAGTTTTTTCATGTTTATCGCTGTTGGCCGTTGGCTATTGGCTGTTGGCTGTTGGTTTCCTGAGCGGAATCATGGCCAACAGCTCTACTTGGCGCGCATGTACACTTCGATCGGCACGCCGGTGAAATTGAAGTTTTTGCGCAACTGGTTTTCGAGGAACAGTTTGTACGAATCGCGTACCCAGTTCGGGTTGTTTACAAAAAAGGCAAACGAGGGATAGTGCGTCGGCAACTGGGTAACGTATTTGAACTTCGGATAGCGGCCTTTCACCGACGGCGGCGGCATACGTTCAATGATGTCGAGCATCAGTTCGTTGAGTTGTGCCGTTTTGATTTTCTGGGTACGATTGGCGTACACCTCCATCGCAGCATCCACGGCTTTGAAAATACGCTGCTTGTCGAGGGCCGAAATAAACAGCACGGGCACGTCGTCAAATGGTTCGAGACGCTTTTTTATGGCCGCCTCGTAATCGCGGGCAGTATTGGTTTCTTTAATCATCAGGTCCCACTTGTTCACGAGAATCACGATACCCTTGTGCCGTTTTTGCGCCAGCCGCAGAATGTTCAGGTCCTGCGCCTCAATGCCCTGCGTGGCATCCAGCACCAGCAGGCACACGTCGGCCTCTTCCACGGCGCGGATGGCTCGCATGACGGAGTAAAACTCGAGATCTTCCTCCACCTTGCTTTTTTTGCGAATGCCCGCCGTGTCAATGAGGATAAACTCCTTGCCGTACTTGTTGTAGGTGCTGTGGATTGGATCGCGGGTCGTGCCGGCTACGGACGTCACGATATTGCGCTCCTCGCCCAGCAAGGCATTGGTGAGGGAGGATTTTCCCACATTGGGCCGGCCGATGATGGCAAATTTTGGAAGTTCGGTCTCCAGTTCCGGCTCGTTGTGAATGTGCTCTACTACCACATCCAGCAGGTCGCCCGTGCCGCTACCGCTTATGGACGCCACAAAATGAGTTTCCTCGAAACCCAGCCCCCAAAATTCGTTGGCTTCCATAAGGCTGCGGTGACTGTCCACTTTGTTGACCACCAAAAAAACCGGTTTGGTGGAGCGGCGCAGCAGTTTGGCTAATTCTTCGTCGAGGTCGGTAATACCCGTTTGGGCATCCACCATAAATAAAATCACGGCGGCTTCCTCAATGGCTACACGAGCCTGGTCGCGGATGGCGGCCTCGAACACATCGTTGGAGCCGTGTACAAACCCTCCGGTGTCCACCACCGTGAAGCGTTTGCCGTTCCATTCGCAAAAACCGTACTTGCGGTCGCGCGTTACGCCAGAAAAATCGTCCGTGATGGCATCTCGTGATCCGACGAGGCGGTTGTACAGGGTGGATTTACCTACGTTTGGTCGGCCAACTATGGCAACTATATTTCCCATTTTTTGAGCGGTGTTTGGGCAGGGGGTCCGGTTTTTTATACATTTGTGCCGCAGCGTGCCGCACAAAAATCAATTCCTGCGATTTTGAAGGGCACAAAGGTAGCGTTTTCCCCGTTACTCTTGCCGCATACTCCCCAGCCATTCCAAGCCGAGAGCCGTAATGAGCAAGATTCTTTTCAGAGACCCGAACGTCACTATTTTTCAAAGCGCCCTGTACCAGACCAACTCGACGGTAGTCCGTACAGATGATCTGGTGCTGGTGGTGGACCCTGCATTGCTGCCCGACGAAGTGGCCGCGATTCGGGAGTATGTCGAATCCATACGGGAAGACCGTTCCGTTTTTCTGGTCTTCACGCATTCCGATTTCGACCACATCATCGGGTACAAGGCCTTCCGGGTAGACAAGGTATTTATGAGCGAAACGATGGCCGAAAACCCGAAACGGATGGCCATTCTGGAGCAAATGTTCGAATTCGACGAGCAGTACTACATCAAACGCTCCTACCCGCTGGAATACCCGGTGCCTGATTTCAAGGTGTACCGCGATGCCGTGCAGTACCGGCACCTGAGCACCAAAATGGCGTTTTACCTCACTCCCGGCCATACTGCCGACAGCATGATGGTAGTGGTGTGGCAGTTGGGCTTGTGCATTGCGGGCGACTATTTGTCCAACATCGAGTTCCCGTTCATCTACCACAGCAGCGTGGAGTACGTCAAGACCCTGGAAAAACTCCCGCGCATTCACGACCGCAACTGGTTTACCCGCCTCATACCCGGACATGGCGCGCCGGCACTCACCATCAACGACTGGCTGCAACGCCGCACCGATAGCCTGGCCTATATTTATGCGCTGCGCGAAAGCATCGCTATGGACACGCCCTTCGATGAAGAAACTTTCCTGGGACGCTACCAATTTCCGAGGATGCAGCGCAAGGAGCATGAGGCGAATGTCGCACTCCTGCGCAAAGAGCACGAACAAGGCCTCTGGGCCTGGGATCCAGACAATGTACCGGTACTGCCCGAACCGATTCCGTTTGGAGAAACGACGTAACGCTTTTTCGGCGCGTAATACGCTTTGGATTGGACACGGATGCCACGGATCGGACACGGATTTTCACGGCAAATG
>CAYMQY010000008.1:40963-45514 GCA_964392655.1 uncultured Saprospiraceae bacterium
AGAAAAAATCTATGGAAATCCGTGTCTGATCCGTGGCATCCGTGTCCAATCCCCCAAACGGGGCGGCACTTATTCCGACATGTCCATCGTGTGGAACACATTCAGCACATCATCATCCTCTTCGAGGCGGTCAATAAGTTTGATGACCTGATCCACCTCGCTGTCGTTTAGTTTTTTCGACATGGTCGGCAGCCATTCCAACTGGGCGCTTGTCGGTTCTATGCCGCGTTCTTCGAGGGCTTTTTGCATAGCGCCGAAGTCGGAAAAGTCGGTGTAGAGCACGACTTCTTCGTCTTCCATTTTCATGTCCTCCAGGCCGGCATCAATAAGTTCCAGTTCCAGTTCGTCCCACTTGTGGCCTTCCTGTCTGGCTTTGAAAACACCTTTGCGGTTGAACATGTAACTCACGCTGCCCGAAACGCCGAGGGCGCCGCCGCAGCGGTCGAAGTGCATACGTACATTGGCGACCGTACGCGTCGGATTGTCCGTAGCCGTTTCCACGAGTACGGCGATGCCGTGCGGGCCGTAGCCTTCATACACGACCTCCTGAAAGTTTTCGGCGTCTTTTCCAGCCGCCTTTTTGATGGCGTTTTCGACGTTGGTCTTGGGCATATTGGCCTGCTTGGCATTCTGGATAGCAATGCGCAAGCGGGGGTTGTAGTCGGGATTGGTTCCTCCTGATTTTACAGCAAGTGCAATTTCCCGCCCGATGCGGGTAAAAGTTTTGGCCATACCGGCCCAACGCTTAAACTTACGTTCCTTGCGGAATTCAAACGCGCGTCCCATGAACGTGTGGTTGTTTTTTAAAATGGTGAATTTGAAAAAGCGCGCAAAAGTAGGCTTTTTGAAAACACCATACTATCTGAATGTGCCCTGAATACCCCATCTTTGCCCGACATTTTTCAAACACCAACGTAGTTATCCATGAAAAAGGCACTTTTATTGAATCTTGCACTGCTTCTGTTGGCAGTAGCCCCTGTTTTTGCACAAAAAAAAGTTTTCGTTTCCGATAACGTCCTCAAGGTAGCCGAACAAGCCCAGTTCGACTACAAGGGTACACTTAAAAAATCTACAGCAAAAGACGGCAAGGCCGTCACCGAACTTATTGAATTCATCCGCCTGCTCGAGAACGCCGAAGCCGATGAGCATGCCATGACCTGCCTTGAACTGATCCCCGTCACCACCGACAAGGTTTTTTCCCAGGCAGTCAAATCACGCAGCACCAAAATGAAAGCCGCACTGTTGCGCCGGATTTCAGCCGCTCAGGAGCGCACACAAAAATCCGAACTGAAAAAACCGATGGAAGAATGGGCGCCTTACTCCTGGAAAGCCCTGAACAACATCCAGTTTGTTATTGAAGACACCAATAAAAAACCCGCCGCCAATTCTGCGACCGGTGTTGGCACCGGTATAGGTCAATTCGGTACGGGTACCGGCACGGGTACCGGCACCGGCGCAAGTTCAGGTTTCGGCACTGGAGCAGGTTCGGGCACCGATGCCGGAGCAGGCAAACCGGCTGCCGGTTCAAAAGCCCCGGCCAAGCGCAAGGACAACTAAATCATGCCCTTCCGAATTTATACCAAAACGGGCGACACCGGCGAAACCGGGCTATTCGGCGGCAACCGGGTGCTCAAAAGCCACGCCCGCGTGGACGCGTATGGAACGGTGGACGAACTAAATGCATTCATCGGGTTGCTCCACGACTCCCTCGACAACGAGCCGGTGCGGGAATTGCTGCGTCAAATCCAGCACCGGCTCTTTTCCATCGGCGCCACACTGGCTACCGATCCGGCCAGCGAATATGCCATGCCCCCCGACATCCGGGAAGACGATATTCAGTTGCTGGAACGTGAAATGGACGCCATGGATGAACATCTGCCCGAACTGAAAAACTTCATCCTTCCGGGCGGTTTTCCGACAGTGTCGCTATGTCACGTTTGCCGCACCGTGTGCCGGCGTGCCGAGCGAATCGTAGTGGCATTAAACGAGCACGACACCGTGGAGCCGGCTGTGCTACAATATCTGAACCGGCTGTCGGATTACTTTTTCATTCTTGCCCGTTACCTCGGGCATCTGGCCGGCGCCGGGGAAATTATCTGGACGGCACGGAAGGTTTAAACTACATTTTGTTACTGTAGAACTCCGGCAGCCGCGTTTTTCGAGTAATCCTGCCGGAAAATTTCAGGCGAAACGCCGGTGTATTTTTTGAAAAATCGCGTGAAGTAGGCATTGTCTTCAAAATTCAGGGCAGCAGCGATCTGGGAAATGTTCAGGTCCGAATTAGCCAACAGCCGTTTGGCTTCCAACAGCACGCGATCGCGAATCAATTCACCCGCCGGTTTTCCAATGGCTGCATTCACAAGGGCGTTCAGGTGGTTGGGGGTAATGAACAGCAGTTCGGCGTAGTCGCGCGGCAGGCGTTTTTCCCTGAAATGTTCCTCGATGAGGCGCTCGAAATTGCGCAGGGTCGTCAGTTGGGTACGCGAGACGCGCGCGTGCTCCATACGCGGCAGTTGGCGCGACAATATGACCATCAGTTGAAGCAGCATGCCGCGCAGCATTTCCTGTTTGAAATGGTGGTCGGCCCGAAACTCGTTCAGCATACGCTCCAGCAATGCATGCACCTCGCCGCAACACTCGGCTTCGAGGATGTTCACCGGCTTGCCGCTCACGGCATTAAATAGCGGAAACTCCGACACAAAGTTCGGATTGTGGCAAATGGCCGTAAAAAAACTCTCGTTGAAATTCACGAGGTACCCGTCCGTATCCGGTTCAAACTCCCAGGTATGAATCTGGCCAGGCCCCATGGCATACACCTGATGCGGGATGACCTGAAATTTTTGAAAATCAATGGAGTGCGTACCCCCGCCTTCCGTGAAAAGTACAATCTGGAAAAAGGTATGCCGGTGCGGGAAGTACAGATTGTCGTGTGCGCGCATGAAATCACCGATCCGGGTAATCAGGAATTCGGTGAAACACTGGTCGGAACCGAGGAGGTTGCAAATGCTGTATGTGGGAATTTTTTTCACGATGTGGCCTTGTAAACGGCAGGCAAAAGTACCGTAATGATGGTTTTTTCAAAAACAAGAGCCACCCCGTCTCCGGGATGGCTCTTCAATATGTTTCAATTGCCAATGGCTGACAGCCGAAAGCCGTTTTAGTTTTTCACTTCTTCAAACTCCACGTCCTGTGTGTTGCCTGCGCCTCCACCGGCATGAGCGCCGCCGGTCGGGCCGCCTTCCGTGCTGCCGCCGTTGGCTGCCTGTGTGGATTGATAAATTTCCTGACTGGCGGCTGCCCAGGCGTTGTTGAGGGCTTCGGAAGCCGTATCAATACGGTCGAGGTCTTCGGCTTTATGCGCCTCGCGCAAGTCGGCCATAGCCTTTTCGATGTTTTCCCGGTGGTTGGCCGGCACCTTGTCGCCAAACTCGCGCAGTTGTTTCTCCGTCTGGAACACCAGCGAATCCGCCTGGTTGAGTTTCTCGGCGCGTTCGCGGGTCTTGCGGTCGGTTTCGGCGTTTGCTTCGGCCTCGGCTTTCATGCGGGCAATTTCCTCTTTGGACAAGCCCGTGCTGGCCTCGATGCGGATGTTTTGCTTCTTGCCGGTGCCTTTGTCGAGCGCCGTTACCGACAGGATGCCGTTGGCGTCAATGTCGAACGTGACCTCGATTTGCGGCACGCCGCGCGGGGCCGGGGGAAGACCGTCAAGGATGAAGCGACCGACCGAACGGTTGTCGCGGGCCATCGGGCGTTCGCCCTGCAGGATGTGGATTTCCACCTGCGGCTGGTTGTCGGATGCCGTGGAGTAGGATTTCGATTTTTTAGTCGGCACGGTCGTGTTGGCTTCGATCACCACGTCGTACACACCGCCCATGGTTTCGATACCGAGGGAGAGCGGCGTCACGTCGAGCAACAGCACATCGGACACCGAGCCACTGAGCACTCCGCCTTGAATGGCCGCACCTACGGCCACCACTTCGTCGGGGTTCACGCTCCGGTTGGGTTTTTTGCCGAAGAATTTTTCCACGGCTTCCTGAATACGCGGGATACGGGTGGAACCGCCGACGAGAATCACTTCGTCAATTTCGCTTGCCTGCAAGCCGGCGTCTTTCAGCGCCAGACGGCAGGGTTCGAGCGTGCGTTGCACGAGGTGGTCAATCATCTGCTCGAACCGGGCGCGGCTCAGTTTTTTCACGAGGTGCTTGGGCACACCGTCCACCGCCGTGATATACGGCAGGTTGATTTCCGTTTCCTGACCTGCGGACAACTCGATTTTGGCTTTTTCTGCCGCTTCTTTCAGGCGCTGGAGGGCCATGGGGTCTTTGCGGAGGTCCATTTTTTCCTCGTTCTGGAACTCCGATGCCAGCCATTCGATGATGACCTGATCGAAGTCGTCGCCGCCGAGGTGGGTGTCGCCGTTGGTTGATTTCACTTCAAACACGCCGCCGCCAAGTTCCAGAACCGACACGTCGAAGGTGCCGCCGCCGAGGTCGTACACGGCAATCACCATGTCGTTGTGGCGCTTGTCGAGGCCGTAAGCGAGTGCGGCAG
>CAYMQY010000009.1:0-39285 GCA_964392655.1 uncultured Saprospiraceae bacterium
CTACGGCGCCTCCGCATTGAAAAGACCTGCGCCCTGTTCGGCATCGAGGTCTTTGAAATACTGCACAGCCTTGGCTTTCAGCAGCCGCTCCTGCTCGGCGACGGGCAGGGGCGTCAGGTCGCGCGTCTGGCGCCAGTGTGGCCAGCCGTCGGCATCGCGACCCACGAACTCGTAACAATCGTCGTAGGCCAGCAGCCGGCACACGGCGATGTGCATGAGGTCTTGTTTTTCCTCCTTGCTGAAGCCTTTTTTCCAGCGGCCCAGTTCCTGGATGCCGATGAGAAAAAGCACCGTGTTGAGGTCGGGCAGGGTGTCGCGGCGCATGGCGTCCTGCACCTGGTGCTGCACGCGCAGCCATTCAAAATCGAGTTCCCAGTTTTCCATTGTCGTATTCTGGCGGCAAAAATGACGAAAAAAGCGGAAACGTTTTTCTTCGCAACGGATTGACGCGCATTGGCAATCCGGCAGACGGCGCGTTTGACCGGCCCGATTACTTTTGACCGACAAACCAACCAACTCGTTCACCTGCAAATCCTTTTCCCATGCGAAAAAATCTCCTTGCTCTGCTCGTGGCGCTCGCCGTCGCCGTTTCTTCCCATGCCCAGTACCTGCCGCCTTTGATCGCGGTGGAACAAAAAGCCTGCCCGTACAATGCGGGCGTTACCGTCGTCCAGCCGCAGTACTGGCATATTTACCAAACGCTCGACGGACACTGGAACGGCCCGGTGGACTCCAGTCGCTGCATTTCAGTGACGGTCTTGCCTTCCAATGCGGGCCTCGAAATTGCGCTGGAACAAGTAAACCCCGCCGAGCCGCTGTTCCTCCGGGCGCGCCTCGATCTGTATCCGCCTTTCAATGATTTTCTGCCGGACTACCTGTACACCATGTTCAACAATGCCCGAATACTGCCCGGCGACTCGCTCCTGCGCCTGACCACCGACTGCCCCGACGATTTATGTACAGGCGCCTTAGTGGGCATTGCCATTCCCGACGAAAACGGCATGCCCGGCGCCGCCACGCGGTTTCATACGGCGCTGGCTACGGTGTATCCGCCGTTTTTCAACAGTTTCAAATCCGTGGATGCCGCCGCCTGTTTCCCCACCGAACGATTCGCCGAGCAGCGCCTGAAGGAGTATATCCTGAAATTTACGTTTGCCGATACGGCCAACATGAGCGGCAGGCGCTTGCAGGTTTTTTCCTCCGATATTGTACCGGAGCCATTTGGTCCGGGGCTGATCAGTGCTGTTTTTGCCAATTCAAATCCGTATCCCATTGATGCTGCCGCCAACCCCTGGGGTTTCAATTTCCTCGGCCTGTACACCGCGCCCACCTACCCCGGCCCGCAAAACCCGTCGTACATCGAGGTCACCCCGGTGCCCAACCCGGCAGTTCCGCAAAACATCACGGTCACCGTGGAGGACTACCAAACCCTGGAAATGCAACCTTTCGCCCAGTTTCGGGGCGGCCTGGTGGCGGGCAGCGCTACGGAGCGCCACCAGTTTACTCTGCAGAACAACGGCGGTGACTTGTGCCTTAATTTTGTGGATCTCATCTTCGACAACGGCGATGCGCTGTACCACGCGGGCGGGCAAATTTCCATGAACAATTCCTTTTCCTGCATGCAGTTCAGAAACGGTAGCGAACTGCGGGTGAAGGAGGGCACGGCATTGCACTACGGCCAAAACGGCGCGGGCATGCTGGTCATTTGCGCCAACAGCACCATCGCGCTGGAGCGCAACGCCACCCTGGTGCTGGACTGCATCCTACAGATCAGCGAATGCAACGACGCCCTGCCGGCGCACGATATTTTCATTGACCTGCCGCCCGGCGCGCGGTTGATTTTTACGGAAAATGCCTGGCTGACCAACCGGTTTTCCAAAGACCAAAAGATGCGCCTGAACGTACGTATGCTCGGCGGAACACTCGACGATTCGGCGCTACCCGAGGACTCCCGCGCCATCATCCGGCGGGTGTACCCGGAGCCTGCGCCGCACTGGGCCGACAACGTGCAGGTGTGGCCCAATCCGTTTTCGGAGCAGTTTTCAGTGCAATACCTTGCCGGTGCGGAGGAGCAGGTGCAGTTGCAGTGGGCCGATGCCCTGGGGCGGTTAGTGCTGGAGGAGCGCCTTCAGGCGGCGAAAGGGCTGAACTTCTGGTCGCCGAACGTGCCGGCGGAGGCGGGTGCGTTTTTTCTGACGATTAGTGCACCGGGCGGGCGGGCGACACAACAAGTCGTGCGCGTGTATTGAAATGCACCACAGATTCCACAGATTTTCACAGATTCTTATTGGTGTGAAATCTGTGAAAATCTGTGGAATCTGTGGTGAAAAAAAACGCGAAGACACAGTGCTCAGTCCCGCTCCTCCTCCTCCTTCGTTTTTTTAATCCGGTAATCACAGTGCTCAATGATTTCCTTCCGGGCCAGTTCCGGTTGTTCGATGACGGTAAAAAATTCGAGCAGGTACTGGTTGATGTCCTTGCGTGCAGCGGCTGAAAGGCCCTCCACCTGGCCGGCTTTAGCGAGGATGTCCGTTTTCCTTGCGCGAAACTCATCGAACACGTTTTGGTATAACTCCGCGCTGTGGCATAAGCCGAGGTAGAACCGCTCCCGGACGCTTGTTTTCGGTACATCTGCCGAAGGCTGGGCGTATTCGGCATTCACGAGGCCGGAGTAGTCAAAGTCGTAAGGCACGGCAATGGGGCGTTGTTGTGCGCCGAAACCGGTGATTTTTATGTTGTGCCGGCTGTAGGCGCCCCAGTCGGTGTTCCCGATCATGTACTGAAACACGCTCATGCGGGTGTACGCCACGGAGTCCAGCACTTTTGGACTGATGATGCGGGGTTTGAGCGGGCGTCCACCGATACGGGAGGCCATTTCTTTTTCGCTTTCGATGAAAAAAGCCTCGCTGTCGTGTGCGGCGCGTTTCTGGCCGGGCGACATGATTTTGATCGAAGCGCGTTTCACGCGAAAACTTTGCGGGGTGATCAGGTTGTACAGTTCGTAGGCAAGTTGCTCGCGCAGGACGAGTTGTTCGTCTTCAGCAGTGTTGCGACAACTGACCACCAATTTCAGTTCGCGGATATCGGCCAGGCTGTCACTTGAAGGTTTTTCCTGAAAAAAGCGGATTTTGATAGGCGGGAAGTAGCAGGTTTTTTTGCGCATGTTTCCCCGGGAGGCGACCTGAACCTTGCGCTCGAAGGCAATGGTATTGCCTTGCATAATCCGGAAGGTGGCGGGTTGCCAGGTTTCTTCGGCGCGGTCTTTTTTAAGATTTTTCAGGTCGGTAATCAGCACGATGTTCAGTGGCTCAAACTCCCGGAGCCAGTTGAAAACCCCATCGGGAACGGAGTCGTTTCGGGGAGCAACCTGTGCATGAGCAGACAGAAAGTTGGCCAATAAAAAAGCGGCCACGAGCAGGCGAGCGCGTTGGTTTTGCATAACGGAGAGCAATAAATAGGCGCCGCGATCAAAGCACGGAATCGGGCGGTATCAGTTTACGGAAAACGTGGAGGCAAACGCATTGGCCGACTGAAAAAACGTCAATTCGTTGATGTGCACGAGCATGAAGTCCGTCAAAGGAAGTGCGGAAACCAATTCGAGTAACTCGGTTTCGGATTCTACGGAGAAGACGGTCCAGAGTTTTGAGTTTTCTAAGGAGAGCGCGTAGTTCAGCATTTTCCCTTCCTGCAAGAGTTGGTTTACCATTTGCCGTTGCTCGGGTATCAGGCTCACAAACAGGTCGTTGAAAGGTTGGGGCGGTAGTGTGAACACGACCATGTATTGTTTTAAACCGGTATTGTCCATGTAGTGGTGTTTGATATGGTGGTTTGCAAGGTTTGGAGCGTGTGCTCAAAAACCGTGCAAATTTGGGAAAAAGTCTGCCGACGCCGCTACATCATCGCAAGCATTTAACAAAAACAAAATCCCGGGCATGGGTCAAAGGGCAAGATGGGTGTCCGTTGTCTGCAAACCTTTGCCATACCTCATGCTATGGATGCTCGCGGCGCGCGTCCACCCACCGGCACCCGGGCCTGAGGCGACCACAGTCCCGTCTTCCAGTCCATAGCCTCGAGGTTGTGGAAATTCAGTTTGTAATCGAATTCGGAAGGCACGTCGTAGCAATAGCCGTGGTAGTAGTACTGCTTGCCCAGCCGCTTTGCGAGTTGTAACTCGAGCAGCAGGGTGTACGTTCCGAGGCTATGGCGGGTGTACGCCGGATCGAAAAAACAATAGGTACCGGACACGGCTTGCTCGCCGATATGCACAAAACTGCAAGCGATCAATCGCTCTCCTTCAAAAACCGAAAATTCAAGCCCCTGCACCGGCACTTCATAAGCCCTCGGGTGCAAAAAGGAGTAGACCGACATGGGCTGCCGGTCCTGAAAACGTTTGGAGTGGAGCAGGAAAAGGGCTTCTTTTTCCGGAGTAATGAAAATCGGAGCGCAGCGCACATCCAGACCCGTATGGCGGCGCAACGCCTGACGCTGGCTTTTTGAAAAAACGAGGGGTTTGTCCAATCGAATCCGAAGCGGAATGGTTCGGCAAATACGCCCTTTGGAAACAGCAAAATTGTGCCGGATCACGGAGTACCCCAACAAACGCCAGCCGGCGACGAGCAACGCGTCCAGTTCCCCGGGCGCCATGGGCGCCATTTCGATGCTTTCGTCAACAATGTCCTCGAGAAACGATCGGTGGGTTTGCATAAGGGGGAAACGCAGAGGAGGCTACTCCTCTTTCAATTCGCGCTCGATTTCTTCCATTTTCACATAATCCACGGCCTCGCTGAGGGAGGGCACGATGGTGAGAATGGTGTCGAGCCGGGAAATTTCGATAAGTTTGGTGACCATTGGTTGCAGTTTGCCGGCAATAACAAACGAGCCGGCGCCCTTCCACAGGCGGTGGGCTGTCAAAATGGCGCTCAATCCGCTGGAGTCCACGAACTTGACTTGCGACAAATCAAAGATCAGATTGCGAATGCCTTCCTGGTTTAGGATAATGAAATCGCTTTTCAGCCCGGGAGCAATGACCGAATTCAGGTTTTCCTCTTCAAGCGTGAGCACGGCATATTGATCCTGTTTGTCAATATTGTATTTCATGACGGTCTGATTTTCAATAAAAAAGTAATTTTCCCGGCAACCTTTTGCTTTTGGGCGCCTTCAAACGTGTGGGCAAATGTAGGGAATGCCCTGCTGAAAGCGCCAAGATTTTTGCCGACCCTTTTGTTCTGCAATCAAGGCAAACTGACAACTCGGCAGGGGAACCTGTCTGGCACTGTTTTCGGAGACACAATTAATCCATACCTGGCTGCTAAAACGACTGCTTGCGCTCTCGGAAAAACCGGCAGCGATTTTTTTTGTTAAAGACCAGCCTGAACCGTAAATAAAAATTGAGTAATTCGCTCCGATAAGCCTAAACTTGCCCCGTGTTTGGGTAGTTACCCGCCAATCGGAAATATCCGCACACCGTACTATTTCTTGATCGTTCCATTTCCGGCCATTATATGAACAAAAAATTCTCGCCCGTCGTCAAGCAAATCATCCAGCAAAGCGGACAGGAAGCCCGGCGGCTTGGGCACGACTACATCGGTGCCGAACACCTGCTGCTCGGCATCATCGCCGAACGGGATTGCTTGCCGGTACGGGTGCTCGACGCGCTACTCGTGGATGTGTTCGACCTCAAAAAACGCCTCGAACGCTCCATTCCCCGCCGCAGCACCTACCCGCCCGCCGAAAATCTGTTTGTAGGCGAATTCCAGGTGACCACGCAAGTGCAACGCGTGCTCAAAGTGACCTTCCTCGAAGCCCGGCTACTCAAAAGCGAAGAAATTTTCCCGGAACACCTGATGCTTTCCCTGCTCAAACACCCGGATACCTTCGCGACCAAACTTTTAAACGAATACGACGTGGACTACGACAATTTCAAAAAAGAACTCGAATACGTGCGCTCCGAACAGGACCTCGCACACCCCAACCTCTTCGCCGCCGCCGCCAACGAAGGTTCCGGCGACTATGATGACGACGACGACCGCAGCGGCTACCGCTCCGGCAGCCAGAAAGCCCAGCAAAAAAGCCGCACTCCTGTGCTGGACAACTTCGGGCGCGATATCACCAAACTCGCCGAAGAGGGCAAACTCGACCCCATCATCGGTCGAGAAACCGAAATCGAGCGGGTCAGCCAGATTCTCAGCCGCCGCAAAAAGAACAATCCCATCCTCATCGGCGAACCCGGCGTGGGCAAAACCGCCATCGTGGAGGGCCTCGCCCTGCGCATTATGCAGAAAAAAGTGAGCCGCACGCTGTTCAACAAACGCATCGTGATGCTCGACCTCGCCGCCCTTGTGGCCGGCACCAAATACCGCGGCCAGTTCGAAGAGCGCATCAAGGCAATTATGAATGAACTGGAAAAAAGCCGCGACGTGATCCTGTTCATTGACGAAATCCACACCATCGTGGGCGCCGGCGGCGCGACGGGTTCGCTCGACGCATCCAATATTTTCAAACCCGCCCTCGCCCGCGGCGAACTCCAGTGCATCGGCGCCAGCACCCTCGACGAGTACCGCCAGTACATCGAAAAAGACGGCGCGCTCGACCGCCGTTTCCAGAAAGTTATGGTGGATCCGCCCAGTCAGGAGGACACCATCCACATCCTGAAAAACATCCAGTCCAAGTACGAGGAATTCCACAACGTGCTGTACACCGAAGCCGCCATTGTGGCCTGTGTGCGCCTCAGCGACCGCTACATTACCGACCGTTTTCTGCCGGACAAGGCCATTGATGTGCTCGACGAGGTCGGCGCCCGCGTACACCTGAAAAACATCAATGTGCCCAAGCATATCGAGGAACTCGAGAAACGCATTGAGGTGATCAAGGAGCAAAAAAACCGGGCCGTCAAAGACCAGCAGTACGAAGACGCCGCCAACCTGCGCGACCAGGAGAGCAAACTCGTGCGTCAACTGGAGTTTTCCAAAGTGGAGTGGGAAGAAGAGAGCAAAACCAAACGCTACCCCGTGGAGGAAGACGACATCGCCGAAGTAGTGGCCATGATGACCGGCATCCCGGTGAAAAAAGTGGCCACCAGCGAGAGCAAAAAACTCGTGCACATGTCCGACGACATGCGCAAGATGGTCATCGGGCAGGACGACGCCATTGTGAAAATCTCCAAGGCTATCCAGCGCAACCGCGTGGGCCTGAAAGACCCGAAAAAACCCATCGGCTCGTTCATTTTCCTCGGCCCCACCGGCGTGGGCAAAACCGAATTGGCCCGCGCGCTGGCCCGCTACCTGTTCGACAGCGAGGACTCACTCGTGCGCATTGACATGTCGGAATACATGGAAAAATTCTCCGTGAGCCGCCTCATCGGCGCGCCTCCCGGTTATGTCGGCTACGAAGAAGGCGGCCAACTCACCGAACGCGTGCGCCGCAAACCCTACTCCGTAGTGCTGCTCGACGAGATCGAAAAAGCCCACCCCGACGTGTACAACATCCTCCTGCAGGTGCTCGACGACGGCCAACTCACCGACGGTCTGGGCCGTCGGGTGGATTTCAAAAATACACTCATCATTATGACCTCCAATATCGGCGTGCGCCAGTTGAAGGACTTTGGTCAGGGTGTGGGTTTTGCCACAAAAGCCCGCCAGGAAGCCGCCGAGGACAATTCCAAAACGATCATCCAGAACGCGCTCAAACGCACGTTCTCGCCGGAATTCCTCAACCGCGTAGACGACGTAGTGGTGTTCAACGCCCTGGGCCGTGAGGAGATTTTCAAAATCATTGACAACGCGCTCGGCGGCCTGATGAAACGCCTGAGCAACCTGAAAATCGCGCTCACACTCACCGACGATGCCAAGGAGTTTGTGGCCGAAAAAGGCTACGACCCGCAGTTCGGCGCCCGCCCGCTGCACCGCGCCATTCAGAAATACATTGAGGATCCGCTGGCCGAGTTTATCCTGAACGAAAACCCCGGCGAAGGGGTGGCATTGCAGGCTACGCTCAATGACGACAAGAGCGGGTTGGTGATTGCGTTTGAAGCCGATAAGAAAAAAGCGAAGCAGAAGGAGAGTACGGAGAGCAAGGATAGCGGTAGCGACAGCAGCCTTGCCTCGTAGCCCGTTTTCCAACAAATACCCGCAAATCCGCAGTTTCCTGAAATGGGAAATTGCGGATTTGTTCGTTTAACCAAACTGTTTGCCGGCGCCAGGAAGCCGTATCCTGAAAAAGTTATTGATTTTGTTCGCCGCAAGCGATGCGGCGCAACATTCCGTTAAAAATAAACCCGTGGAAAGGCAGTACCGCATACCAGTAAAGGCGGCCAAGTAAACCCCAGGGCCGGAAGGTGGCTGTTTGTACCACCGTATCGTCGGGCATGATTTTGAACTCCAGCCAGGCCTCGCCGGGCAATCTCATTTCTGCATACAGCAAGAGGCGCCGTTGCTCTTTGGAGGCTAAGAGTACCCGCCAAAAGTCGAGGGCTTCGCCGGCAGCGATTTCCACGGGATTTTTCCGGCCGCGCCGCAACCCCACGCCGCCAACCATTTTGTCCAAAAATCCGCGTAGTCTCCACAGCCAGTTACCGTAGTACCAGCCGTTGGCGCCCCCGATACTCCAGATACGCGAGAGGGCGTGTTCGGGATTGTTTGTTTTGAGGCTGCGTACATCCCTGAAGCAGCCGAAAACCGGCACTTGAACGTAGCGGGAAATGCCTTCATGCAAGGTGTCGCTGGTGAGCGCGTCCATCCAACTGGACACCACCTGATGCTGTTCAATCTTGTCAAACGCCAGCCGGATCGCCTCTTCGTAGGGGATGAGCCGTATGCCGAGCAACTCGCCAAGATTGTTTTTCCGGGCAATTACCTCTATTTTCATACTTTTTACCAGATTGACCGCCAGCGGGTAGGCAGTAGAGGTGACGAAGTACAGCCAGTAAGAGGATAGTTTGGGCGTCATCACGGGTACAATACCGATGAATCGGCGCAATCCACGCACTTTGGCAAACCGCAAAAGCATTTCCTTGTACGAGAGTACCTCCGGGCCTCCGATGTCGAAACTTTGCCGATAGCAGCCTTCATTTAGCAAAACGCCGCGCAGAAACTCCAGTACGTTGCGTATAGCGATGGGTTGAGTACGGGTATTGAGCCAGCGCGGGGCTATCATAACCGGCAGTTTTTCCACCAAATCCCGAATGATCTCGAAAGAAGCGCTACCGGAGCCTACAATGATGCCGGCCCGCAAGGTGGTAAGTGCATAGCTGCCCGAAGACAGAATTTCCTCCACTTTTTTTCTGGAGTTCAAATGTTTGGAGAGTTCCTCCTCGTTGATGATACCGCTCAGGTAAATGACCTGTTGTACCCGGGTTTGTTCCAGGCGTACCTTGAAATTCAGGGCAGAAGCGGCCTCCAACGGCTCGAAATCCTCCCCGGCGGTAGACATGGAATGGATGAGGTAATACGCGGCGTCAATGTCGGGAGGGATGGCAGACAGGGTTTCATGTTTTATAAAATCCACCTCGACAACCTGCAAGTTACGACTGCCGTACTTAGCCGTGTTAAACCGTCGCCCGTCGCGTACGCAACACACCACGGTGTGGCCGTCTTCCAGTAAAATTGGCAGCAACCGTTGGGCGATATAGCCCGTAGCGCCGGTGAGTAATATTTTCATGGGTTATACTTTAAGGCTGGATATGCCGCCGTCTACATGTAAAATCTGTCCGGTCATCCAGCCCGATTGTTCGGAGAGTAGAAAACCGGCCATTTGGGCGATGTCTTCGGAGCGGCCTATCCTGCGCAACGGGTGACGTTGAGCGTTGGCGCTGCGTTTTTCCTCGGTGCTGAGCAGGGGGGCAGCCAGCGGCGTATCGGTAATGGACGGCGCTATGGCATTCACCCGGATACCCGGCGCCAACTCGGCAGCCAATGCGCGGGTGAGTCCCTCCACCGCTCCTTTGGAAGCCGATACCAGCGAATGAAAATTGAATCCCGTCTGTACTGCCACGGTGGAAAAGAGTACCACAGACGCCTGTTCCGCTTTTTTCAGCGCCGGCAGGGCAGCCTGTATGCACCTGACCGCACCACCCACCTGCATGCGGAAATCCTGGACAAATGCCGCCTCCGGTATTCGGGCAAAAGGTTTGAGGCTGATGCTTCCGGGACAATAGGCCATGCCATGCAACACATCGGGCAGGAAACTGAAGTCGGATTGCTCATCGAGTACATCCAGGCGGTGCCAGGAAACCTGCGGTCCGGCATCGAAGGCCGGCTGATTGTGCCAGGTGGCGAACACGCGGCAACCCTCCACGGCCAATTGCGCTGTCAAACGGGCGCCGATGCCCGTAGCCGCTCCTATGATAAGGTAATTCTTCATGCTGTCGGTTTGGGGGATAAAACGGAAGGTCGGTATTTTGGTTGCGGCGTCAAGGTGTTTCCATTTATCCACCTGATGTGGCTCGAAATATAGCAAAGCCCCGGGGCACCCTGATGCAAATCAGGGAATAGCAGAATCCTGGTTTGCGAGATGCCCGCGCTTCGCAAACTATACCGCTGAACCAGTCCGGTTTTTACCAATCGGGTGTTGCGGATTTTACGGCGCCACCAGCACTTTTTGTGTTTGCACCACCCCGTTTGCTCGAAGTGTAATAAAATACAATCCGGGTGTCAAGAGGGCGGTATCCCAGTTTAGGATATGCTCGCCGGCCATGGTTAACCGGGTAGGTTGCAAAGTAGCCGTCAAACGGCCCTGCGAGTCGGACACTTCGAGGCTAACCGCCCCGGCTTCTGCCAGCGTGTAACCCACTTTTACCATCCCTTTCGCGGGGTTGGGCGCTATGGGGTACAACCGGGTTTGATTGAAATGAAAAACAGCGTCCTCCGTGCTTGTCGTGCTTCCACCCAGGTCAATGTTTTCGTCCCCGGCCTGATAGGGCAGCCACAGCAGGGGCAGGTAATACATTTCATCGGCAGTGCCTTCGCCCCAGGTCACGGTTTGGGGCGGGAAGTTGGGGTTGAACGGATTATCGGACGTGTTGTCGTAGGTGGCAAAGGCGTGGATTTCCGAGTCTTTGGGCAGCACTTTCAGTTTCCGGAAATGGTAGGTTCCCTGCCAGTTGAAATCCCAGTTTTCGATATGGATGAGCGGGATGGTGTCTTTTTGCGGCGTCACGGCAAATACACGCCAGTTTTTGCCCAGCAGATGGCAGTGCGGCATCACGCCCAAAAGGCTCACGGCCAAGGGCGTTTTGAATACGCCGTGAAACTCCTTGACGGTATTCGGCTCCATGACAAACGGGCCGTTGACGAGGCTGGGCGGCAGCATGATATGGCTGTTGACAAATCGGCTGACCGGCTGGTTGGAAAAGAACAGGTTGATGGTGGAGGAATCTGTTTCATCCACGGGCGTGGGGGCGTAGTGTACCTGCATAACCAGATCACTCCCCTTGTAAACACGTTGCGCCATACCGTGCGTGTACACGTTGGGTTTGGCTCCGGGCACATAAGTGGGCAACTGAGGTCCGAAATTAGTCTGGCCACCGCCTTGCACTTGCCCCCCGACGAACCCATACTCGGGCGTCTGCGCATCAAGTGCCGCGGCAACGCCGCTGGTATCGGCCCAAAACAGGGCATGGTGTACGATTTTGGTGTTGCCCGGGCGCATCTCCAATGCCACGAGGTTTTTGTTTTGGGCAAGGCCGGTGGGCAATACGAAATAGCGGTATTCGTCCACGCCGGTTCCCTTATGGGTATAGGATTGAGCAAAAGAGAGCACCAGGTCGGGTGTGCCCACCTGCGAACCGGTAGGGAAAACCGGCAACGGCGGCTCCAGAGCCGGATTGCCCTGCGGAGCGCCGCCGTCTACCCAGGCCTTGATCGTGGCAATTTCGTCGTCGCTCAGGTAATTTTCACCCAGATATTCCACCCCGAATTTCGAGTCGGCTTTCCAGGGCGGCATGTAGCGAATTTCGGTGACATATCGCATCATGTTGGCCCAGTCGAAGGCTTCGGCATAGTTGGTCAGCGAAAACGGGGCAATCTCGCCGGGACGGTGGCAGGAGGTGCAGTGCTTGTACACAATGGGCGCCACATGCTCGCTCCAGGTGATCGTCTGCGAAGAACAGGTCAGGGGGTGTGCAAGCGCAACAAGACAAATGAAGGGTACGAGATTTCTTTTCATAAAACAGGCAATTAATTCAGGAAGCAGCCTACCGCCTTTGTTCGCGGGATTGGTACAGGTTTGTTGTGTTGAATGCAATACAGGGCGGCTTCCAGTTCGTGCGAGGTCACTACCTGCCGCCGTTGCCCGACGCGCTCGAAGAGGTTGTCTATTCGGCCCTGATAATACACAGAATCCTCGGCGGTGTGGTACACCACTACTTCCGGCGTCACCGTGATGCCGAATTTTTTAGCGACCTCGTAAGCCCCGGTTCGCGTGCAGGGAAATGGCAATTGGTGTTTCTCCACAAATGCCCGCATAGTGGAATCTTCCGAAACGGGATTGGGGAAAAAACCGGTGAACCGGATACTGTCGCCGGCAAATGTGTGATGGAGATGCTGTAATTTATCCGTGTAGGCCTGGGTGATTTTGCAATCCTCCAATAAAAAAAAGTACACCTCAAATGCGTTTGAAGAAGGCGCCGATTGTGCCGACAACACCAAGCCCCTGGCGATCAAGGCTATGATCAGGATACGTTTACGCATGGGTAGAAATCACGAATGAAATTCAGCCGCATTCGACTGGTATCCCACCTAATAGTTTAACACCGGCAGGAAGTGCTTCTTTGCCGCGCCCGGTGCCCCCCACTCGCTCAACACCTCACACCACCGTATTCCACCCGTGCGTATCCGGCTCCGTTCCCGAGCGGATGCCTTCCAGCCGGCGCTTCACCCGAAGGGCAAACGAATCGTCGGTCACCGGCGTCAGTTGCAGCGCGTGTTCGTGTACCTGAATCAGTTCGATGGGCGCCGTGACGGCAGCAGTGCCTACGCCAAAGGCTTCCTGCAACTTGCCGGCCCGGTGCGCTTCCACCAATTCGAGCGCGCTGATGCGGCGCTCTTCGGTGGCATAGCCCATGTCGGCGGCGAGGGCCAGGATGCTGTCGCGGGTGATGCCGTCGAGGATGGTGTCGGACACCGGTGGTGTCACGATTTTGCCGTCGAGCCGGAACATGACGTTCATGGTGCCCGATTCTTCCAGGTTCAGTTCGGGTGAGCCGTCGGTCCAGATGACCTGATCGAATCCGGCTTCGCGGGCCAGTTGAGTCGGGTACAAAGAGCCGCCGTAGTTGCCGGCGCATTTGGCGGCACCCGTGCCGCCGGGAGCGGCGCGCACGTAGCGTTCTTCTACCTTCACTTTCAGCGGTTTGGCGTAGTAAGGCGGCACAGGGCCTGTGAACGTGATGAATCGGTAGGTGTCCGAAATTTTCATCCCGAAACGGGCGTCGGCAGCAAAAATGATGGGGCGGATGTACAGTGCCGACCCCGGTGAGGCAGGTACCCAGTCGGCATCGAGCGCCACGAGCGCCCGGATGCAGGCATCGAAATATTCCGCCGGCATTGGCGGCATGGCCATGCGTTTGAGCGAGCGGTTGAGGCGCAACGCGTGCCGGTCTATGCGGAAAATGGCGGGGCGACCGTTGGCCTGACGAAAGGCTTTCATGCCTTCCCACACAATCTGGCCGTAGTGCAGGCCCATGACGGAGGGCGGCAGCGACAGGTCGGCATAAGGCACAATCTGCGGGTCCGACCAGGCACCGTCGCGGTATTCGGCGGTGAGCATGTGGTCGGACACCGTTTCGCCGAAAATCAGGCGGTCAAAATCAGTTTCGGCCAGCCGGCTATGCGTCGTTGTTTGAATCGGTATGGTTGGTATCATGCGTTCCATTTTAATGTTTGCGCGTTTGTACACACCCTGTTCGAGCGGTATTTCCTGAAAACCCATCTTCCGGTACATCGCCACAGCCGGGCCGGAGGTATGGGAGTTTGAATACAAAATAATCCGGCGGGCGCCAAGGCGCTCACCTTCCTGCACGGCGGCCCGCATCAGCATTTTTCCGATACCGCGCCCCCGCCACGGGACGTCAACCGCCATTTTGGTCAGTTCGTACACCCCCGTGCCGGCAGGTCGGAGCGCCACTACGCCAACAACCTCGTCGCCCGATACCGCCGACAGAATGCTGCCGCCACCCGTCAGGATATGGCTTTCCGGGTTGCTGAGTACGGCAATATCCACCGGTTCCAGCGGGTAATCGGCTTCAATCCAGGCGCGGTTGAGCCGGTAAAAAGCCTCGCCGAATTCGGGTTTCCAGCGTTCAATCTGAATGTCGTGGTGCATAGGTAGGCAGTTTTTTTTACAGGGCAAAGTTGATACCTTTGTTGGCGCAAAAAACAGATTCAGTTTTTTAAAAATTAAGCAGAACAGATGCAGCATAGCAACGACGAATTCTTGTATAATCAGATGGCCGACCGCCTTGAAGGCATGGTGGCACAGGGCGTTTGGAAAACGGGTGATAAACTGCCTTCCGTGCGCGTGCTGAGCCGCGAACAGGGGGTGAGCATGAGTACGGTCTTCAAAGCCTATTCGGCGCTGGAAAGCAAGGGACTGATCGAAGCGCGCCCGAAATCGGGGTATTTCGTCCGATATCGAGTGCAGCGCAATGCACCGGCGCCGCGAGCGCTGCGATTTTGGGCGCCACCGGAAGCCATGTCCGTGGACGACATGATTGCCACGGTGTATGCCAACCTGACCGAAGCAGGCGTGGTGCAACTTTCGCTGGCAGCGCCGGGGTATGAGTTGTTGCCTGCGGCAAAACTGAACAAGTGTTTGCTGGAGGCCTTGCGCAGCAGTCCGACAAGTTGCCTGCATTACGAACACATTGCGGGAAGCGAGGATATGCGCCGCCAACTGGCCCGGCAGGCGTTCAACTGGGGCGGCCAATGCACGGAGGAGGAGGTAGTGGTCACGCAGGGCTGCATGGAGGCGCTGTCGTTTTGCCTGCAAACTGTGACCAAACCTGGCGACACCGTGGCGATCGAACGGCCCACGTATTTCGGGATTTTCAGTTTGCTGAAGAACCTCGGCCTGCGCGCACTCGAAATTCCCACCGACCCGCAAACCGGACCCGACCTGAATTTTTTACAAAATGCCGTCCAGAACCGGCAGATCGCGGCTGCATTATTCGTCCCGAATTTCAACAACCCTTCCGGCAGCCTGATGCCCGCGGCCAACAAGCAGGCGCTGGTAGCCATGCTGGCCGAGCATGAAATCCCGCTGGTGGAAGACGATATTTACGGGGAAATGTATTTCGGGAAAACACGGCCGGGCACCTGCAAAAGTTATGACACGGAGGGTTTGGTTTTGTACTGCTCGTCCATGTCCAAGTCGCTGGCACCGGGCTATCGTGTCGGCTGGTGCCTGCCGGGGCGCTACCGCGAAAAAGTGCTGCAGCGAAAACTGACGCACTGCATCACCTCCGCAACACCCACGCAGGCGGCCATCGCGCGGTTTTGTGCCAACGGGCGTTTTGACCTCCATCTGCGCAATCTCCGAAAAGCGCTGCATACCCAATGCCTGCGCTACTGGCAGGCGATTTCGGAATTTTTCCCACCCGAAACCCGTGTGTCGCAACCGCAGGGCGGCTATGTGCTCTGGCTGGAACTACCCGAAACCGTGGACGCCTTCCACTTGTACCACCACGCGCGCCGGCACCGGATCAACATAGCGCCGGGGCAAATTTTCAGTACGGACGGGGCATTTTCGCACCATATCCGATTGGGTTTCGGAGCGCCGTACAGCCCGGAAATCGAGGGAAGTCTGCGGACGCTGGGGCGATTGGTGCGGGGGATGAAGTGAATCGCAGTGCATGCCAATACAAACCATCCGGGGTTTAATTCTCAGCCCAGGGGTTCACCCCTGGGCCGTTCGGAATGTAAATATTTCCGCGCTTGCCCAGGGGTGAACCCCTGGGCTGAGAATTTAAGAACCCTGGACTGAGAATTAGAACCCCTTGCGGAGAACGGAGAAGGGTGAATCCCCGGGTGGAGAAAATAAAGTTCACAACTTCACCAACTTGCAACTCCCCGGCACCTTGCCCGACGCTACTAAACTAACCGAATACACCCCCGGCGCCAACCCAACCAGCGACATCTCCTGCACGCCCTGCCGGACATTCCCGACACGCAAAACCTCGCGTCCGTTCAGGTCGTGAAAAACGAGGGCGCCGGCGCCCTCAAACTCCGGAATCCGAACGGTACAGATGTCATGTTGCACCGGATTCGGGAAAATTGTCCACTCGATGCCGGTGCCGGAATATTGTTCCACTGCCGGCGTGGCGATTTGCGGCAGCGTATCCACAAAACAGGTCAAATGTTCGAGCAAAGCCGTGGCCCGCATCCAGTAATTGTCCAACTGCACGGCATATTGGGGCTGGTCATAAATGTTGCCGTGACCGCCGCCGGGCACTTTTTTCAGGTACGTCCAGACGCCTGTGGTCAGCGCGTGTGGGTGTAGCACCCCCGTGCCTTCCAGATACGCGATATTGGCGGCCACCCCGGTAAGGAAGGGCACCGTGCCGTCGGCGGTGCCGTGAATACCGGCCATAGGCGGTTCGCCGTCGTTGATCCAGCCGCGGCGGTACAGGCCGCCCGACATGTTGACTACCGCGCCGATTTTAGAGGAATATGTTTTATTGGAAGCAGAGCCGGTGTTGCCCTCGAATCCACCGTTGTTGGCAATGATGGTTTGCATAAACAGCGGGAGGTTGTCCGTTTCGTCGAGATAGGTGGCGTGCAGGGCAGCCACTGCGCCGGCGGAATAGCCGCCCACGTAAATATGCTCCGGGTCAGCGCGAAACAGGTTGGCCGTGGCGGCATCCTCGCGGAAGTAGCGCACGGCGGCTTTCATGTCGCCCACGGCTTTGACTGCAGTATCCATTATTTTGGTGGAATCCGGGATGCCAAGCGGGAACACCGGGAATAGACGGTACTGAATGGACGCCGCCACGTAGCCGCGTTTGGCCAGCAGTTCGCACCATTGGGCCATGTCGGACTTGTTGCCGAAAACAAAACTGCCGCCGTGTTCCAGCACCACCACCGGGCGGCGGGAAGCCGTGTCGCCTTCCGGTTCGTACACATCCATCGAGAGGGTAATGGGCTGACCGAGGTGGCTTGTGGCCGGTGCGTAGGGCAGGGTGGTCTTCTTCACTGCTGCAAAAACAGGCTGTTTGTAGCGGATGCCATCGCAAGCGGGGTTTTGAGCGCATAGGGCCGAAAAGCCCAAAAGAACAAGCGCAGCAGAACAGAGCAGCAGTTTCATAGGCAGAGCATTTTTCGATTGACTGGATTGATTCGATTGACTCGACAAAAAAAATTGGGACAGTAGCCGTTTCAGGTACAACAAGCAACAAATGTACAAATCATAATTGCTAAAATTGTAGCGGAAATACAGGCTACTGCCCCAATCGAATCAATCGAATCAATTCTTACATCTTCTTCTTCCACTCGGCAATGGACTCCTCGTTCATGCGCGGGTAGTCGGAGTTGCCGTCGGCTTTGGCCAGTTCGGTGCTGCGGTTGGCGGTGGCGATGGCGTCTTTGTATTTGCCGAGTTTGGCCTGGATGTTGGCCTTGAGGCGCAAGACCCAGAATTTTTCACCGGCCATTTCCAGGTTTTTGTTCACCCAGTCGAGTGCCTGCTGGGCATCCTTGTTTTCTTCAAAATAGTAGCGGGCGGCGGAGTAGTAGTCGTTGGCTTTGGGCCCGGCCATCGTGGATTTGATGTCGGCCATTACCTTGGAATCGGTATCCATCTTGATCGGGATCACCACTTTGGTTTTTTCCCACGAGATTTCGAGATCGGCGGCGTCATTACTCAGGTTGCCGATACCGATGGTGAAGGTTTCGACCATGTCGCTCAGCATTTTCACCGGCACGTTGAAGCGGGCAGCCACATCTTCTTCTTTGAACGATTTGGCATCGGGAGTACCCCAGAACGTGGTGTTTTTGTAAAAAATGATCGTCCACTCTTTTTCACCGGGAATGGTGTACAGGGCGTACGAGCCTTTGTCGAGGGCGTTGTAATTCACCTGGACATTGTCACTAAACGTCACTTTGGTAGCAGCGTTGGCGCCGGTACGCCACATGTCGCCGTAAGGCACGAGACCTCCGAAAATTTTGCGGCCTTTGGCGCTGGGGCGGGAGTATTCCACATCCACTTTAATCAGGCCAACAGCCTGACTGAACGAGCCGACCGGGCTGGGTTGCGGGGTTTTGATTTGTGCGAAGCCGATGGTTGCGGTCGCGAAGAATGCGAGTACGAGGGAACAGTACGATTTCATCATGGACAAGTAATAGTTGATAAGGAAAATGTTTGGCGGTTGAACAACCGTTTTTCAAAAAAGGTTGGCAAAGGTAAACACCTCGCCGTACTTTTTGCCGCACGGAGTCGCATTTGAGCGCTCCCGCCGATTTTGGCACGAAGCACTACTTTTGGGCAAAAAATCCACATGCTTCGATTTTCCTGTCTCCCCTTCGATGCCCTCAGTCCACATGAACTGTACGAAATCATGGCCTTGCGCCAGGAGGTTTTTGTGGTAGAACAAAACTGCCCCTACCTCGATGCCGACGGCAAAGACCTGCAATCCTGGCACCTGATGGGCCGAAATGCAGCCGGCGCCCTGTTGGCGTACACACGCCTGCTGCCCGAGGGGGTGTCGTATCCGGGTTATACATCCATCGGGCGGGTGGTCAGTTCGCCGGCGGCACGCGGCACCGGCGCCGGCAAACTGATTATGCAACGCAGTATTGATCTCTGCCGACACCTGTTCGGCCCTTTGCCCATCAAAATCGGAGCACAATCCTACCTGCTGAAGTTTTACGAAAGCCTCGGGTTCATTTCCACCGGCGAAGAATATCTGGAAGACGGAATTCCGCACACCAAGATGGTGTTGGGTGGCGGGTAATTTACCACCAGTCAACCAGTCAACCAGTCAACTAATCAACTTATGAACCAATTCATCGAAGCAAACCGCCACGCCTGGAACATCCGCCTCGAAGCCCACAAAAACTCCGACTTCTACGACGTGGAAGGCTGGAAAAAAGGAAAAACCAGCCTCACCGACATCGAACTGCGCGAACTCGGCGACGTGTCCGGCAAAAAACTCCTGCACCTGCAATGCCACTTCGGGCAGGACACGCTCTCCTGGGCGCGACTGGGCGCACAAGTCACGGGCTGCGATTTTTCCACGGAATCCATTGCCTACGCCCGTCAGTTGGCCCGTGAAGTGAATCTGAAAGCCCGTTTTGTGTGCTGCAACGTGTACGACCTGCCGCAGCACCTGAAGGGCAAATTCGACATCGTGTTCACCTCCTACGGGGTCATCGGCTGGCTGCCCGATCTGGAACCCTGGGCCGCCGTGATTGCACATTTCCTGAAAAAAGGGGGCGTGTTTTACATGGCCGAGTTTCACCCGGTGGTGTGGATGATGGACGACAAAATGGAGTTTCTTCAATACGCCTACCACAACGACGGTGTCATTGAAAGCGAAATGACCGGCACCTACGCCGACCGCTACGCCGACCTGAAATACAAGGAATACGGCTGGAACCACAGCCTGAGCGAGGTGCTGAATGCCCTGCTGCGGCACGGCCTCCAACTGGAGTTTTTCAACGAATACCCCTACTCGCCTTTCGATTGTTTTGACAAAACCGTGCGCGGCGCCGACGGGAACTACCGCATACAGGGGCTGGAAGGCAAAATACCGATGGTGTATTCGTTGCGGGCTGTGAAGCGGTAAGAGAATTTAGAACGTTCGGATTCTTGCCAGATACCCCGCCCGCGCCTGCCACAGCGGGTCCTGCGGGTACATGCGCTCCCGGATGGCCGCATCGTAACCACCAAACTGGTCGTACCCTTCGGCCCGCACCTGCACCTTGCTGTCGAAGTCGTAGGTTTTCAGGATAGGAAAAATATTGGACAGTTCGGTGGGAACGTCGGGCAGGCGGTAAATCGTAGCGCCGGATGCTGCCGGAGCGGCAAATACCTCCCAGGAAATATTGGTCGAACCGGTTCGCGTAAACGACAGCACATCCACAGGCCCGCTGCTCGTGACGGCAATCAAGCGCTTGTCGGCCAGGTTGGTAGGTTGAATGTCAAAATTGAGTGCCGGTGCGGCATTGGGCAATGCAGTGAAAAACCGGTCGCATTCGTAGCCGTGCCCGCCGGGAGCGGCATCTTCGCCGGCAAGCCGGAGCCGGTACCCGAAGTTGGGCAGCCCGGGCGGCTCCTGTATCGGCACAGCATCGAAAAACGGCACCACGCCGCCGGGTATCGAAAACTGCGGTCCTATAGGTAAAAACTTGTTATGATCGGCGTCCAACGCACGATCTAATCGGTAGGTCCAGTTGGTAAAAAACGGCAACGCGACGGTCACGGTTGAAGGCGGCAGTTCGGGCAAAGTCGTGGCGTCGCGCGTGACGTTGATTGTGGAACCTGTCACGTTGTCCAACAGCAGGTAACGCCATTTGGATTCGCCGTTCACTTTCACCCGGCACCAGAACTGTCCGTTATGCTGCACGAGGTATTGACCCTGAAAATTATTGTCGGGCTGCGGCAGGGCAAACGTGACGCCATTGGGCACCACGATGGAGTCCAGCGAGGTGATTCCGGTGAAAGTGATTTTAAAATCCGTTTCAAACTCGTTGCCCGGAGGAATCAGGTCGAACCGGGCGCTGTCCACCAGATTGGTGTAGGTACGGATAATCAAAAACGTATCAACCAGACTGGTTCCGGGCAAGTTGCGCATAAAAACTCCGGCTACGCTGAAATCAAACTTCTCTCCGGGTTCGGCATCTGGCACGACAAGTGTTGTGGTCCCTGGTCCCGGCATCCACTGGAATACCCGAATCCGGCCGTCTTCGTCTGTCAGAAATGCCGCTGTCTCGTTTTGCAAGATGGAATACGCACTGCTGAACGTAAGCGAAAACCTCGGCTCCCCCGTCGGCCCGGGCGTGTCGTTTTTTTCACATGAAGCAAAGAGCAGTATTGCAAACAGCAGGAAACAAGGACGTCTGGACATGGTATTTTTGAATCGGTGATTCGATGCATAAGAGGCTGTCCCAAATATGATAGGGATTTACCACTAAGCGCACTAAGTTCACTAAGAAACACTAAGATTCCCTCTTGCTTAGTGTTTCTTAGTGAACTTAGTGCGCTTAGTGGTAAACCCCTCTTAATGAGGCAACACCTTTTTTGCCACAAAAATGCAGGTTGCAAAACTACTGATTCAGGCTGATTTTTTCCAGGAACACTTTGTCGCCCTGCGTCACGTACACGGTCACGGTTTCCGATGCAAAATCTGTGAGGTCAAACTGCTGGTTGTAGTCGCCGCTGAACGCATTGAGTTCTTCGCGGAACAATTGGCGGCCCGTTTTGTCGAGCAGCGATACGACCGTAGCCGACGGTTCGCAGCGAAACTCCACGCTCAACTGGCTGATAGTCGGGTTTTGCCAGGCCCGAAAGCCGTTGAGTTTGAGTTGGCGGCTTGGGTCCGTACTGTTTTCGGGCAGCGTAGTCATTTGAGCGGCGTCGCCCTCGGCGCTGCGGCGGATGGTGATGACCTGCCGTTCGCGCAGGCGTTCTTCCGATTTTTCATCCCAGTTCCAGAGTTGAAATGCGCGGGTGGCATCTTCGCCGTTTTTGTCTGTCTTGTTGAGAATTACCGTGTTGCTGTTGTCCTGGCAAGCCTTGAGTGTCGCTTCGGTTTTGAGCGACAGGTTATCGCGCAAAAATTCAACCGTCACTTTGTCGCCGGGCTGGTATTTGGCGATTTCATCCCAGAGTTCGCTGTGGCCCTGCACCCGGTTGCCGTTTACGGCAGTAATCACGTCGCCGTTCACGAGCAGCGCCTCGCGGGCGGCAGATTCGGTGGTGAAATCGGTGACACGTGCACCTTTTTCGTCGCCCACTTCGTCTGCGGAGGTGTAAACGCCGAGGCAGGCGGCTTTTTCGCGTTTGTCCACGTCCACGGCCAGAGCCATGTCTTCTTCGTCTTCCGGCTCGTCGTTAAAATCCCAGGCAGTGGTTTTTTGGGTACCGAGTACGACGTCTGCAGTATTTTTTTTGTTGTCGCGCAGGTAGGTCACGCGTACCTTTTGCTCGGGTTTGGTTTTGGACATGAATGCGGAAACATCGTCCCACTTGCGCAGTTCTGAATCGTTGAGGCGTACCAGTACATCGCCATCGCGAAGGCCGGCTTTTTGCGCCGCCGAGTTATCCACAACGTCAACGGGCACCCCGGATGCGGAACGGCTGCCGCCTTCTTTTGGCGTCACACCAAGGAATCCTTTTGTGCCGGGGCTAAACGCCGCCATAGCATCTTTTGCGGCTTCCATTGCTGCTTCCACGGCGCCTCCAACTTCGTCGGCCCATTCGGCGGTAGAGCGGTTTTGTGCACGCCGAACCACGACCATCTGCTCGTCGTCCGGCCCTTCCTGCACCCGCACATCGAGTTCCACATTGTCGGCGCGGTTTTCCTTCAGGTATTTTTGAACGTCAAAGTTTTCAGCGGCTTTGCCCTTTTTTACAATGGTTTCGGTAGTTTCCGTGCCATCCGCTTCGGTGGTGCGCTTGGTGATGATGACTTTGCGCTCGTCGTTCGGAACCGAACTTTGGGAAAATGCCGGAGCGGCATGCCACGTCAGGAGCAGGAGGGTAATGGCAGACAGGTTGAAAATTGTTTTCATAGCAAGGAACATTTTATAGGCCGCACTTTTCCGGCAGAGCCGCAGCAGAGGGCGCGTGTTTGGAAATTGATCTCGAACGGTCAAAGGTATTACGAACAATTTCGTACTTACAAATTCAGGTGCGTAAAACGCGGCAGGATTAACGCGGCCTTAACGACTGCGGCCAAGGACATATTTTGATGCCCGAAGTTGCGTGCGGCCCACTACGCAAGGAAAAATTTATAGACCGGCGCCCGATCTGTGCTGGCAAAAGTGCTGTTTTAACGGTGATTCGGCGCCTGCCGACTCATGCACGCCTGACGATTTTAACAAATTTCCTGCACTTTGCTTCACAGGAATACTGCGCTTGGGGCATCTGCGTTATATGCGGCATCGCGCTTCCTGATTTGTGGCCGGCGCGTACGGTTACTTGAAATCGAAATTCATAATCCACGCATTTACCCTTTATTTTCTCACAAACTACGACATCAAACCGGTTTTTTATGGCAAATGCGAACTATAAAATCCTGCTGGTTGAGGACGACCAAAACTTCGGCGACGTCCTTCGCTCTTATCTGGAAATGCACGACTACGGCGTAACCCTTGTTACCGACGGCGTTATCGGCTTTGAAACGTTCAAACGAGGCCAGTTCGACCTGTGTATCCTCGACGTGATGATGCCGCGCAAAGACGGTTTCACGCTGGCAAAAGAAATCCGCGAGCGCGACCGCGATGTACCGATCATTTTCCTCACGGCCAAAACCATGAAAGACGATGTGCTTCAGGGTTTCAAAATCGGCGCCGACGACTACATTGCCAAGCCCTTCAACTCCGAAGAACTCCTGCTGCGCATCCAGGCCGTGCTCAAGCGCGTCAACAAAGCCCCCGATCCCCGCGACGAACAGCGCGAATACGTCATCGGGCGCTACCACTTCAATTACCCGTTGCGCATTCTCACGCTAACCGAGGCCCCCATTGGCGAAGAAAACCAGTGGAAACTCAGTCCGAAAGAGGCCGAACTGTTGAAGATGTTTTGCAAGTACATCAACGACATCACGCCGCGCTCCGAGGCGCTTACCAAAATCTGGCACGAAGACAACTACTTCACCGCCCGTTCGATGGACGTGTTCGTGACCAAATTGCGCAAGTACCTGGCCAAAGACCCGGGCATCGAAATCGTCAACATCCACGGCAACGGCTTCCAGTTGCTGGTTCGGGACATGGTCTGATCCGATGTCGCAACCGACCACACCTGTCCGCATTCTCGGCATTGACCCCGGCACCAACGTGCTGGGCTTTGCCATTATTGACGCCGACAAGAGCGCGATTTCAGTGCTGGAAATCGGCGTAGTCACGTTCTCCCACATCGGCGACGACCACACCGTCAAGTTGCGCTACATCTTTGAGCAGGTGCAAGACCTCATTCGCCAGTACCGCCCGACCGAGATGGCCATCGAGGCGCCGTTTTATGGAAAAAACGTGCAGTCCATGCTCAAACTCGGTCGTGCGCAGGGTGTAGCCATAGCGGCGGGAATGGTCAACAGCGTGACGATCACGGAGTACATGCCCAAAAACATCAAACGCGCCATTACCGGCAACGGCAACGCCTCGAAGGAACAGGTAGCCGGTATGCTCGAAAACATCCTCAAGCAGAAGTTTCAGGAAAAAAAATTCGACGCTACAGACGCCCTCGGCGCTGCCGTTTGCCACTGGTTTCAGTCCTCCGGTCCGGCCAAAGGCAAAAAAGCATACAGCGGCTGGGGGGCTTTCGTGAAAGACAACCCCGGAAAAGTGGGCAAGTAGTCCATCAAATTGCAGACTTCAGCGCGTGCTTGTCCTTTAGCCTCTGGCTGCATACCTTTGCGCCCCCTTTTGGACAACCATCCACCACCTCAACCATTCGTACATGCGTCCAGCACAAATCACCGACCAGCATATTCACGACTTCATCACGGCAGGCCTTTACGAAGACATCCGCGAAGGCGACCATACCTCGCTCGCTACCATACCTGCCGACCACCGCAGCCGTGCCGCCCTGAAAATCAAAGACTACGGCGTGGTGGCCGGGGTGGAACTGGCCGGGCGCATTATCCGGCATCTGGACCCCACTGCGGAAATGACCGTACACAAAAACGACGGCACCGATGTGTTTTACGGCGAAAAAGCCTTCGAAGTGACGGGCAACACCCGCGCTCTGCTTCAGGCCGAACGCCTTGTGCTCAACACCATGCAGCGCATGAGCGGCATCGCCACGCTGGCCAGCCGTTTTGCCTTTGAAGTGGGCGACCTGCCCGTAAAAGTGCTCGACACGCGCAAGACCACCCCGCTCATCCGGTTTCTGGAAAAATGGGCGGTCAGCATCGGCGGCTGCGAAAACTACCGCTGGGGTCTGTACGACCGAATCATGATCAAGGATAACCACGTGGACGCTTGCGGCGGCATCCGCCCGGCGGTGGAACGCGCACAGGCATATTTAAAAGAAAAAAATCTCGACCTGCCCGTCACGCTCGAAGTGCGGAACCTCGTGGAAGTACACGAAGCGCTGGAGACCGGCGGCATCAACCGGCTGATGTTCGACAACTTCGAAATTCCCATTCTCGCTGAAGCCGTGGCCACTGTGGACCGCCGCTTCGAGACCGAAGCCTCCGGTGGAATCACGTTGTTCAATGTGCGCAAATACGCCCTTACCGGGGTGGATTTTGTCTCTGCCGGGGCGCTGACGCATTCGGCGCAGCCGCTGGATATGAGTTTGAAGGTGACAGGGTAACATCACAACCTTACCTTCAACAACCCCGCCAGCCGCTCAAATACCGACTTCCACTCCGCATTCCAGAACTCCCAGAGTTCCTTGCGCAAGCCTTTCGTGACTAAGTAAAAAATATTCTGGCTGCGCCAGATGTCGGGTTCCATCTTCATTTCCCGCATGATTTCGAGCACTTCGGCCAGCCACTGCACGCGCGCCAGCGACGAGGCCTGCTGCTCGATCAACTGGATTTCCCGGTGAATACGCAGACCGGCAGCATGGCGCACAGCCTCTTCGTCGGCCAGTTTGACGTGCCAGTTTTTCAGATCGCCGGCTACCCGGCGCAGCGTCTGGATATTCGGCGCCTGGTCGTTTCCGAAAAAATGTAACAGGTCGCTGTTCAGCACATACGACGCGATGTTGCGCCAGGTGTCGGGCAAGGGCAGACCTGCTTCCTGCAAGCCGGTCATCAGTTGGTAATTGTCGTTGAACACATTGCGAAAATTAGCCTCGGCAAGAAGCAGGCTATTAGCCGTTATGGCGCGGATAATCTTGACTTTTTCGTCGGCAAACAAGGTCGCCAGCGTGAACTTGTGCGGCCCGAAATGTTCCTGCTGCGTGCTGATGACCTCGCCGAGATTGGCCTTGCGGAACGCATCGGCCACGTGCCGGTGCATCTCGTCGAAGGTAGAGCGGTTCAGGGTCCCGCTGATGTTGCCGATGAAATGCTGCTGCCCGAGGTACAGCACCGAAAAACTGTACGTATGCTCGGCATGTGTGAGCCGCGAACGAATCCGCAGCCGCCCGATAGCCAGGCGCAGTGTGCCCGCTTCGATGCGCTCGAAGGCCTCCACCTGAACGGTGTAGTTGAACAAGTCAAGCCGGGCGGGATCGTCCTCAAACAGCGAAGCCACAGCAAAGTGCGCGGCCACTCGCTCGAGATTCACCTGGGCGGGCAACACATTCTGCCGGTAACTGGCGGCGCCGTCGGCGTATTTGTTGCTTGGCGCCTCGTGCAGGCGTTTTTCAAATTCGGCATGCAAATCCACACCGAAAACATCCTGCGCCAGGTCCATCGCACGCAAGGCATATTGCAAAATCTGGTTGGTTTCGATCCCGGAGATTTCATCAAAAAACCAGCCGCAACTGGTGTACATCAGCACGGCATACCGCTGCAATTCGAGCAGGCGCAAGGCCGTCACTTCTTCGAGTTTGCTCAGTTCGCGGCGGGTGTGTTTTTCCAAAAACGCCTGTACCGATTCCTCGGAACGATCCAGCATGACCTCGATGTAGTCGTTCCGGGCTTTCCAGGGGTCTTTGAAAAAACGCCCGGCTTCGCGTTCGTATGCCGGGGCAAGCCGGTCGCGCAGCCAGTCGAGCGTCTCGCGCAGAGGTTTGCGCCAGCGCTGATGCCAGCCCGGGTTTCCGCCCGTATTGCAGCCGCAATCGCTCCGCCAGCGCTCCACCCCGTGCGCACAACTCCACGACGAGTTTTCGTGAATTTGCACCTCCCATTCGGGCGGAAACAGTTCGAGAAACTGCCCGTAGTTGGTCAGTGCGGCCAGGTTGTTGTCCTCAATGTGGTTGAGCGCCGAAGCGAGGGCCATTTCGCCGAAGCGGTGGTGGTGGCCGTAACTCTCGCCATCGGTGGCGATATGCGCCAGTTGGGCCTCGGCGGAGGTGTCGAAAATGCGGAGCAGCCGCTCGGCAAAGGCTTTGCCGTTGTTGAGCAAGCCGTTGAACGCCACCTCCTGCGCCACGCCGCCGTGGTAAAAATACAAGGCGATGCGGCGTCCGCTGGGCAGCAGGCACCAGTACGGGCGTCGGGTGTCGAGCGACTCGGTATCCACTGATTTCCACGCAGTTTCGCCCGTTTTCCGCACGGCTTTGGCCTGACGGGGCGCCAGTACGGTGTATTGCAAACCGTGCGCGGCCAGCACTTCCAGCGTTTCGGTGTTCACCGCCGTTTCTGCCAGCCAGATGCCCTCCGGGTAGCGCCCGAATCGGTGTTCGAAGTCGCGCACGCCCCAAAAAACCTGCGTCACTTTGTCGCGGTAGTTGGCCAGCGGCAAAATCAGGTGGCTGTGTACCTGCGCCAGCGCATTGCCGTGCCCGCCGTAGCGCTCCATGCTGCGGCGGTCGGCCTGAATGACCAGCGCGTACGCCTCCGGGTCATTTTGCTCCAACCAGGTGAGCAGCGTAGGGCCGAAGTTGAAAGAAATGCGGTTGTAGTTATTGCGGATTTTGGTGATGAAACCCTCCCGGTCGAGAATGCGAGCCGCCGCATTGGGGGCATAGCACTCGAAGTTGATGCGCTCGTTCCAGTCGTGGTACGGCCGGGCGCCTTCCTGCTGTTCCACAACTTCCAGCCAGGCATTCTCCCGGGGCGGCTGGTAAAAATGGCCGTGGACGCAGACATATTTTTTCTGTTCAGACATAGTGCGAAGGGCAAAAGTACGGATCGGAGCCGATAGACCTTCCAGGTTTTTGAAACCTGAAAGGTCTTGGGCGCAAGCGCTGCAAATAAAACGTTCACGCCACATTAGGCCGTTCATGGGCTTTTTTCTAAAAAAATTCTCGCCCGATCCGCCGATTTCACCCGGATAGTTTTGACATTTACCACCCGAAACAAATTTTTATAACCCAACCCGTAACACCCATGCCTGTTCCCCGCTGGCGCCTGCTTCCCACTGACGAAGCCGCCGCCCGACACCTGCACGATGCCCTCGGCATCCATCCCCTGCTCTGCCGCCTGCTTGCCCAACGTGGCATTTCCACCTTCGAACAAGCCAAACAGTTTTTCCGGCCGGCGCTCGACGACCTGCACCACCCCTTCCTGATGCGAGACATGGACCGCGCTGCCGAACGCCTTGACCAGGCCGTGCAATCCGGCGAACGCATCCTGCTCTATGGCGACTACGACGTAGACGGCACCACCAGCGTCGCCCTGATGTTCGATTTCCTCTCGGGTTTCCACCCCAACCTCGACTACTACCTGCCCGACCGCGACAAGGAGGGCTACGGCGTCAGTATCGCCGGAGTGGAATACGCCCGCGAAACCGGCGCTACCCTCGTGGTGGCCATGGACTGCGGCGTGAAAGCCCACCGGGCGGTAGCGCTGGCCAAATCGTACGGCATTGATTTTATCGTGTGCGACCACCACCTGCCCGACCCCGAACTGCCCGATGCCGTGGCCGTGCTCGATCCAAAACGCCCTGACTGCGACTACCCGTTCAAGGAACTCAGCGGCTGCGGCGTGGCTTTCAAACTGGCCCAGGCGCTGGCTTTGCGCCGAAACACACCCGCGGAAGAACTCAGTCCGCTGCTCGATCTGGTGGCCGTCAGTATCTGCTGCGACCTGGTGCCTATGACCGGCGAAAACCGCGTGCTGGTGCATTTCGGCCTGCAAAAACTCAACCGCGACCCGCGACTCGGCCTTTGGGCGCTCATCCAGCGCAGCGGTCGGCGGCACCCGCTGGAAGTATCCGACGTGGTGTTCGGCATCGGCCCAATGATTAACGCCGCCGGCCGATTGGGCGACGCCCGCGAGGCCGTGCGCGTGCTGCTCGCCGCCGAGCGCCACAGCGCCCTCGAAGCCGCCGGCACCTTGTCCATCCGCAACCGCTCGCGCAAGGAAACCGACCAGAGCACTGCCGAAATTGCCCGTCGCCGCGTGCTCGACGACCCTGCCGCTGCCGCCCGCAAGAGCATCGTGCTGTTCGATCCCGACTGGCACAAAGGCATCATCGGCATCGCGGCCAGCCGTATGGTGGAGCAGTTTCACCGCCCGACGGTTATTCTCACGGAAAGCGGGGGCAAGGCCGTCGGGTCGGCGCGTTCCGTTCCCGGATTTGATTTGCATGCGGCGCTCAGCCGCTGCGAACATTTGTTCAGTTCGTTCGGCGGCCATGCACATGCCGCAGGGGTGCAAATGACGCTGGAAAACGTGCCCGTTTTTTCGGAAATGTTCGAGGCAGTCGTACGCGAAACCCTGCCCCCGGAGTGCGAAACACCCGAAATCGAAATCAGCGGCGAACTGGATTTTGCCGACATCAGCCCCGCATTCTGGCGCACGCTGCGGCAGTTTGCCCCTTTCGGGCCGGGAAACATGACGCCGGTATTTTCCGCCAAAGGCGTGACCGACACGGGCAAGAGCCGGCACCTGGCCAACAACCACGTCCGCCTGTCGGTGCGGCAGGGAGCCGCCGGGCCGGAGTTCAGTGGCGTAGCCTTTGGGTTAGGCGAAGCGTTTCGGGCTATGCAGGACGGGCCGTTCGATCTGGCGTTCAGTCTCTTCGACGACGACTGGCACGACGAGCGGGTGCTGGCGCTGATGGCGCGGGGTTTCGCTAAAATCTAAATCCGTATCGTTTTCACCCTCGACGACTCTTTCGACTTGGGAGCCGCTGGAGCAGCAGGCGATTGCCCTTCCTTTTGCCGCAGGCGCTCTTCGGGCAAAAGTTCGTCATCTGCCGGGGGGGCATTGCCGTCATCCCGGGGACCTGAATCGCCGCGATTTTCAAGGCGATTATCAAACGGATCCATGCCCCGGAAAAATCGCTCGAACATCTGATCCAACCCGGACGGGCCTTCTCCTTGTGGCAGCCCGAACGACCTGAAATCAAAAAACTGGCTGCTGCTTCCGTCAAGTGTGGTGTCCACGTGGAAGTAAAAAAACGAACTGGAGTCGGGCGACACGTGCAGTTGCCCGCCTTTGCTGAAGGTAGAATCGGCAGGAGGCATGATGCGTCGCATTTGTTCGTCCATCCGGCGCTTCAGTTGTTCAAAACGGTCGAGTGGCGAATCTCCGGTTTGTGCCGAAATCAGTGTCGGCAGGCATACCCCGGCCAGCAGGGCGACAATGATTTTTTTACTGAAAAAAAGTACGATGCGCATAGTTCGAGTTTTTTGTTAGCAATAAAACCTCTGCAATCGAGGCGGCAAATTTATCAACTTTCCCGTTCAACCCGCTAAACCCGTTCAACCCGCTAAACCTCCTCTTGCATACCTTTGCCGCATGAACATCATCGTCATTGGCGGCGGCGCTGCGGGTTTTTTCGCGGCCATTGCTGCTGCCGAAGCGGAACCGCAGGCCCGGGTGAGCATACTGGAACGCGGCAACGCAGTGTTGCAAAAAGTGCGGGTCAGTGGCGGCGGCAGGTGTAACGTTACGCACGCCTGTTTCGATGCCCGCGCCTTAGTGCAATACTACCCCCGCGGCAGCCGCGAACTGTTGGGGCCGTTCTCGCGATTCGGCCCGCAAGACACCGTGGAGTGGTTTTCCAAACGCGGCGTGCGTCTGAAAACAGAAGATGACGGGCGGATGTTTCCGGTGACGGACGATTCTCAAACTATCGTGGAATGCCTGTGGAATGCGGCCAAACAAGCCGGTGTGGAAGTACGCACCGGCGTCCGCGTTGAACGACTGGAACAAACCGCATCGGGCGGCTGGTTTGTGCATACCGGACGACATGCCCCCGAAACCGCCGACCGGGTATTAGTGGCCGGAGGCAGCAGCGAAGGGTTATGGAAAATGCTGGCCGACCTCGGGCATACCATCGTGCCGCCGGTACCCTCGCTTTTCACGTTCAACTGCAAGGATACGCGCCTGCGCGATCTGGCCGGCGTTTCGGTACGGGAAGCCGGCGTGCTGGTTTCCGGGACAAAACTCCGGGCAAACGGGCCGGTTCTGGTTACCCACTGGGGCCTGAGCGGCCCGGCAATTTTGCGGCTTTCGGCCTGGGGTGCGCGTGCGTTACACGATCTGAACTACGCGTTCACCCTGTCGGTCAACTGGTTGGGCGACAAACCGGCGGATGTGATTGAGTCTGACCTGAATCGTTTAAAAATGGAGCACGCCCGAAAGCAGGTGGGCGCCCACGCGCAGTTCGGTTTACCGGTCCGTTTGTGGGAACGATTGGTTGAAGCAGCCGGTATAGCGCCTGATTTGCGCTGGGGTGATGCTTCCCGGCAGGCACTTGCCCGATTGGGGGAAGCATTGGGTCAATCCGAATTTCCCATACGTGGCAAAAGCACGTTCAAGGAGGAATTTGTAACCGCCGGTGGGGTCAGTCTGCGCGAGGTGCATTTCAAAACATTTGAAAGCAGGCTTTTCCCCGGACTGTATTTTGCCGGAGAAATACTCGACATAGACGCCATCACCGGCGGTTTCAACTTTCAGGCAGCCTGGACGGGTGGCTGGATTGCCGGGCATGCCATGGTGGGGCAAATCCCCTAGTTTTTAGGCTTGCTGTCCAGTGGTGCGCCCACCGGGATGCCGCACTGGTGGCCGGGCTGGCCGTGTGGCGGGTTGGTGCCGGGAGCCACCTTGACCGGTTGTGCAGAAGCCGGAGCGGGAGCCGCACCAGCGGGAGCCGGAACCGGGGTCGGTGCAGTGGCAGAAGCGCCGCCTTTGGAATCGAGCGGTGCGCCTACCGGGATGCCGCACTGGTGGCCGGGCTGGCCGTGCGGCGGATTCACTTTGCCGGAAGTGCCGGCAGCGGGTGTTGTTTGCCCGGAACCGGCAGCCGGCATAGTGCCTGTACTGGAAACGGCTCCTGCGGGCATTTCGCCCTGCGGCGCGCTCAGGTTCGGAGCACCGGACTCCGGAGCGGCGGATTCTTCGGTGGTAGCGGACTGGGACGTGTTGTCGTTGTTGCAGGCGGCGGCAAAAAGGCCGAGCAGCAAGGCGAAAGAAAAAGTACGGATGGTCATCTCTGCAATTTTTTTGTGAAAAAGGCCGCCAAAGGTAGGCGGCTGTCGGCAATTCAACATGAAAACGCCAGCACAGTTTTTTGAGACTACCGGCGAGGATGAGTCGGGGCTTGAAAAAACCGCTATTTCAACTATTGTCGCCTATCCGAGAAAAAAAGAACCGCTGCCCAGAGCAGAATACCTTTCCTTTGTGGAACAGTTTTTGTTAATCCTGTAATTTCAATATTTTTTATCCATGAACCGATTCCTACTCACCGCAATGCTGTGGCATTGTGCGCTGGTTTATAGCGCAGCACAAGATGCCACCCTTTTCAACCAAGTCGTAGGTACTACCGGGCGTTTCGCCGTGCAGCAAGGCCGCACCTTCGCGTACACTATTGGCGAAGTGGTCATCCCTACGCTTTCCTCTTCCAACGTCGTTCTGACACAAGGTTTTCACCAACCGGAGCAAACACAAATCGTGTCTGTTGGTAATCCCGACCTCACGGACTGGGACATTCAGGTGTACCCCAACCCGGTGTCGGAAGCCCTGACCGTGCGGTATGCAACCGACAAAGGTTCGACGCTGACGGCTACCGTGGTAGACCTCGTTGGCCGGGTCATTGTGACGGATCAGCCGTTGGCCAATCCCTCCGGTACCGTGCTGGACTGCCGGCTTTGGCAGCCCGGCGTGTATTTCGTGATCCTGACCGATCCGGCCAGCCGTGCTACGGCCATGACGCGCGTCGTCAGGCTCTAAGCCCTCCTTCCCTCGCTTTCTTTACTCCTTCCTTTTCTTCGTGATCATTCCAAAATTGATAAAGTACTATGGCAAACCGTCTCTTACTCTTCTTTGTCCTGTTGGCTTCCCTGCTTGCAACCCGGCACGCCGACGCACAAAACGCTCCTCAGGGTTTTAGTTACCAATGCATCGTGCGCGACATCAACGGTGCTTCGCTCAACAACCAGACCGTATCCCTGCTTTTCACCATCCGAAACGGCGCCCCGAACGGGCCTGTCGCCTATTCGGAAATGCAGTCCGCTTCCACGAACGCATACGGCCTGGTGAACCTGGTAATCGGCCAGGGCACTGCTTTGCAGGGCAATTTCAACACCATCAACTGGGGCGCAAGCGCCAAATACCTGACTGTTTCGCTGGAAACAGCGCCCAGCGTGTTCGACGAACTCGGCACCTCGCAACTGATGAGTGTGCCCTACGCACTTTATGCGCAAAACACCTCCAGTGCCGGCGACAACTGGGGCACACAAACCGTGCAAACCTCCACGGTACTCAGCGGAAACGGCACCAGCGGTACTCCACTCACCATCGCCCAGCAGGGTGCACAGCCCGGGCAGGTGCTGAAATGGGACGGAACCACCTGGATTCCGCAGGACGATAACACCGGACAAAGCGGTACCGTCTCCGAAGTCAACACCGGCGCCGGCCTTACCGGCGGCCCCATCACTACTACCGGTACCATCAGCCTCGCCAATTCCCCGGTGACCCCGGGCGTGTACGGCAGCCCGACCGAAATTCCGGTCGTAACCATAGATCAGTACGGACGTGTGACTAATGTTTCACTCGTTTCCATTCCGCAAAACAGCACAACAATTACCGGCGCAGCCGGCATCGGTGTGACCCAGAATGGTCAGAATTTTACCATTACCAACACCGGCGACACGAATGCTACCGATGATTTGACCACTTCCAGCCAGCATGACGGCGACGTAGCCGGGCCGTTTTCCAACCTGCAAATCAAGGCCGCTGCGGTGGGGAATGCCGAAATTGCCGACAATGCCGTAGGCACCTCGAAAATCACCGATGGCGCTGTAACCACGGCTAAAATTGCCGACAATGCGGTCAGTACACCCAAAATAGCCGACGGCGCGGTAAACACGTCCAAACTTGCCGACAATGCAGTCAGCACCCCCAAACTTGCCAACGCCTCCGTCACTGCTGCCAAACTGAACGACATGGGCGCTGTAAGTGGTCAGGTGCTGAAATGGACCGGTACCATGTGGGCGCCGGCACAGGATGCTTTGGGAAGTGTGAGCCTGACCGGCGGCACCGGCATTACCATTTCCGGTGCTTCGCCCAACTTTACGATCACAAACAGCGGCGACACGAATGCCAATGACGACATTACCACGGCCAGTCAGGCCGACGGCGATGTGTCCGGCCCGTTTGCCAACCTGCAAATCAAATCAGGTGTGGTGGGTTCTACCGAACTGGCAAACAACGCCGTAACCACGTCCAAGATCAATGCACAAGCGGTTTCGGGCGATAAAATTGACCAGATGAGCGCTGCCAATGGCCAGGTGCTCAAATGGAACGGCACCACCTGGTCGCCGGCTGCCGACAACCTCGGTACCGTTACAATTACCGGCGGCGTTGGCATTGACGTGATCGCTGTAGGCCAGAATTTTACCATCGCAAATGGCGGCGACATCAATCCGTTCGACGACCTCACCACCAACAGCACAGCCGACGGCGACGTAGCCGGCCCGTTCTCCAACCTGCAAATCAAGGCAGGCGCGGTGAACAGTTTTGATTTGGCCAACAATGCCGTGCAAACCGCAAAAATCCAGAATGCTGCCGTGACCGGTGAAAAAATTGCCCAAATGGGCGCTTTCAACGGCCAGGTACTCAAATGGAACGGTACCACCTGGGCGCCGGCTCCTGATACCGGCGGCGATAACTGGGGTACACAAACTGTGGTGACTACTGCCGCCCTTTCCGGCGTTGGTACTGCAGGAAGCCCGCTGACCATTGATCAACAAGGCGCTGCCAGCGGCCAGGTGCTCAAATGGAACGGCTCCGCCTGGTTGCCTGCCAACGACAACAACTCCGGCCCCGACAACTGGGGTACACAAACCGCCGCTACCAACCCAACCCTGATCGGTAACGGCACCATCGCCAGCCCGCTCGGCATTGCCCCGCAAGGCGCTGCCAATGGTCAGGTACTCAAATACAACGGCTTGATCTGGGCGCCTGCAGACGATCAAACCGGCGCCGACAACTGGGGTGCCCAAACGGCACAAGTGAACCCGCGCCTTTCCGGCAACGGCACGGCGGCAAATCCGCTCGACATCGCCCAGCAAGGCGCCGCCAACGGGCAGGTGCTCAAATGGAACGGCAGCGCCTGGACTCCGGCCGACGACAACAATACCGCCGGCGACAACTGGGGCACACAAACCGCACAGACTTCCGCACGCCTCACCGGCAACGGAACCGCAGGAACACCGCTCGACATCGCCCAGCAAGGCGCCGCCAACGGACAGGTCCTCAAGTGGAACGGCAGCGCCTGGACTCCGGCCAACGACAACAATACCGGCGGCGACAACTGGGGTACACAATCCGTCGCCTCATCCCTGAACCTTGACGGCGACGGTACTGCCGGCGACCCGCTTCGCCTTGCACAATTCGGTGCCACCAACGGCCAGGTGCTCAAATGGGACCAGGCTCAAAACCTTTGGGTTCCCGCAAACGATATCGGCGGTGGCGCCGGTGACGACTGGGGCAATCAGGTAGCCCAAACCAATGCTACCCTTACCGGTAACGGCACCGCGCTAAACCCGCTTGGGATTGCTGCTCAGGGTGCAACCGTCGGCCAGGTTCTGAAATATAACGGCTCCACCTGGACTCCGCAAGACGAAGCCGGTGGTGACGACTGGGGCAACCAGGTGGCTGTCACTTCGCTCAACATCATCGGAAATGGTACAGCCGCCAATCCACTGCGCCTCGAAAACTTCGGCGCCAACAACGGCCAGGTACTTTCCTGGAATTCCCTGCTGAACCTCTGGGTGCCGGCCAACGACACCTGGGGCACGCAAACCGCTGCCGTCAACCCGCGCCTGAGCGGCAACGGCACGGCAGGCAGCCCGCTTGACATTGCCCAGCAAGGCGCTTCCAACGGACAAGTGCTCAAATGGAACGGCGCCGCCTGGGCGCCTGCCGACGACACCGGCGGCGGCGACGACTGGGGTGCACAAACCGCCGCCGTCACCCCGCGCCTGAGTGGCAACGGTACGGCCGGCAATCCACTCGATATCGCTTCGCAAGGCGCATCCGCCGGACAAATCCTCAAATTCAACGGAACAACCTGGATCCCTGCCGACGACGAAGTAGCCACCCCGGGCGGCGGCGACAACTGGGGCACACAATCCGTAGTGTCCGATGCCACCCTCAGCGGAAACGGTACCAATATCAGCCCGCTCACCCTCGCTGCGCAGGGCGCTGCCAACGGGCAGGTACTCAAATTCAACGGCTCTGCCTGGGTTCCGGGAGATGACAATAACTCCGGCGCCGACAACTGGGGCACGCAAACTGCCGCCGTTACTGCCCGCCTGAGCGGCAACGGCACGGCCGGCAACCCGCTCGACATCGCCCAACAAGGTGCCGCCAACGGACAAGTGCTCAAATGGAACGGTACCAACTGGACGCCTGCCGACGACAACAATACAGGCAACAATTACGCCGCAGGTGCAGGCATTGCCATTACCGGTTCTGCGCCGAATTTCACCATTACCAATACCGGCGACGGCGATGCCAACCCGACCAATGAACTCCAAACCATTTCCCTTGCCGGGCAGGATTTGACCTTGTCCAACGGCGGTGGGACGGTGACATTACCCACTGGCAACAACTACAGCGCCGGTGCAGGCATTTCCATCACCGGTTCTGCACCGAATTTCACGATTGAAAATACTGGCGATGCCGATGCCGACCCCACCAACGAACTTCAAACGCTCAGCCTGAACGGCACCAAACTCGCCATTTCCGGCACGGGCAGCGAAGTGGATTTCGACACCCTGCTCTCCGGCCTTGGAGGCGGCGGCTTGTGGACGGCTTCCGGCGCCAATATTTACAACTCGAATGCGGGCTTCGTGGGCGTAGCCACGGCTACCCCCGTGCGTCCGCTGCATGTGAAAGGTATGGGCGAGGTGCTCCGCCTGGAAGGCACCGATCCGGCCATTGGTTTTGCCGGTGGTGCAAATCCGAGCGCTTCAATTTCCAAATCATCCGGCGGTTTTACCGTTGCAAGCGAAGACTCGACATCCATCATTCTGGCTACCGGCGCTGGTAAAACCGTGTTTGTGGACGGCCTCACCGGCCACGTCGGCATGGGCGCCCCCAACGGCAGCACTGCTCGCCTCCGCTTGTTTCATGCAGCGGGCAATGCCGGCCTTTCGATTCAAAACTCGAACAGCGGTGGGGAGTGGGACTTCCGTGTAAACGGCTTCGACGGTAGCCTGAATCTGTTCAATAACTTCTTCGGCGGTGGTTTCCCGGTAGGGACTTTTGCCACCAACGGCTTCTACACGCCTTCCGACCGTCGTTTCAAAAAAGACATCACCGCTACGGGAAGCGTACTCGACAAGGTTTCGCGCCTCAACGCGGTGTACTACCGCTACAACCAGGAAAAAGCCGACGCCAAACGCACCATCGGTTTCGTGGCGCAGGAAGTGGAGTCGCTGTTCCCGGAACTCGTGGTGCAAAACCGCACGGACGACGGCAGCATCTACCTCGCCGTGAATTACGGAGGCTTTGGCGTGCTGGCTATCAAAGCCATTCAGGAACAGCAGGAGGAAATCAACACCCTGCGCAAAGAGAAGGATCAACTGCAGCAGCGCCTCCAGAATCTGGAAGCCCGGGTGCTTGGTATTGAGCAGGCACGCGCGTCGCGGGAGAAATAAGCCTGCACGACAGGAATCCAAAAAGGCCACAGTTTCGCACCTTTGCGGGACTGTGGCTTTTTTGCCATTGAACAAAACAAGAGAAAACGTCCATGCGCCATTCCTTCCCGAAATGGGCCTTGTCCGTGCTGTTTGCCGTTTGCTTTGGCATAACCAGTCTCCACGGACAAGTATTTTTCCTCCGCGACACGTTCTGTTCCAACCAGTTCATCATTGTCAACGGACACCTGTATGGCCCCGATAACCCCACGGGCACCGAGGTGATACCCGGTGGCGCAGTCGGAGGCGCCGACAGCATCATCGAGGTGCGGTTTGTTTTTTATCAGCCGGCAATGAAAATGCTCAGCCAGACCATTTGTGCCGACGACACGGTATGGGTGAACAACGTGCCCTACCACGGCGGGTTTTACATCGGTCAGGAAACCATCGAAAACGGCGCCGCCAACGGTTGCGACAGCATCATCACCGTCAACCTGAAGGTCATCCCGAGCAAACGCGTCATCCAACAAACCATTTGTGACGGCGACACGCTGTTCGTGAACGGCAGCCCGTACAGCGCGCTGAGGCCGCAAGGGGTGGAAATTATTCCAAACGGCGCAGCCGGCGGTTTTTGCGACAGCGTCATCACGATCAACCTCAGTGTCGTTCCCCTACCCTACTCGGAGGTACTTGACACCATTTGCCCCGATTCGTTTTTGCTGATCAACGGTCGGCGCTACGACGTCGTCAACCGCGCAGGTTTTGAAATCCTGCCTGCGGCTGCGGCCAATGGCTGCGACTCCCTCGTGAACGTTCGCCTGTTTTTTCACGATCCCTGGATGACTCTCGGCGACGATGCCGATATCGGCTATGGCGACGAGGTATGTCTCGATCCGCTTTTCAGTTTTGAGCCGGTTTCCCTGTCCTGGTCGCCGGCCCAGCCTTGCACCGACCCGTCATGCCTGCCGATTTGCGAGCAGTATTTCGGCAATGCCGAATTCGAGTTGACCGCCGTGGACTCCAACGGCTGCGTCCTGCGCGACACGCTGCGTATCATTGTCAGCCGCAAGCCGCCCCTGTACGCGCCCAACGTGTTCAACCCCGATGCGGGTTGGCCCAACAACCGTTTTTTCCTCAGCACTGGCGGCGGTATTGTACAAATCAAACACCTGCAAATCGCCAACCGCTGGGGCGAGGTGCTTTTTGACCGGACCGGGTTGTCGGGCGACAATCCCGACGAAGGCTGGGACGGGCTATACCGCGGCAAGGCCGCCCCGCCCGGTGTGTATGTTTTCTGGGCCGAAACGCTGCTGTGGGACGGGACGATGGAGATCGTGAAAGGGTCGTTTGCGTTGGTGCGGTAGCCTCCTGGCCGTTGGCTGTTGACTTTTGGCTTAATATGAGTGGCCGTCCCGCCCGCCGTACAGATTTTGTTCAGTGGCGCCTTAAAACAGCAATTCAGTGAAAAGAATG
>CAYMQY010000009.1:39385-43915 GCA_964392655.1 uncultured Saprospiraceae bacterium
GCCGTACAGATTTTGTTCAGTGGCGCCTTAAAACAGCAATTCAGTGAAAAGAATGTGCAGCGGAGGACGGGCGTTTTTTCACTTGTATATTTGCCGCATTCCAATCGCTACCGCCACCTTTTGTGTAAATGAGGTTTTTTCAACCTGGTTCCGGGCATTTTTTTCTGTTGATTTTCACTGTTCTGTGGGCCCAGGCCGGCTTTACCCAATCCGACTATAGGGTGGAGCGCTACAACGCGCTCAACGGCCTCGGGAATGCACACTGGGTCAATGATGTGCAGATAGACTCGACGGGCATGATCTGGGTAGTGCTCAACCAGGGTGGGTTGGCGCGCTTCGACGGCGACGTGTTCACCTGTTATTCCTTGCCGCCCGAATGGCAAAAGGATTTCAGGGAATTGGTAATGCAGAAGCTCGTGATTGACCGGCAGGGGAAATTTTGGGTAAACGGGTTGGGTAAAATCCTGTTTTTCGACCCTGCAACCGGAAAATATACCATGCCGGATGACATTGGCGGCTTACCGAATTCCAGTATCGCGGCATTGCGTCAAACCCACACCGGGGCTCTCACGGTTTTTTCCAACGACAACCTGTACTGCCGCCGCCCGGGCGACGACCGGTTCCGGCTGGTGGGACACATACGGTTGCCATCGGAGTTCAGTATAGAAGCCACCGACACAGAAGAAAACGAACGGGGCGAACTCTGGGTAGCAACGCTAAATGGTTATTACCGCCATGTACATGGAAATCCGGAACTGGAGTTTACGGGATTCGCCCGGGTGGAAAGCAATCCTTTCCCACCGCGGAACCAGGCCCCCGACCACTTCCTCGATAGTTCGCCAGGCTTTCAATGGTACTCCGACTCGCCTCAGAGGGTCAATAAAGTAAACATCCGCGGGGAGATTGTAGAGCAATACGAGATTCCGGAGTTCAAACTCCTGTTCAGTATATTGGAGACGGACGCCCTGCGCTGGTTCGGTGTATTCGATGGTCTCATCAAAGTATCCCGACGCAACCAGTATTTTCAACGCTGGCTCGACCAGCCCTTCAACCTGTCGCAGGGGCCGCCCACCGGAAACAGCTGTTATGGTTTGACCGAAGGCCCCGACGGCTCAATCTATACGAATATAGAACTCAATCTGCACAAGATATCCTCCCTGCAACCGGGCAAGTCGCAAGTCATCCGGGAAATGCCGGCCAGTTTTCGACGCTATGGCATGATGACCGACCGGGAAGGAGTGCTCTGGTTTTCGCGCTACGGCCACTATGTAGACCGCTACGAGCCGGAAACCAATGCACTCCGCCGCATTTCCTTCGACCCATCGAATGGTTTGTCCAACAGTCTGATGCAGGACAAAACAGGCGTAATTTGGGTGGCTTGTGAAAACGGCATTGTTCGTATTGACCCACGTACGTTTACCGTATCCACGTTTCCCTTACCGGAAACAACCTACGTGTGGCATTTCCATCAGTCGGAAAACAACACAATTTGGGCCGCTACCAAAAACGGCATCCTGAAAATTAATCCCGTGTCGGGAGAAGTCCGGCAGTTCAATCCCGCCAATACCTCGGGTATGGCTTCCGGTGAAATCCTGTCTATCCACGAGGCGGAGGGTTTTCTCTGGTGCGGTTCCACCGGCGGACTGATCCGTTTTAACCCTCAAACCAACGCTGCCGTCACGTTCAGTACCCGTCAGGGGCTGCCGAACAACCACGTGTACGCGGCCATTCCGGCGGAGGGTTCGCTGTGGTTGCCAACCAATAAAGGGCTTGCCCGGGTATCGCTGGCCTCCCTGAAAAAACCGGATGCAGACCTGGCAGACGTGGATATTTTTGGCGCCGACGACGGCCTGCCACACCACGAGTTCAACACCCTGACATTTTTTAAAGCCAAAAACGGCACGATCTGGCTCGGCGGCCTGAACGGCATTGTAGCCTTTGATCCGAAAAAATTAGTCTTGGGCAAGTCGGCGGACAAATCGGTCATCATTGCCGAATTCAGCAAATACGACCAGAAAGCAGACAGTATACTGAACTTCCCACTTTTCAAAGACCGCTGGCCGGACGCCTTTGTCCTGCGCCCCGAAGAGAAGTTTTTCAGCGTCCGCTTCGCCCTGCTGGATTACCGCGATCCCAAGGCCAACCAGTACAGTTACAAACTGGAGGGTTTCGACCCTGACTGGGTTTTTGCCGGCAAGCAGAACACAGCGCGTTATTCCAATCTCCCGCCCGGTACGTACACGCTGCGCATCCGGGGCGCCAACCCCAACGGCATCTGGAGCAGCCGCGAAGCCACGGCCATCATTGTGGTACAACAGGTGTGGTACAAAACCGCCTGGGCCTGGGCGCTGTACGCGCTTCTCGCAGCCGGGGTCATCTATAGCGCATGGCGCGGCCGGGTGCGCCGTCTGAGACTCGCGCAACAATTGGAGATGGAACACCTGCGCTCGGAAAACCTGAAAGAACTGGAAGCCTTTAAAAGTCGGTTTTTTACCAACATCACCCACGAATTCCGTACACCACTGACCGTGGTGCTAGGTATGAGCGACCAACTCCGAACGACCCTGGAAGCGGCCGGCGCAAAGGACGGCCGGCCCGATATTCCCGCCCTGCTGTCACAAAATGCGCTCGTGCAGCGCAGTGGTGAAAACCTGTTGCGGCTCGTCAATCAAATCCTCGACATCGCAAAACTGGAATCCAATTCACTTAAAATCAATTATATACAAAGCGACATCGTGGCCTTCGTCCGTTATGTGTGCGAAAGCCTGCATTCATTGGCTGAGTCACGGAACATCCGTTTGGACCTGAAAAGCGGGAAAGCGGAAATCGTGATGGATTACGACCCCGAACGACTGCAGCAGATTGTGCATAACCTGTTGTCCAACGCCATCAAATTCACGCCGGAAGGCGGCACGGTGCTCCTGACTATAGACCTTCCAGGTTTTGAAAACCCGGAAGGTCTCCTCGTCATCTGCGTGACCGACACCGGAGCCGGCATCCCGCCTGAAGCACTGCCCTTTGTTTTCGACCGCTTTTTTCAAGCCGACAATCAGGAATATGCGGGCGCCTCCGGTTCGGGAATCGGCCTTTCGCTCACCAAAGAATTGGTTAAAGCCATGGGCGGTGAAATTTCGGTAGAGAGCCGGGCGGGTCAAGGAACTACCTTCACGATTCGGTTGCCGGTCAGCAACAAGGCCGAAAAAGCGCCGGCGCCAGGAGTATATCGGGACACGCCGGCTGTTCATCACAGCACAGAACTTCCCGCTACGGGCCACACAGCCGGCGGCCATCGCTTGCTGCTCATCGAAGACAATCCGGATGTGATGGAATATCTCGCTGCCTGCCTGCGCGACCGGTACGTCCTTGATTTCGCATACGACGGCCTGTCGGGAATAGAAAAAGCCCTTGCAACGGTACCCGACCTGATCATCAGCGACGTGATGATGCCCGGTAAAAATGGATTTGAAGTATGCGAAATACTGAAAAACGACGAGCGTAGCAGTCACATTCCGCTCGTGCTGCTCACGGCCAAAGCCGACATAGACAGCCGTTTGGCCGGATTGCGACGCGGTGCTGATGTCTACTTAGGCAAACCTTTTCACTCCGAGGAATTGCTTTTGACGCTAAACAACCTGCTTGAACTGCGCCGTCAGATGCAGGCGCGTTACCTGGACTGGGCAACCCGGGAAAGCCCTGTGTCGGCAACTGTTTCTACTGCCGCAGACCCGGAAAATGAATTTTTGAAAAAACTGCGCGCCGTCGTTGAGGAGAACCTCTCCGACGCGAACCTCGATGTGGAAGCGCTCTGCCGCAAAATCGGCATGAGCCGCACGAACCTGCACAACAAACTGAGCGCCCTCACCGGTCTTTCCACCACCTTGTACGTGCGCAAACTGCGCCTGCGCCGCGCTCAGGAATTGTTGCGGACGACTGATGCTACCATTGCGGAAGTCGCCTACGAGGTGGGTTTCAATGATCCGAAATTTTTCAGCCGGGTGTATAGCGAGGAATATGGTGTGCCGCCAAGCGAGGAGCGGAAAAATTTAAAGTAAAAATCTTGTTGACAATCAAATGCGCATCAGATACAAATTGTGTACACGATCAATCAAATCAAATCGGGCCATGCAATGGTGGTGGAAGAAATCCCGGTCGTTTAGAGCCGGTTGATGATGTTGTTGCCGCCGCCGCCCTCTGTCCCTGGAAAATTTTTGTTACAATACTGAAAATCAAAAAATTGCGCTCCTGTCGGAACAATACTCCACCAGTTCCGAACAATACTCCACCCTGCCGGAACAATACTCCACCTGTTCTGAACAATAGTGAGAAAGTCCTCCTGCGTGCCGCCCTCACCTTTGTGGCACGTTTTTTCTCCGGCTGAGACCGGGCCAAACACGGGCTTTAAACTCCCCGGTCCTATCCGAAAAAAACGCTCTTCAACCGGTGCCCCTTCGATTCGTCGGAGCTTCCGGCACCGGTTGTTTTTCACATTTTTCAACCATCTCGACACATGAAAAAGAGCGTATTTTTCAT
>CAYMQY010000010.1:0-9339 GCA_964392655.1 uncultured Saprospiraceae bacterium
AAAAGTCAAAATGTAAAAGTGCGGTCGCGGGCACTTTTACATTTTACATTTTGACTTTTACATTTTACATTTTTGAATTAGCCTGTCAGTTTTTTGATTGTTTCTTCCATGCGCTTTTTCGCCTCGCGTTTTTGCAGCGCCGAAGGTGCCGCCGCGCGCACGGCGCAGTCGGCGATCCCGCAGCGTTCACAGGTTACATTCACCACTATTCGGGGAATAGCCGGATCGTCGCAGAAGCGAATGACCGCGCGCGCGCGGTCGTCGAGCAGGATACCGAGCGTGACACCCACATTGCGCCCCACGGTCGGGTAACCGGGTTTGGCTACACCGAGGCAGAGGTACTCCTCGTTTGTGTCGGCAAACAACGCCCGTTGCACGCCGATCAGCGGACGCGAATTGTCGGCAGCAGAGCGGTGCAGGTCGCGCAGCAACGCAATGGATAGCCAACGCCGGCAATAGTGTTCGTCAAGTCCGGAAGCGTGTGGCTGGTGCCGTCGGTTGAGGTGCAACTCCTTGTCAATTTCAAAACGATCGCGCTCCACGTCGTGAATAAACCGCAGGAAAAAAACCTTTTGCAGGTCGAAGTCAAGCGACAGGACGTTAAACCGCTGCAAAAGTACTTCGGGGCTGACCTGATATTTGGCCAACAAGTCTTGCAGGGTGTTTTCATCCCAAACCGGTTGTTCAAAAAACCGGCGCAGGTCCTGCACAAAGGCATTGCGGTTTACCAGCAACGCCACGGCAAAATAGGCGGCGCGGTAGTTGTTCAGCACTTCCTCGAATGCCCGCACGCGCGACAAGGTGGAAGCCAGGGGGCGATTCTTGAGGTTCAGCACGTTGAAACCCAGTTCCTTGGCCAACTGAAAGGCCCGCTGGCGTTCGTTCAGGCGGCTGTTGAGCAGCAGCAAACGTTTTTTGGGATTGAACACCGAACGCACGCTTTGCAGATCGGGATAGGCATCCAGTCCGTTTTCAGAAATTTTGTACCGAAACTCCGAAGCCAGCAGTCCGGCCAGCACCTGCGCGGAAACCCCGCCATTCTCGGGCAAGCCGTGTTTGCGCACAAAGGCCTCTGCCGCCTGCTCGATGTCGTCGAAGTAGTTCATGTGGAGTTCCTGGTAGGCACGCAGGGCCGCGAAGTAGAAATTTTCGTTGTGCAGGGCGTAGTTTCGGGCGATTTCCAATAGCGCTGAAATGAACGCATTCACCCGGTCGGGCGCGCGGGCGATGATTTCCACTACCTGCTGCGCCTCGATACCGAACAGGTCGAGCGGCAGTTCGTTCAGGAAGTTACTTTGCAAAAGGTTGCCGAGTGGCGCGTACTGCTTGGTCAGTTCCGGCGACGCCAGAAATTCGGGACTCAAGCCCAGCGCTTCTGCCAGTTTGTGCAGATTTTCCTCCTGCGGGTACTTTTTCCCTTTTTCAATTTCGTTCAGGTACGACGGCGAAATGCCGGTGCGCTTGCCTAATTCGTCAAAGTTCCAGCCCCGTTCCTGGCGGAACTGCCTGACCTTGAGGCCGAAGATGATCCGTTGTTGTTGGGTCTTTGCCATGCGCTGCAAAGGTAGCGACGAACACGCTACAAACCTATTTCGGGCACTCCGACAGCAGGCGCTCCACCTCGTCGAGCCGGAAGGCCGGCAAGTCGTTGCCCCAACTGTGGTGTACGAAATTGAGGATGTTGGTGATCTGGATGGCCGATAATGCCTGCACGCCGGGCATGGCTTCGGCGTACAATTTGCCGTTGACCACAATAGTGTCCTCCAGGCCGTACTTCAGGATGCAAGGCAGGCGCTCCCGGTTGGCATCGAGAAATTCGGAGGCGCCGGCGAGCGGCGGGATGAGCGCGCCAAGGCCCTTTCCGTCGTCCAGATGGCAGTTGGAACAATGGAATTTGTACAGGCGCTCACCCTCGCGGTAGGGATTGGGTTCGCAATATGCGAAAGCAAGGGCGAATACCGCCAGAACTGCCGGGGCCGTGATTTTCAGAAATCTCATCGTTTGCCGAATTGCTCCTCCAGCAGCAGGTCTATGTCCAGCATGAATCGGTCCACGTCTTTGGCGTCGGTGCCGTCGCAAAACGAACGGACGTGGCGGTTTTTGTCCACCAAAATCAGCCGCCCGCTGTGGTCAAAGCCGCCGGGCGCGTCGGGGTTTTCCACGGCCACGCTGAAGTAGTTGTCGGCAATGCCATAGATCGCATCGTGTTCGCCGGTGACTAAGCGCCAGCGGCGGGATTCGATGCCGAGTTTTTCGGCGTGCCGTTTCAGCGCAGCCACGGTGTCGTTCTTTACGTCAATGGAGTGCGACAACAGCATGATGCGGTCGTCGTTTTTGTATTTTTCAAAAATCCGCAGCCCGTTGGCTTTCACCTTGGGGCAAATGGTGGGGCAGTGAATGAAAAAGAAATCCACGACGTAAATTTTGTCGGCAAAAGTGGCATTGGTCACTAATTGGCTGTCCTGATCCACAAACGCAAAGTCGGGTACCGTGGGGTAAATCGTGTCGCCGTTCACCACGTCGCGCTCGCCGAGAATGGGCAGGGTGCGGGGGCCGGGGTCGGTGCAGGCAAACAAAAATCCAAGTGATAGAAAAAGTAGCAGTCGCATCGGATGAATGAAAAAGTAAGTCGCAAAGGTAATGCGTCCGGCTGCGTCAACCCGCACCTGATGGCCAATCGAGATTCGATCTGAAAAACGGTAGTTGCTCCGCGCGGTTTTGGTGTCACGGAGGCTCGTGTAGGTTTTGGAGATTCGCAGAGGTTGTTGCGAACCCGTAGAGCAAAGTTTCACAGAGGCTCGCAGAGTTAAAGAGGGCACAGAGTTTTTTGTCATTTCGTAGAAATCCGTCCACTCGCATTCGGCAAAAAACTCTGTGAGCCTCCGTACCCTCTGCGAGCCTCTGTGACACTAAAACCTGGGTCAAAATTTCTTTTTTAACCCTTTTGGGCTACTTTTGGGACGATTTTTGCCAAAAAACACCCGTTTTAATCTTTCAAGCGTGACTAATCCAGACACTAACCAAACGCTTACACCGCCTTACGTATGAAAAACTTGATCCCTCTGTTTTGCGCGGCGTTTCTGGCCTGCGCAGTCCTCCCCCTGCACGCCGCTACCAAATCCGAGCAAGTGGAGCGTTACCTCGGTTCGTACCGGTACAAAAATGACCGCCCCCGCGGTACGGTGAAATTTATTTTTCAGAAAGCCGTGCTCAAACGGCAGGGCGACGGCAAAAAAACCTACGAACAACTCCTGTACAACGAGCGCTATTTTTCCAACCGCGACAACGCCGGGCGCCTCATCGGCATTCAGGTCGTACACCGCGACAAAACCAGCACCATCCTGCCGGAATCGGCCAAAGACCCCGACGAGGCGGATGCGCCGCCGCCGGCTAAAACCAGGCGAGCCAAACGGGAGCCGAAGTCCGAGCCGGAATCCGTACAGGCTTCCGTGACCCCCAAAGGCCGGCAACAGGACGACCCGGACCCGGACCCCCGCTCCGTTACGCGTATGAAAGCCGTGCCCGCCTCCATTTCGGCTGCCGACGCCGCCACCGACCTGGTGAGCGACCCGGTGCGGCCCCGCCGGAATGTGCCGCCGCCTGCATTTTCATCGTCCAAACCAAAAACCAGCATTTCCCTGCCCGATTCCATGACTGTGGTGCGCAACATCGAGGACGCCAAGGAGCAGATTACCGGCTGGAAAGGCAAAATGTGGCAAACAGTGCGCCCGATCTGGGAATTCGTGATGTGGATGTTCAGCAGCGTTATCGTCATGCTGATTTGTTTCGGCGGCATCTGCCGTTATGTGGCCAAAACCGCCGCCACGGAAAGTCTGATAAACAGTTACGGCCGCATCATTGTGGGCCGCTGGATCGTGTCGGCACACCAGAATGCCGCAGCCATGCTGCTGGTCGTCACCTGGATTGTGGCCATCGTGCTGCTGCTCGATGTGTTCATGTGGTTGGTGTACCTCGACCTGCCCATCTGGACCCTGCTCATCATCTGGTTCCCGATCCTGTGGTTTGCCGAAAAACTGACCAGTTGGTTCGTGCCGAATATTCCGGTTGTCGGGCCGGACCATCATTGAACGATCCGGGACAACGGGGCGCCGGCGTTTTGCGTCAATGGCGCACGATGTGCAGGTTGAGCAGAAATAGTCGTCCGACGACGAATTCGTCGGACGACACGTGCCTCGTCGGACGAGTCCGTCGTCCAACGAATTTCCACCACATTGCATGCCACCTCCGGCTTTTTTTCCTTGCCACCATCTTCGGCACGGTTCCCTTCTTTTCAGGCTTCGCCCAAACGCTCCGCCTGCATACGGCGTCCGGCGACGTCAAAACCGTTGAGCCGTTGGTGCGCGACCTCAATCCCAAGCCTGTCGTTGTCGCGCCCGACACGTTCTTGCTGACCACCACCGATTCTGCCAAATTGCAGGCCGCAGCCTCGGCTTTGCTGAACCGGCTGCGCCAAAACGCCTACCTCGCCGCCTCAATTGACAATTGGCAAAAAGCCGGTGACAGCACCGCCACCGCCCGGCTGCACCTCGGCCCGCCGATGTACTGGGTGCAGTTGCACGCCGCTGCCGGCGCCAACCTGCGCTGGTTAGAAGCGGCAGGGTTTCGGGAACAGTTGTTCACAGGCAAGCCCTTGCATCACGATTTTTTGCTGCGGCAGCAGCGACAAATCCTCGAACGGGCCGAAAACAACGGCTACCCTTTCGCCACCGTACGGCTCGACAGCGTACAGGTGCTGCCGGATGGCGGCGTCTCGGCGGTGCTTGATGTGGAGCCTGGCCGTTTTTTCACCTTTACGGCGCCTAAGGTGAGCGGGGGATTGCAATTACCGAAGCACTACCTGCCCCGGTTTCTCGGCATCCGACCCGGCACACCGTACAGCCGCGCCCGCGTGCTGCGCATCCGCGAACGGCTCAATACCCTGCTTTTTGTGGAAACGCTGGCCAACCCCACCGTCACCTTTGCCGGAAACGAGGCCCGCGTCAACCTTGCCCTCCAGAGAAAACGCGCCAGCCGCTTCGATTTTATCCTCGGCTTGTTGCCCCAGCCCAACAATCCCGACGGCGGGCTGCTGCTCACCGGCTCGCTCAGTGCTGCGTTGCTCAACGCGCTCAACCTCGGCGAACGCCTCTCGCTCGAACTGGAAAGCCTGCGCCCAGAAACCCAGAAACTCGACGTGCAGGCTGGACTGCCCTACCTCTTCGGTTTGCCTTTCGGCATGGAGGGGCGGCTCAATATTTTCCGCCGCGACAGCACCTGGGTGGATGCCCAAAGCGAGATCGGGGTGCAATACCTGCTCGAAGGCGGCGATTTCGTCAAGTTTTTCTGGGAAAACAAATCCTCGGCGCTGCAACGCATTGACACGGCAGCCATCATTCGCGACCGCCGCCTGCCGCCCGCGCTCGACATGAGTCAGAGCGGATTCGGACTCGAGGCGGCGCTCAACCGGCTGGACTACCGCTTCAATCCGCGCAAGGGTTGGGCCATTTCGCTGCGCGGCGTGGCGGGGTTCAACGCCATTTTGCGCAACAGCGAGATCGAAGCCCTCCAGGATCCCGCCGACCCGGAGTTTCTGTTTTCCAGCCTGTACGACGGCGTGGCCGAGCGGGCAGCCCGGTACCGGCTCGAAGGGCGAGGCGAGTATTTTGTGCCGGTTTTTACCCGCAGTACGATTCTGCTGCGGGTGCGTGCGAGTGGTATTTTTTCGGAAAAACCCGTGTTCGCCAACGAGCAGTACCGCCTTGGTGGTAACAAACTGCTGCGCGGATTTGACGAGGAAAGCCTGTTTGCCACCCGCTTTGCCGTGGCCACCGCCGAGTTCCGGCTTTTGCTCAGCCAAAACGCCTACCTGGCAGCGTTTACCGACTACGCGTATTTAGAAAATATCACCGACCGGAACCGGTTTTTTCTGCGTCCCTGGGGACTCGGCGCCGGCCTGAATATCGAAACCTCGGCGGGCATTTTCGGCATCAGCCTGGCCGTGGGTCGCCGCGATGCCGGAGACTCGGTGGACTGGCGTTCGCCGAAATTTCACCTCGGGTACGTGAACCTGTTTTGAAAAATGCGCTTTTAGAGGAGCACTTTTGTCAAAAAAATGCTCTTTGAAAAGAGCATTTTCAGGCTACGTTTGTACCGAAAACAGTAACCATGCTACTCAAATGGCTTTTCACCGCGCTCGCAATCCTGTGGCTGATTCAGGCCCTGCGCCCGTATTTTGCTTCTGTCTCCGCCGGCGAGCAACGAAAAACCCCGCCGCCGCCGCCGCCCGGGCCGGATATTCAGAAACGCGCTGCGGATGACAAGGGGGAGTACATTGACTACGAGGAGGTGAAGTAACTTGTCACCTTTTCCGCCGCCGCCTTTCCCCCGACTTGCTCTATTTCTTCCTTTGTCGCCTCCCGCAGGCGGGCTACCGAGCCGAAATGCTGAAGCAGTTTGTCGGCGGTTTTGGCGCCGATGCCGGGGATTTCGGTGAGTTCGGTTTTCAGGAAATTGCGGCTGCGCTGGTCGCGGTGGAACGTAATGGCGAAACGGTGCGCTTCGTTGCGGGCCTGCTGGATGAGTTTGAGCGACTCCGATTTTTTGTTGATGTGCAGCGGCACAGGGTCATCGGGGAAGAAAATTTCCTCCAGTTTTTTGGCAATGCCGATCACGGTAACCTTGCCCTCCAAACCCAGTGCACGCAGGCTTTTCATGGCTGCGCTCAGTTGGCCTTTACCGCCGTCAATGATGATGAGTTGGGGCAGCCCTTGTCCCTCGGCGAGCAGGCGTTTGTAGCGGCGGAAAACGACTTCCTCCATGGAGGCAAAATCGTTGGGGCCTTCTACGGATTTCACGTTGTAGTGGCGGTAGTCGCGCTTGGCGGGTTTGGCATTGCGGAACACGACACAACTCGACACCGGGTTGGTTCCCTGAATGTTGGAGTTGTCGAAACACTCGATGTGCAGGGGCGCGTCGGCCATATTCAGGTCGGCCTGCATGGTGCGGAGGATGCGCTCGGCGGACGTTTGTTTGTTGGTGCGGGTGGCAGCACCGCGGCGCTGCTGAAGCAGGTGATACTGCACGTTTTTTTCCGACAGGTCGAGCAGTTTTTTCTTGTCGCCGATCCGGGGCACGGTAACGGTGGCCACGCCCGGTACGACTACCTCGGCAGGTACGATGATTTCCTCGGCGTTGCTGTTGAATTTTTCGCGCAGCACCGGAATGGCAAACGCAAGCAGCGTCGCGGTGTCCTCGTCGAGGTTTTTGGTAAGCGTGAGCGTGTAGGTGTGGATGACGGCGCCGCTGACGACTTTGAGGTAGTTGACGAAGGCCTCCTGCTCGTCGGCGGCAATGGCGAACACGTCCACGTCGCGAATGTTGGGGTTCACGACCGTGCTTTTGCCCTGATAGTCTTCGAAGAGTGTGAGTTTGTCCTTGGCAATCTGTGCCTGTTCGAACTGGAGGTTTTCGGCAAAGCGCTGCATCTCCTCCTTGAGGTGCGTTTTCACGGCAGCGAAGTTGCCCTTGAGGATATTTTTGATCTGCTCGATTTTTTTGTTGTACGATTCCTCGGCTTCGTAGCCCACGCATGGCGCGGCGCAGGTTTTGATGTGGTATTCGAGGCAGGGCTTGAACTTGCCTTTTTCGATGTTGTCTGCCGAAAGGTTCAGCGTGCAGTTGCGCAACTGGAACAGTTTGCGAATGAGGTCGGTGATCTGGTCTACGCGGAATTTGTTCAGGTACGGGCCGAAGTAGGTGGAGCCGTCGCGGAAGGTTTTGCGGGTGACAAACACACGAGGGAAACGCTCGTGTTTGATGCACACGTACACGAGGGGCGATTTCTCGTCTTTGAGCATCACGTTGTACCGCGGCTGGTGCTGCTTGATGAGCGTGTTTTCGAGCAGCAGGGCATCTGTTTCGGTTTCCACCATCGTGAATTCGATGTGGTGGGCATGCCGGACGAGCGCTTTGGTTTTGGCGGTGGTGTGCTTTTTGTCGCCGAAATACGAGGCCAGTCGGTTGCGCAGGTTTTTGGCTTTGCCGACGTACAAAATCACGTCCCCGGCATCCAGAAACTTGTAGATACCGGGGACCGTGGGTATGGTTGGAAAAAAATCCTTGAACTGCTCGTTGGTCATAGCGGGGCGAAAAGTACGCAGATTGGGAAAAATGCTACGGTCGGTTTAGCCACCAGCCGAGCCAGGCGCCTACTAAGCCCCACTGTACCACTGCATCTATCAGGTGGCCGATTGAGCCGGACTCGAACCAGATGCTGTTCAGGTAGTTGATGGTCAGGTAACCGATAAATCCGACGGCCAGGGAAGCCAGCAGGCAGGTTTTGAAGTCTAATTGGGCGAACTTGAGCAGCAGCCAGGTCAGCAGAAAAACGGCGATCAGGTCTATCGCAAAGCCCCGGAACATGTTCATTCCCATGCTCATATCGAGGGATTTGTGGTAGGAAATAGTGGCCCAGGGCTTCCCGATATACCCCTCCATGAGGCGTTGATGGTCTTCCGGCGGTGTTTCCGGGGCTACATTGGGCAGCATGTAGTTGCCCTCCTCGCCGAGGTGTTGCTCCAGGGCCGCGAGGAGGGAATCCTGATTGGGGGTGTAGCGGAAAGCGTCGGCATGTACGAGCATCATGCCCCAGGAAAGGAACTGCCATACGAAAAGAATGAGTCCGCCGACGAGGACTGCGACAAGTTGTTTTTTCATCATTGTTGCGTTTTTGTTTTGTGAAACATGACAAGTAGCCCAAGCCTGTGCTTGGCGGCGACAAAAGTACACAACAAATGATTTTTTAAAACAAATTCTTTCAAAAAATTTTCAAGCGCTTCCCAACGGGTTTTTCTTTTACTGCGCCTGTTGCAGTTTCTGTCCTGCTTCGGTCGCGGCCCGGATGTCGCGCTGGTTTTGGCTGATTGCGGCATGCTGGCCTTCGAGGTAACGCAGGGCTTCCTCGGCGGGCGTTTCGGCCTTCGGCGCTTCGTAGGCGCGCATCCAGACGAACATATCCTCTTCGGCTTTTTTGATGTCGCGCAGCACGGTGCGGATGGAATCGGCGCGAGGGGCGAGAGTATCAAGTGTGACCAACTCCCGCTTGAGCGCCCTGCCGACGCGGTTCATGGCGCCCATGTCCACCATAGCCGAATCGTGGACGGCCATCGTGGACGCGAGCAGGGCTTCCACTTCAGTGTTTTTGCCGTCGCCGGCGGTAAGAAAAACGAAGGCGAGGCACAGCGCCGCAGCGGTCAGGCCAATCCAGGTATTTTTGTCCATAAGGGTGAAAAGTTTGAGCGACGAAGGTACGGAAACCGGTTAAACCCGCTCAACCCGTTA
>CAYMQY010000010.1:9439-21004 GCA_964392655.1 uncultured Saprospiraceae bacterium
ACCCGCTCAACCCGTTAAACCCCTTTTCCGCATCTTTGCCCCCGTTATGGCATCCATTTTCGGCCACATAGCCGCCTCCACCGCGCTCGGCCTTTCGTTTTTTCCGAAAAAATCCACCACCACGGCGCTGCTGCTCGCCGGGGCCTGCGCCTTCATTCCCGACGCCGACGTGCTGGCCTTCCAGTTCGATGTGCCCTACACCAGCATCTGGGGACACCGGGGCTGGACGCACTCGCTGGCTTTTGCCCTGGGCTTCGGCACGCTGGTGGCCTGGCTGTTCTACCGTCAGGAAAAGGACTGGTGGAAAATGGCGCTCTGGTTTATCCTGGCTACGGCCTCGCATCCGCTGCTCGACATGCTTACCACCGGCGGCATGGGTTGCGCACTGTGGTGGCCGCTGAGCGAAGAGCGGTTGTTTTTTCCAGTGCAGGTTATCCGCGTGTCGCCGCTGGAGGTACGGGACTTTTTCAGCAAATGGGGCTTGCGAATTTTGGTAAGCGAAGCCATCTGGATCGGGATACCCGGCGTGGTGCTGGTGCTGGTGAGCCGGTGGTGGCGGGGAAAATGAAACCCACCAAAACGCTATTGCGCATGCCGGGAGCCTGAAACCGGATGCTCAATTTGTATATATCCCGTGAGGAAAATTCCGAATTTTTGACGCGGGCTATTGCTTTTAAAGCATTGAAAAATATTGCCTTGCCTGTGTTTTGCCATATCCGGCAAAGTGTTTTCCGCCCTTGTATATAGGATGTATAGATGGATTTCCCGAGCAGTTAACGCTAAATTCACAGCAGGTTTTTTGGCCTTACTATTATGCTGCTAACAAACATGACGAAATCCATGAGGGCACTACTACTTTTTCTGCTGTGTGTTTTTTCCAGTTCCTCCACCGCGCTATGGGCACAGTCCACGCGGGTTCAGGTGGAGCAAGGCGCCGCCGGCGCCAGACTCGTAGTGAACGGCAAACCATTTTTTGTCAACGGTATAAACTGGGACTATTTCCCAATCGGTACCAACTACTCGTTCAGCCTCTGGAATCAATCCGACGCTTTCATCCAAAAAGCACTTGACGACGAAATGACGCTGTTGAAAAACATGGGCGTCAACACGATCCGGGTGTACGCCGGCATCCCCAAAAAGTGGATACAGTATATTTACGAGCGGCACGGCATCTACACCATGCTCAACCACTCCTTTGGCCGCTACGGCCTCACGCTGGACGGCGCATGGGTAAGCAACACCGAGTACTCCGACCCGCGCGTGGGCGACCTGCTGCTGAAAGAAGTAAAAGCAGTGGCCGAGGAGTACCAAAACACCCCGGGGCTGCTGCTGTACCTGCTGGGCAACGAAAACAACTACGGACTTTTCTGGGATGGCGCCGAAACCGAAGACATCCCCGTGCAAGACCGGGTGTCCACCCAGCGGGCCAACCATCTGTACCAACTGTTCAACCGGGCCGTACTGGAGATAAAATCCGCCGACAAGTCGCACCCGGTCGCCATTTGCAACGGCGACCTGCTGTTCCTCGACATCATCGCCCGCGAGTGCAAGGACGTGGACATTCTGGGGATCAATGTGTACCGGGGTGTTTCGTTCCTCGACCTCTTCGATCGGGCAAAACGGGAGTACGGAAAACCCGTCCTGCTGACGGAATTCGGCAGCGATGCCTTCAACGCCCAGACCAACGAGGAAGACCAGCAGGCCCAGGCCATGTTTGATGTGTCCAACTGGAAAGAAATTTATGAAAATGCCGCAGGCCTCGGAAAAGCCGGGAACTCCCTCGGCGGATTCACCTTCCAGTTCAGCGACGGCTGGTGGAAATACGGCCAGACGGCAAACCTCGACGTACACGACAACAACGCCTCGTGGTCGAACGGTGGCTACCTTTTCGACTATGTGGCCGGCGACAACAACATGAACGAGGAGTGGTTCGGTATCTGCGCCAAAGGCCCGACCAACGCCAAAGGGCATTACCAACTCTACCCCCGGGCGGCGTACTACGCCCTGAGCGAGGCGCACCGCTTCGATCCGTACGCACAAGGCGCCTCAGCAACCACACTACAGCAGCATTTTGCCGGTATTCAGGTCGTTTCAGCCTGGCTGAAAGCCCGCGGCGACAAAGCCGCCCTCGAGGGCAACCGGCAACAAAAGGTCGGCATCAGCCGCCTGGGTGCGCAACTTTCGACCTTCAACACCGGCGGCGAACTGATCACGACACCTCAGAACCCGGTCCCCGGCAGCACCACCTTCCCCGACCAGCAGGGCTTCGACCACATGCAGTCCTTTTTCATCGGCGTGGAAGCCAATCCGACTTCCAATTTCAGGGCAAATGTGGACGTGAACGTGCTGGGCAATGTAGCCAACAACCCGATTGACCAGATTTTTTATGAAAACCGCGGGCGCCGTGTGCAACTGAACAGCACGACCGGAAACCTGACGGTGGAGTCGCTGAACCGGATTCAGGTATATCAGGCCAGTTACGAATGGAACCACAAGTACTTTGATCTCAAGGGTTTTTACCGCACCGGCCACTACCACTGGGGCTACGAGGGCGATTTCTTCGGCCTCTACCCCGAAGCCAACTACGGCCCACAAATTGACTTGTACAACGGCATAGCCCCCTTTGGTTTTGAGGTGGCGGGCAAAAAAGAACTGCAAGGCTTCAAACTGGCTTTTGGCCCGCAACTCTGGTGGGGCGCCAACCCGGCCTTGTTGCTGAAATACCAAAAGTCGCTTGGCAAGACCAACGTCGCCGCCGTTTTTCACGAAGACCTTGACCAACTCGGCCTCACTGAAAGTTCCTTTGCCATTCCGCAACCCAAAACCCGGCGGCTCGGCTTGCACGTCAACCGCGCATTCGGCAAGTTCGGCGTGAACCTCGGCGGCCTTTGGGCCGGACAGCCGTTGCAGGGTCGCGAATTTCAGGTCGTGCGCGGCGAACCCGGCCAGTACATCGCGTACAAGGACCAGATTCGGGCGGAAGACAACTTTGGCGGAAAAATCAAACTGACCTACACGGGCGGTCGCTTCAACTGGTACGCCCAGTCGGCAGCCATGGGCCTGGTAGCCAACGGCGGCGCCGACCAAACCCTGACCTTCACCGGCTGGCGGCTGAAAGACAGCGGCAGCGGCAACCAGTACAACTTCCTTTCGGGGTTCACCTACATGCTGGGCAAACTCCAGATAGCGCCCAACTTCCTGTGGCAAAAACCGATCGAAGGCCCCATTCCAGCAGATGTGGCCGCACCCGGACGGCCCCGGAACATCCTCGAAGACCCGTTTGTGGTGCGGGGAAACCGCGAACAGGTGGCCGGCGAACTGCTCTTCACCTTCGACCCCACGCCCGGCACCTGGATGTACAACTGGGATAGCGACCGCAGCGAAGACGCTGGATTCGCCGTCAGCGCCGGCGTAGTGTACCGCCACCTGCCGACCACCCAGGATGCCGCCATCGGTATTTTGCCCGACGGGCGCACTACGTTCGCCTTCCCGGGCGCCGCTCCTGCCCAGGATTTGTGGGAAGTAAACGCCCGTTTAGTTTCCAAAACAAGCCGCGAATTTGGTTTTATCGCCAACCTGTACGCCGGCGACGCGCAGGCAAACGGCAGCGATACCCGCACCATCAGTCGCTACGGTATGGACCTGCGGATGATGTACAAATCCCTGAAAATGACCTCGTTTGTCCGGGTCAACGACTGGGGGCCGTACGATTACCACCGCGATTTCAACCTCACGTTCCCGCTGCAACTCATGGCGGACGTGTCCATTGCCCTCGGCAAACCCGACTGGTTCAACCTGCCGGATACCCGCTTCGGCGTGCGCGGCACCTACCGCACACTTGATCGTTACTCGCCGCGATATGCCCCCGTTCAAACCGTGAACGGCGCCGGAAACCCCGTGCCCGATCCCAACGCGATCGGCTTCGACAACGGCAACGAGTGGGAAATCCGCACCTACCTCTTCATTAACATTGGCAAATAAAACTCGTGACGATATGAGCACAACAATCTTCACCCGCTTGATGAAATATGCCCCCGTCGGGATGCTTGCTGCGCTGTTGGGCAGTTGCCAACGCGACCTTTCCGACCTGCAACCGGTTGGCAACCCTACCAATCCCGAGGTGTTCATCAACACCTTCAGCCCGGGACTGAATTACGCCGCTTTTGGTGGCTCCGTGCCCACGGCATTCGATGTGGACAACTCGGTGACCTACAACAACACCACTACGTCCATGCGTTTTGAGGTGCCCGATGCCGGCGACCCACGTGGTGCTTATGCCGGCGGCACGTTTTTTACCGGCACCGGCCGTGACTTGTCGGGCTACAATGCCCTGACGTTCTGGATGAAAGCCTCCCAGGCCGCCAATATTGATGTGCTTGGTTTCGGGAACGACCTCGGGGCAAACAAATACCAGGCCTCGATAACGGGCGTGCCCGTGACAACCAACTGGCAGAAATACATCATTCCGATTCCCGACCCGGCCAACCTCACCGATGAGCGGGGGATGTTCTTTTATTCCGAAGGCCCGGAAAACGACCGGGGCTACACCTTCTGGATTGACGAAGTGAAATTTGAAAAACTCGGCACCATTGCCCATCCGCAGCACGCAATCCTGAACGGTCAGGATCAGGTGGAGACCTCCTTTTTGGGCGTTACCAAAAGCATCGGCGGTTTGAATTCGACATTCAACCTGCCGTCGGGAATAAACCAGACAGTGAATGTCACTCCGGCGTATTTTGAGTTTGTCTCCTCCAACGAATCCGTCGCCACGGTGGACGCGTCGGGGCTTGTCACGGTGGTCGGCGGACCGGGCAACGCGACCATTACCGCCACGTTGGGCGGGGCGGTGGCCAAGGGTTCGCTGACCATACAGTCCGTGGGCAATTTCCAGCCCGCGCCTGTGCCCACTCGCGACCCGGCGAAGGTCATCTCCTTTTTCAGCGATGCGTACACGAATGTGCCGGTGGACTACTACAACGGCTATTGGGCGCCCTTTCAAACCACCCTTTCCGCTGATTTTGAGGTAAATGGAGACCACGTACTGAACTACACCGACTTCAACTTTGTCGGGATTCAATTCTCGTCCCCTACTGTGGATGCCTCCGCCATGACGCATTTGCACGCGGACATTTATCTTCCGAGTACCCTGCCGGCCAATGGATCGTTCAAAATCGAAGTAGTTGATAACGGAACGGGCGGCACGGGCGCTTTCACAACCAGTATACCGGTGGCTCAGTCCCAGCAATGGATCAGTCTGGACATACCGTTTTCAAATTTTACCGGCCTGAGCAACAGAAGCAAACTTTGGCAAATCATTTTTGTGGACGAAGGCGGCAACATTCCGGGTTTCTACGCGGACAATATCTATCTCTACAGTGCAGGCACTCCGCCAACGGCACCAACCACAGCCGCACCCTCGCCCACGGTTCCCGCTGGTAATGTGATTTCAGTATTCAGCAACGTCTACACCAACATACCCGGAACAGACCTGAACCCGAACTGGGGACAAGCCACCGTGGTGACGCAGGTGCCCATTCAGGGGAACAACACCCTGAAATACGCCGGCCTGAACTACCAGGGCATTCAACTCGGCAGCGCCCAGAACGTATCCACGAAAAATTTCCTGCACCTCGATTTCTGGTCGGCCAATTCCTCGTCGCTCAAGGTATACCTCATCAGTCCCGGCCCGGTCGAAACGCCCGTTACACTCACCGTGCCCACGTCGGGCTGGACAAGCATAGACATACCGCTCACGTCGTTTGCACCGGTGGTGTTGAGCAATGTGATTCAACTCAAGTTTGACGGCAACGGCGACATCTTTTTGGACAATATTTATTTCCGAAATTGATTCGCCTGCATCATAACCCACAACTTTTAAATTATGAATACCATGCACAAACTCGGAACAGCAGCCCTCCATACGACACTCCTGCTATCGTTAACGTTCTGGGGCTGCAAGCCCGATGATTTTCAAAAGTTGCCTGAGCGCAACTGGCAACTGACCTGGAGCGACGAGTTCGAGGGCGCTGCCGGCGAACAACCCGATGCCGCCAAATGGACCTACGACCTTGGCACCGGTCAAAACGGCTGGGGAAACGCGGAGCTGCAGTCGTACACCGACGCACCCGAAAATGTGTCCATGGACGGACAGGGCAACCTCGTGCTCACGGCGCTGCGCAACGGCAACAACTTCAGTTCGGCGCGCATCAAAACCCAGGGCCTGTTCGAGCAGCAGTATGGCCGCTTTGAGGCGCGGCTGAAAACCCCGTACGGCCCGGGGGTATGGCCCGCGTTCTGGATGCTTGGCTCCAACATTCAGACCGTGAACTGGCCCCAGTGCGGCGAAATTGACATCATGGAACTCCGGGGACAGGCCCCTCATATCATCCAGGGAACCCTGCACGGGCCGGGCTATTCGGGCGGAAACCCGATTACCAAAGGGTATTCCCTCGCCAATGGCCGGTTCGATGCCGATTTTCACGTTTTCGCCGTCGAGTGGGATGCCGACAAGATTGACTTTTTCGTGGACGACTACCTGTACCAGCGCATCGGGCGCGGCGACGTGCCGGGTGAGTGGGTGTACGATCAGCCGTTTTTTATAATTCTTAACGTGGCCGTCGGCGGCAACTACGTCGGGTTCCCCGTGCCCCAGACGCCTTTCCCGCAGCAAATGATCGTGGATTATGTGCGGGTGTATCAGGAAAAGAATTGAGTAACAACTTAGGCATCTCCCACAGTATACGATTTCACCACAGATTCCACAGATTTTCACAGATTTATCCGTGTAAAATCTGTGAAAATCTGTGGAATCTGTGCTGAAAATTGCTTCGCTATTTTTCATCAAAAACAGGTAACACGTGAATCAGGCATCTTCGGATAAAAAGGTGGACATGACGATGGTCGTGCACGAAAACGAGCGCTACCTCCGGATCGCCAACTGCGACCGCATGCGCCCCTTTTTTATGAGCATCGTCAGTGATTCCAACCACTGGATGTTCATCTCCAGCAACGGTGGCCTGACCGCAGGACGCAAGAACCCCGAATTCGCCCTGTTCCCGTACTACACCGACGACAAGATCACCGAGTCTGCCGACCTGACCGGCAGCAAAACCATTTTTCAGGTGCAAGTCCGGGGCGAGGTTTTGGTGTGGGAGCCGTTTTCTGAACGCTTCCTCGACCGGTACGCCGTCAGCCGGAACCTGTACAAATCCGTTTTCGGAAACAAGATCATTTTTGAGGAAATCAACCACACCCTGGGCCTGATTTTCAGATACCAGTGGAATTCGAGCAAGAAGTTCGGGTTTGTCCGGAAGGCTGAGCTGGTCAATACCTCGGACGCCGAATGCCGGATTGTGCTGCTCGACGGCATCCAGAACATCATGCCCTGCGGCGTGCCCAGTTCCCTGCAAGCCACCACCAGCAACCTCGTGGACGCCTACAAAAGAAGCGAACTGGAACCCGCCGCAGGTATCGGAATTTTTGCCCTGAGCGCCATCATCGTGGACAAGGCCGAGCCGAGCGAGGCCCTGAAGGCCAACATCGCGTGGCACACCGGTCTGGAAAATGTGACGCACCTGCTCTCCTCCCTGCAACTGAATGCCTTCAGGCAAAAGCAGCGCGTGCAGGCCGAACGCGACGTGAAGGGCGAAAAAGGCGCCTACTTCGTTTCCTCGGAACTCGTGCTGGCCGGCGGCGCCCGGAAAACCTGGTCCATCACGGCCAATGTGAACCAGACCCAGACCCAGGTTGTGGCGCTCCGCCAATGGCTCCTGAGTGCCGCCGACCCGGCAGAGCAACTCCGGCAGGACATTGACGCCGGGACGCAAAACCTGATTCATCTCGTGGCCGGCGCCGATGGCCTTCAGTTCACCTCCGATGTGCTCAACGATACTCGCCATTTTTCCAATGCGCTGTTCAACATCCTGCGCGGGGGCGTTTTTGACGACAACTACCAAATCGAAAAACAGGACTTCGTCTCGTACCTGCAAAAGGCAAACAAAGACGTGGCTGCCCGAAACGGCGCGTTTATCGGCGGTTTGCCGGAGGCGGTCAGCCTCGCTGCGCTGCGGGAAGCGTTGCAAAAAGAAAACGATGCCGATCTGATGCGGCTCGGGCTGGAGTATTTGCCCCTGAAATTCAGCCGCCGGCACGGCGACCCCAGCCGTCCGTGGAATTATTTTTCCATCAATACCGAGCACGAAACGGACGGCTCCAAGGTGCTGGACTACGAAGGCAACTGGCGGGATATTTTCCAGAACTGGGAGGCGCTGGCCTGCTCGTTCCCCGAATTTGTGGAAGGCATGATCTTCAAGTTTCTCAACGCCTCCACCTTCGATGGGTACAATCCCTACCGGGTCACCAAGGGCGGTTTCGACTGGGAAACCATTGAGCCGGACAATCCCTGGTCGTACATCGGATACTGGGGCGACCACCAGATTATTTACCTCCAAAAACTCATCGAACTGCTGGAAAAATACCACCCGGGACGCCTGTCGGCCTGTTTCGACCGGGACTGGTTTGTGTACGCCGCAGTGCCCTACGTCATCAAACCCTACGAGCAATTGCTCCAAAATCCCCAGGACACGATCGAGTTCGACCACGCCTGGGACGCCAAAATCCGGCAGCGACGCGCAGCATTGGGGGCCGACGGCGCCCTACTCACCGTGGAAGGCGAGGAGATTTACCGGGTCAATTTTCTTGAAAAAATACTGGCTACCCTGCTGGCCAAAATATCGAACCTCGTGCCGGAGGCCGGTATCTGGATGAACACCCAGCGGCCCGAATGGAACGACGCCAACAACGCCCTGGTCGGCAACGGCGTCTCAATGGTCACGCTGTGCTACCTGCGTCGTTTTCTCAAGTTTTTCCAGAGTCTGCTGGACGAATCCGACCTGGAAAACACCCGAATCTCGGGTGAACTGATGGAATTTTACCACAGTGCCCGGGAAACGCTCCTGCATTTCAGCCCCTTGCTTTCCGGAGAAATCCACGACCGCGACCGAAAAGCCGTCGCCGATCGTCTTGGCGCCGCCGCGTCCGATTACCGGCAGCAGATTTACCAAAACGGCTTCTGGGGCAAAAAACGCAGCATATCCCTGGCGGGGCTGCGGACCTTCGTGCAGGTGTGCCTCGATTTCACGGAGCATTCCATCCGTGCCAACCGACGCCCCGACAACCTGTACCACGCGTACAACCTGATGTCGGTCGGCGATGGCGGTATCGCCGTTGCCCACCTCGGCGAAATGCTCGAAGGCCAAGTGGCCGTGCTGAGCGCCTGCTACCTGCGTTCGGAGGAAGCACTGGAGGTGTTGGACGGCCTGAAAAACAGCGCCCTGTTCCGCGATGACCAGTACAGTTATATCCTGTACCCCAACAAAAACCTTCCCGGGTTTTTGCAAAAAAACTCCATTCCCGCCGCCGATGCGCAAGCGTCGGAACTGATCTGGTGGCTCATCGCCGAAGGCAATACGCAAGTGGTGGAGCGAGACGACGCAGGTGGTTTTCATTTCAACGGCAACTTCCGCAACGCCAAAGACCTGAGTCTTGCGCTGGATGCACTGGCGGAAAACGGGTACCAGGACCTGGTGGCCAAAGACCGGCAACTGGTGCTCGACCTGTTCGAAACTGTGTTCCAGCACAAGGCTTTCACCGGTCGCTCGGGCACTTTTTTCGCCTACGAGGGACTGGGTTCTATCTACTGGCACATGGTGTCCAAACTGCTGCTTGCCGTGCAGGAATGCTGCCTGAAGGCCATCGGCGAGGGCGCCGACGCGGCGGTGACGGGCCGCTTGCTGGAGCATTTTTATGAAATAGAAGCCGGCATCGGCGTACACAAATCGCCCGAACTGTACGGCGCCTTCCCCACCGATCCCTACTCGCACACGCCGCTGCACCGGGGCGCCCAGCAGCCCGGCATGACCGGCCAGGTGAAGGAAGACATTCTGACTCGGTTCGGCGAACTTGGCGTGGTCGTTCGGTCGGGCAGGTTGTCGTTCAACCCTTGCCTGCTTCGGAAAAGGGAGTTTTTGCGGGAAACGCAAACGGTGGAATACGTGGATGTGCGCGGTGCGCGCGTCCGGCTGGCACTTGAGCCGGACGCCCTTTGCTTCACCTGCTGCCAGATTCCGGTGGTGTACCGGATTCAGGAAAACGACCGCCTCGAACTCGTTTTTGCCGACGGCAAATCAGCCACATTCGATACCCTGGAACTGGACGAGGCGACAAGCCGGCAGGTTTTTCAACGGAGCGGTGCCATCCGGCAGATACTGGTCTCGGTACGCAAAACAAGGCTCAGAGACTGACATGAAACACATAAACCAGATATTGCTTTTGCTCATGGCCACGACGCAGTTGCTCACCTGCGCCTCCCTTCCCGAGGCGACCTACAAGACCGCAGCCGATATTCTGGGCAATCCCGGGTATCAGGCCATTTCCTTTGGCGGCTACCGGGAAAACAGCAGAGCGATCCAGCCCACTATTCCCCAACTGAAAGAAGACCTGCTGATCCTGTCGGCCATGGGCATCAAAATACTCCGTACCTACAACGTGTACTACGACGAGGCCGCCAACTTGCTCGCGGCCATCCGGCAGTTGAAACAGGAGCATAAAAATTTTGAAATGTACCTGATGCTGGGCGCCTGGATAGACTGCAAAAATGCCTGGACCGACCTCCCGCCCGACCACCACGCGGAGAGCGAAAAAAATACAGCCGAAATTGACCGGGCCGTGGCCCTGGCCAACCAGTACCCCGACATTGTCAAAATCATTGCGGTGGGCAACGAAGCCATGGTCAAATGGGCCGAGCGGTACTATGTGCAGCCCGGGGTTATCCTGAAATGGGTCAACCACTTGCAAAACCTGAAAAAAAAGGGCGAACTGCCGGCCACACTCTGGATCACCAGCTCCGACAACTTCGCCTCCTGGGGCGGCGGCGACAGCAGCTACCATGTGGCCGACCTGAACCGCCTCATCGAAGCGGTTGACTATATCTCCATGCACACTTACCCCATGCACGATACGCATTACAACCCATGGTTTTGGGGCACGAGGAAAGACGAAGTGGGCATGACCGACCTCGAAAAAACAGAGGCCGCCATGCTCCGGGCAAGGGACTATGCCAAAATGCAATACGAGCAGGTGGTTCGCTACATGAAAAGCCTGGGGGTAAACAAGCCCGTACACATCGGCGAAACCGGCTGGGCTACGAGTTGCAACGAACTCTATGGCAACTCCGGTTCCCGGGCGGTGGATGAATACAAATCGGCAATTTACTACCACCACATGCGCACATGGACCGATGCCGCCCGCATTACCTGTTTTTACTTCGAAGCCTTTGACGAACCCTGGAAAGACGCCGCCAACCCTGGAGGCTCTGAAAATCATTTCGGGCTTTTCAACGTGCAGGGGCAGGCCAAATACGCCCTTTGGGACCTGGTGGATGCCGGAAGGTTCGACGGCCTCACGCGCGGTGGAAAGCCGATAACCAAAACCTTTAACGGCGACAAAGCGGCCTTGATGAAAACCGTGAAACCGCCGGTGAGAATGATGAATGATGAATGATGAATG
>CAYMQY010000010.1:21104-26758 GCA_964392655.1 uncultured Saprospiraceae bacterium
GAATGATGAATGATGAATGATGAATGTCGCGTAGCCCTGAAAGGGCGCTATCTACTCACCCGGGGCTTCACCCCGGGATTTAAAACATGAAGTCTGTCAAACTACATACGGCTGGTATTTCGCTCATAGCGCTCTTAGTTAGCGGCTGTGCAAACCGAACTATGATGCAAGTGGATATTTTTGAAACCTCCGCAAGCGGCAACAAACTGACCAAACGAACCGAATTTCCCGACGTTGACAAACGGGCGAGCATCAGCCTTTTGCCCGATGAAAAGTACCAAACCATCACCGGCATTGGTGGTTCGTTCACGGAGGCATCTGCCCACCTGTTCGGGCGGATGGGCCGCGAAAACCAAAGCAAAATCCTGGAAGCGTATTTCGGGGAATCCGGCGCGCGGTACTCCCTGACGCGCACGCACATCAACTCCTGCGATTTCTCCCTGGGCAACTATTCCTACGCACCGATAGCAGGCGACACCGCACTGGAGCATTTTTCCATTGCAGAAGACCTCGACGATATCGTGCCCATGATCAAGGCCGCACAGGCGGTTTCGAAGGATGGTTTCAGAATTATTTCCTCTCCCTGGACGGCGCCGCCCTGGATGAAGGACAACAACGACTGGCGCGGCGGCAAACTCCTGCCGAAGTACTACGATACCTGGGCCTTGTTTTTCGCCAAATACATAGACGCTTACCGCGCACAGGGCATTGACATTTGGGGAATTACGGTCGAGAACGAGCCGCTTGGCAACGACAGTAACTGGGAAAGCATGCACTACACCCCCCGGGAAATGACCGATTTTGTGAAAAACCACCTCGGGCCACTGCTGCGAAAAAACGGACACGCGGTGAAAATTCTCGGCTTTGACCAAAACCGCGACGAGGAACTGAAAAAATGGGTGGATGTCATGTTCGGCGACGAAACGGCCGCCAATTACTTCGACGGCACGGCCGTGCACTGGTATGCCGGCACCGTGGACTTCTTCCCCGAGGCGTTGCAGTATGTACACCGGAAAGCGCCCGACAAACACCTGATCCAGACCGAAGCCTGCATAGACGCCGAGGTGCCCCGGTGGAACGACGACGCCTGGTACTGGTCCAAAGAAGCCACCGACTGGGGCTGGGACTGGGCACCCGAGGCGCAAAAGCACCTGCACCCGAAGTACGTGCCCGTGTTCCGCTATGCCCGCGACATCATCGGTTGCCTCAACAATCGGGTGGACGGCTGGGTGGACTGGAACATGATCCTCGACCGGCAGGGCGGCCCCAACTGGGCCAAAAACTGGTGTACTGCCCCGGTGATCGCAGACCCCGAACGCGACGAAGTGTACTTCACGCCGCTGTACTATGCGATGGCCCATTTCAGCCGGTTCATCCGTCCGGGCGCCCTGCGGATCGGATTTGAAAATCCCGACGAGGAACTTCAGATGACGGCAGTCAAAAATCCCGACGGAACCATAGCCGTCGTGTTGTTCAACCCTGCGGAAAAGCCCAAAGGAGTACAACTGACCCTGCAATCAAAATCAATAGAATTTACCATCAACGGAAAAGCGATTCAGACGCTGCTGATTCGAATTCCTTGACTGCGACTGAATTCTAATCAACCTATCAACCAGTCAACTGCTCAACCAACTTAACAAGCAACGCCTATGTCGGATTTACACACACCTGCGAAAGACAAAATCCCTCTGGGACAAAAAGCCGCCTTCGGAGCGGGGCACTTAGTCAACAATTTGCTGCCGGGCGCCTTGGGTGTATTCTCCTTTTTCCTGCTCACCGCCTTTGGAATGGATCCGTTTCTGGCCGGTCTGCTGGGTGGGCTGCCGCGCATTTACGACGCCGTCACCGACCCGATCATGGGCTATATTTCCGATAACACCACCTCGAAGTACGGGCGCAGAAAGCCGTACATCTTCATCGGCGCCATCTGGAGCGGCTTGATGTTCATTGCGTTGTGGCAGCTCGACGCGGCGAACTCGCAGATGTACAACTTCTGGTATTTTTTGATCCTTTCCCTCGTATTCCTGACCGGAAACACCATTTTTTCCACGCCGCTCATGGGTTTGGGCTATGAAATGAGTTCCGATTACAACGAGCGCACGCGCTTGATGGGTTTTTCCCAAACCGTGGGGCAGTTTGCCTGGATGATCGTGCCCTGGTTCTGGGTGCTCATTGCCGATCCCAAATTGTTTGCCACCCAGGCAGAAGGTGTTCGGAGTTTGTCTATCCTGGTCGGGGTCGCGTGCATAGTACTGGGTGTGTTGCCTGCCCTGTTCTGCAAGGAAATTGACCAGACCAACCTGACCAACCGGGACGAACTGACGCTGAAGAACCTGCTGAACAACATGAAAAGCCTGCTGCGCACTATGGTGCTTATTTTCAAAAACAAACCCTTCGTGCGGTTGTGCGGGGCTACATTTTTGGTGTTCAACGGATTTCAGATGGTCGCCTCGTTCAGTTATTTCATCATCGTGTTTTACCTGTTCAAAGGGGACTACGCCGGCGCTGGCACTTGGCCGGCCTGGTTTTCCACCATCAGCGCCATAGTGACGGCGCTCCTGATTATTCCGGTTATCACCTGGATGTCGAACAAATGGGGGAAACGCAGGGCATTCATCGTGTCAACCGTCCTGTCCATCATAGGCTACCTCCTGAAATGGTGGGGCTTTAGTCCCGGCAATCCCTGGTTGATGTTCATGCCCATCCCGCTCATGGTGTTCGGTATCGGCGGTCTGTTCACCCTGATGATGAGTATGACGGCGGATGTGTGCGACCTCGACGAACTGAACAACGGCATGCCCCGCAAGGAGGGCACCTTCGGGGCCATCTACTGGTGGATGGTAAAACTCGGACAGGGGCTTGCCTTGGTACTGGGCGGTCTGGTTTTGAAACTTGTGGGTTTCGACCAAAACGCCGCCGTGCAATCTGCCGAAACACTCACACGCCTGCGCTTGGCGGATATTCTGGTGCCGGCGCTGACTGCCGGACTGGCCGTTTGGGTCATGTGGGGCTACGACCTGACCGAAACCAAGGCCAGAGCCATCAAGGAAGAATTGGTCAGCAGGCGAGGGGAGTTGTAATCGCTACCGGGAGGACAATTCGTAACTATTTAGCACTAAGTGCCGAAGGGATTTCACCGCCCCGCTTGGTATTTTCACCAAGCGGCTCTACGCGGGGCCGCTTGGTGAAAGCACCAAGCTGGGCGCAAACCTTCGAAGATCGCTTATTCGTTCACACAAAAATTCACACACCACACCATGTCGTACAGGGCAGAAAAATACCTGAACTTTCAGGAAGGCAGCCGCAGTCTGCGCGAAAGTTTCTTCGACGACAAGTCGGAAGACGATATCCGGAGTTTGTTTCTGGAAGTTTTGCACGGCGGTATGCACGGGATTTGCTTCAGTCTTTACGAAGACGGCCAAAAACCCGGCGACCACATTTCGGAGGCGCAAATCCGGCGCCGAATGCAAATTTTAGCACCCTTCACCCGCTGGGTGCGCTCGTTCTCCTGCATCGAGGGGAACGAACTGATTCCCAAAGTGGCCAAAGACCTGGGCATCAAAACCCTCGTGGGCGCCTGGTTGGGAAAAGACCGCGACAAAAACCGCGAGGAACTGGAAAACCTGATTCAATTGGCCAACAACGGGCTGGTGGACATCGCCGCAGTGGGCAACGAAGTGCTGTACCGGAAAGACTTGTCGGTAGCCGAACTGCTCGACTGCATCCGGCAGGTGAAACAAGCCCTGCCGAACATACCGGTTGGATACGTGGATGCCTACTACGAGTTTTCGCAACTGCCGGAACTTGCCGATGCCTGCGATGTGATCCTGTGCAACTGTTACCCGTACTGGGAAGGTACCGCATTCGAGTATTCGCTTCAGCACATGCAGCAGATGTACAAACAGGCGCGGGAGTCCGGAAAAGGCAAACCCGTTATCATCACCGAAACCGGCTGGCCCAGTCAGGGCGAATCGCTGGGCAGCGCCGTCCCGTCCCGGATAAATGCCATGAAGTACTTCATCAACACGCAATTATGGGCTATGGACGAGCGCATCGAGAGTTTCTACTTCTCTTCCTTCGACGAGTCCTGGAAAGTGGGCGCCGAAGGTGAAGTGGGCGCTTATTGGGGAATTTGGGACAAAAATGAAAAATTGAAATTTTAAAAACAGGGGCAGGTGTACATGCTGTTGCTCCTGCCATTCATTCAAAAACTATCGAATTATGAAAAATTTTGCCATTTTGTTTCTGATGCTCTTCGCATCGGCAAACTTTGCTCAAAACGCACCGATCAACTTTGAAACGGGTGGGCAAGGCGCCGGCTGGACCTGGACCGTTTTTGAAAACAACACCAATCCGCCGCTGGAGATTATCACAAATCCCGACGCAAGCGGGATCAACACCTCGGCCAAGGTGGCCAAATTCACCGCTTTGCAAAGCGGAAACCCCTGGGCAGGTTGCGAGTCCCTGCATGGCGCCGACATTGGCCCGTTCGTGCTGGATTCGACCAATTCCATCATCAAAATCATGGTGTGGAAATCGGTCATCAGCGATGTGGGCATCAAACTGGCGGCTCCTTCCGGCTGGGCTTTGCCGGAGATCAAGGTAGCCAACACCCTTGTGAATCAATGGGAGGAACTGACGTTCGATTTCTCCGCCGTTCCAAACCCGCCCGCTTCGGAGGGCGCTTACGACCAAATCATCATTTTCCCGGATTTCAACCTGAGCGGCAGAGGCCAGGACAACATCATTTATTTCGACAACATCACGTTCAATCCAACTGGCGGCGCACCCACCGAACCCGCGACGGCAGCGCCCACGCCCACCCGCAACCCGGCCGACGTGATCTCCCTGTTCAGCGGTCCGTACATCAACGTACCGGTAGACACCTGGCGCACCCCCTGGTCGGCGGCTGTACTGGACGACATCACGATCCAGGGCAACGCAACCAAGAAGTACTCCCAACTGGATTTTGTGGGCATCGAAACCGTGGCCAACCAGTTGGACATCACCGAGATGCTCTATTTCCACATTGACGTATGGTCGCCCGATTTTACCTTTTTCGGAGTCAAACTCGTGGATTTCGGCGCCGACGGTGCGTTCGGCGGTGGCGACGACGTGGAGCACCAGGTCAACATCCTTGCGCCCGCGAAAGGCAAATGGGTCAGCCTCGACATCCCGTTGAGCCAGTTCACCGGCCTTACGACCCGCGAACACATCGCACAGTACATCCTCGTGGGCCAGCCCACAGGAACCACCACGGTGTATGTGGACAATGTGTACTTCCACAAGAGCATCCTGACCGAACCCGCTACGGCAGCACCCACGCCCACCCGCAACCCGGCCGACGTGATCTCCATGTTCAGCGACGCCTACACCAACGTGACCGTGGACACCTGGCGCACCCCCTGGTCGGCAGCCGTTCTGGACGATATTGCCATTCAGGGCAACGCGACCAAAAAGTACTCGCAACTGGATTTTGTGGGCATCGAAACCGTGGCCAACCAACTGGACATCACCGCCATGTCACATGTGCACTTGGATGTGTGGTCGGCTGATTTCACGTTCTTCGGTATCAAACTCGTTGACTTTGGCGCCGACGGCGCGTTCGGCGGCGGCGACGACGTGGAGCATCAGGTCAATTTCCAGGCCCCGGC
>CAYMQY010000010.1:26858-42658 GCA_964392655.1 uncultured Saprospiraceae bacterium
GCGCGTTCGGCGGCGGCGACGACGTGGAGCATCAGGTCAATTTCCAGGCCCCGGCGCAGGGCCAATGGGTCGGCCTCAATATTCCGCTCAGTGATTTCACCGGCCTGACCACTCGCGAACACCTCGCGCAGTACATTCTCGTGGGCCAACCCAGCGGCGCCAATACGGTGTATGTGGACAACCTGTACTTCTACAAAGGCGCTGCTACCGAACCCCTCACGGCAGCGCCCACGCCCACCCGTAACCCTGCCGACGTGATCTCCATGTTCAGCGACGCCTACACCAATGTGCCCGTAGACACCTGGCGCACCCCATGGTCGGCAGCCGTCCTGGAAGATATTGCCATTCAGGGCAACGCGACCAAGAAGTACTCTCTGCTGGATTTTGTGGGCATCGAAACTGTAGCCAATCAACTGGACATCACGGATATGACACATGTACACCTCGATGTGTGGTCGGCTGATTTCACATTCTTTGGAATCAAACTCGTGGACTTTGGCGCCGACGGCGCGTTCGGCGGCGGCGACGACGTGGAGCATCAGGTTAATTTTCAGGCGCCGGCACAAGGCCAATGGGTCGGCCTCGACATCCCGCTCAGCGATTTCACCGGCCTGACCACCCGCGAACACCTTGCCCAGTACATCCTCGTGGGCCAGCCCACCGGCGACAATACGGTGTATTTGGACAACCTGTACTTTTATGATGCCATCGGTACAAGCACCGGAAACCCGGATTCGGATCAGTGGGCAGTGCGGTTGTCTCCCAATCCGGTAAAATCCGGCGAGCAGGTTCAGTTGGGTCTTTTGGCCCGGCAGGCAGAGGTGTTTGATCTCGCCGGAAAGCAGATCGTGTCGTTGCAAAACACATCGGTCCTCCCGACTACGGGAATGAACCGCAGCGGGGTGTATGTTGTTAAACTGCGTCTTCTCGACGGTTCCGTTCTCGTCCGGAAACTCGTTGTGGAGTAGGTATCATAGTCGAATTTTATTTCACCACAGATTTCACAGACTCACACAGATTATTCACAGATAAATCTGTGTGAATCTGTGAAATCTGTGGTGCAATATCCCCACCCACAAGCCTGCGCCCTTGAGTATGCTCATCCATCTACAGAAATGGTTTTGGAGTATTTACCTGCTATGGTGTGGGACATTTGCGGTTTCTGCACAGGTGTTGCCGGAGAAAGGTGTTCCGCTGATTCAGAACTATACCCCCGCCCAATACCACCACAAAGGCAAAATCTGGGATATAGACGCTGCCCCGAACGGCATCGTGTACATGGCGTCCGACAAGGGGTTGGTGGAATTTGACGGCGTCACCTGGAACAGTTTCAAAGGCAGCAAGGGCGTAACCCGGTCGTTATTAGTGGCCGGCGACTCGCTCCTGTACACCGGCTCCGATCTGGACTTTGGGGTTTGGAAGAAAACCGGACTTCAGCATTTCGAGTACACGTCTTTGTATCCCTTTCAGGACGTTGTGCAGGAGGTGAACGAGGAGTTTTGGGAAATTCACCGGATCAAGGACGACGTCGTTTTTGTTTCCTCCCAGAACATCTACGTGTACAAATCCCGGCAAATCATCAAGACGCCGGCCCCGCATCGTTTTTCCGGTAGTTTTTCGGTGAGCGGCACCCTGTATCTGGCCGACGAAAAACTCGGGTTGTACACGTTCGACGGGTTTGCGCTTCGCAAAGTTTCCGATTACCCCGACAAGGCGCCACTTCGAATCGCCGGTATTTATCAGGACAGCGGCGGGCTGGTCCTCGTCACGCGGGATGCGGGTTTGTACCGCTTTGCATCCGGCCAATGGAGCCGCCTGATCAACAACCTGTCGGATGCCCTGCGAGCGGCCAAAGTGTTCCGTTTTGAGCCGTTCGGCAACGATTATCTTGCCTTCGGCACGGTGCTGAAAGGCTTGTATATCGCCGACAAACGGGGCAAAATCATTCACCACATTAACAAATACAAGGGGTTGCCCAGCAACACGGTACTGTCTATGCACTACGGCCCGGCAGGCAAACTGTGGTTAGGCATGGACTACGGCGTGTCGGCCTTGAGTCTGGAAAGCCGGTTCACCACCTTTTACGACTACCGGGGCGATTTCGGCGCGGGCCATTCGGCCTTGCTGAAAGACGGAACGTTTTACCTCGGCACCAACCAGGGGCTGTACCGCTCTCCATGGCAAGCGCTGGACAACAACCGGGAGTTTTTTGATTTTCAACTTGTTCCGGGTACCGAAGGACAGGTTTGGACCCTGGAAAACATAGACGGCACCCTGTTCATGGGGCACGACCGGGGGCTGTTCAACGTGCAGGCCGGGAATGTGGAAAAAGTGGGTAGCCCGGAAGGCGTATGGACCATTTTGCCTTTCAAAAACCATTTGCTTACCGGGAATTACAACGGCATTTCCATTTTTGAAAAATCGGGGACGGCATGGGCTTTCCTGAAAAAAATGGATCTGATCGCCGGTTCCTGCAATCAACTGATTCTCGAAGGCGAGGATATCCTGTGGATCAACATCCCCAATTTCGGCATCATCCGGGCGGTGCTGGATGCCCAATTTTACCCCGAAAACAGGCTGATTTTTCCGCAGGATACGTTTCAGGGAAACGATCCTTTTTTGCTGAAAGACGAAGCGGGCGTCCATGTCGTGACGGATCGGTACACGTACACATTCCGCGCCGGCGACCGGAATTTTGTCAAAAAAGAGACCCCGCTGAAGATGCCGGCAGAAATAGAGGGCTTGCTGTCCGGCACATTTCGGCTTCGCCCGCTGCATAACGATTACGATTTTTGCCCCTCCAACAGCGGCTTCCTGCTGCGACACCGGAGGCAGGCGGACAGTCCGGGCAAAGACAATTTTTTCGTGGTTTTCAGGCAAGTCGAAGCATTCAATACCGATCGGAGCATAGTGGCTCATTCGGGAATAGAGGTACCGTCCGGGTTGAACAACCTGAAAATTGACTTCATCGTGCCCAACCGGGATGATGTTTTGTACCAGTTCAGGCACAACGACTCCGATCGGTGGAGTGCGTGGTCAGCCGATCATTCAGCCAAATTCATTGATCTGGCCGGCGGTGATTACACGATCCAGGTTCGGGCAAAAATCGGAGATGTCGTGTCAAGCGTTCAATCCATGACCATACGGGTAGCAGCGCCCTGGCACCGTTCGTGGCCGGCCCTTGGCGCTTATTTGCTGCTGGCCGCTTTTTTGGTTTTTGCGGCACACTACTGGAAGAGGCGATCTTTGGAAAAACAACGGGAAAAATTCCTGCTAAAGGAACAACAGGCTTTGCAACAACAGGCCGATGCGCACCAACAGGAAATTCTGCTGCTGGAGCAGGAGCGGTTGCAAGCGGAGTACGATGCGTTGAAAAAAAACCTGCGCAGCAAAACGATCGAGTTGGCCAAACAGGCCAGGGCGAACGAAGAGAAAAACCGGCTGCTGCTCACCCTGAAAGAAAAGTCTGCGATTGCACAGGAGAATCCGTCCCTTTTCAAAATCAAATGGAAAGAGATGGAACGGCTGCTGGAATCGTACATCAAAGCCGAGGACCAAATCTTTGAAATGCAACTGGATGAGTTGCACCAGGAATTTTTCAAAAAACTGAAAAACAGGTTCCCCGGCCTCTCGGAACACGATCTCAGGCTGTGTGCCTACCTGAAAATCGGGGTAGATTCCAAGGAAATCGCCGAAATCCTGCACATCCAGCCCTCCAGTTTTTACATCAGCCGCTCACGGCTTCGGAAGAAACTGGAATTGAAGGCAGATGAAACCTTGTACGATTTTTTGAACTCGGTTTAGTTGTACAAATACATACTCCGGTTCCTTTCCAACTCCCGGAAGTACGGGTCTTTTAAGTCCTTGATGAAGTAGATGGCCTCGCCGGTGCTTTTCATTTCGGGGCCGAGACGCTTGTCCACGTTCTGGAATTTTTCGAAACTGAACACCGGGATTTTGATCGCGTAACCGTCTAATTTTTGCGTCATCTCGAAGTCTTTCAGTTTGTGCGTGCCGAGCATCACCTTGGTGGCGATGTTCAGGTAGGGCACGCCGTAGGCTTTGGCGATGAACGGCGTGGTGCGCGAAGCGCGCGGGTTGGCCTCGATGACGTACACCTCGTCGTTTTTCACGGCAAACTGGATGTTGATGAGGCCGCGGATATTCAGTGCGCGCGCGATTTTTTCCGCGTATTCCACCATGTTCTGGATCACAATGGGGCCGAGCGAGTAGTGCGGCAACACGGCGGAGGAATCGCCGGAGTGGATGCCGGCGGGTTCGATGTGCTCCATGATGCCCATGACGTGCAGCTCTTCGCCGTCGAAAATGGCGTCAATCTCGGCTTCCTTGGCGCGCTCCAGGAACTGGTCAATGAGCACGCGGTTGTCGGGCAGGTGTTTGAAAATGGTGAGCACCTGGCGCTCCAGTTCGTTGTCGTTGATCACGATTTTCATGCGCTGGCCACCGAGCACGTAACTGGGCCGCACGAGCAGCGGGTACGGAATTTTTTTGGCGATTTCGAGCGCTTCGTCCACGTCGCGGGCGGCGCCGTACTTGGGGTACGGGATGTCGAGTTCCTTCAGCAGGTCGGAAAAACGGCCCCGGTCTTCGGCTATGTCCATGTCGTTGTACGAGGTGCCGATGATGTTCCAGCCGTTTTTGTGCAAGTCTTCGGCCAGTTTAAGCGCCGTCTGACCACCGAGTTGCACGATGACGCCGTCGGGTTTTTCGTGCTCCAGAATTTCTTCAAGGTGCTCCCAGTACACCGGCTCGAAGTAGAGTTTGTCGGCAATGTCGAAATCGGTGCTCACGGTTTCGGGGTTGCAGTTGACCATGATGGCCTCGTAGCCCACCTCTTTGGCCGCCAGAATGCCGTGTACGCAGCAGTAGTCGAACTCGATGCCCTGGCCGATGCGGTTGGGGCCGGAGCCGAGCACCACGATTTTTTTCTTGTTGGTTACGATACTTTCGTTTTTGGCGCCTGAACCTTCCAGGTCTTCAAGCCCTGGAAGGTTTGCCGTCTCGAAAGTGGAATAAAAATAATTCGTCTTCGACTCGAACTCGGCAGCGCAGGTGTCCACCATTTTATACACCCGCCGGATGCCGCGTTTTTTGCGCTCGCGGGTCACGGATTTCTCGTCCACGCGCAGAATCCACGCGATCTGGGCGTCGGAGTAGCCGTTCTTTTTCAGTTCCATGAAAAAATCCGTCGAGATGTCCTCGGGCACATTGCAGCGCAGGAGGCGCTCCTCCATTTTCACTAAATTTTTGATCTGACCAATAAACCAGGGGTCAATGCCGGTGAGTTTTTGCACGGATTTGGACGGAATGCCCAGCCGCAGGGCGTCTTTCACGCGGTAGATGCGGTCATCGGACACCAGTTCAAGGCGCTCCAGGATGTCGTCGGTTTTGAGCCATTCCTTTTTGTCAGCGCCGAGGCCGGTGCGGCTGTTTTCCTGGCTCTGACAGGCTTTTTGCAGGGCTTCGTTGAAACTGCGGCCGATGGACATGACCTCGCCCACGGATTTCATCTGCAGGCCAAGGCGGTGGTCGGCGCCGTGAAATTTGTCGAAGTTCCAGCGCGGCATTTTCACGATCACATAGTCGAGTGTCGGTTCGAAATAAGCCGAAGTGGTTTTGGTGATCTGGTTTTTCAGTTCGTCCAGCGTGTAGCCGATGGCGAGTTTGGCGGCTATTTTGGCGATGGGATAGCCGGTAGCCTTGCTGGCCAACGCTGAAGAGCGCGACACGCGGGGGTTGACCTCGATGGCGATAAGTTCTTCGGTTTCCGGGTTTTGGGCAAACTGCACGTTGCAGCCGCCGGCGAAGTTGCCGAGCGCGCGCATGATCTTGATCGCCTGGTTGCGCATTTCCTGGTAGGCCGTGTCGGACAACGTCATGGCCGGCGCCACGGTGATGCTGTCGCCGGTATGGATGCCCATGGGGTCGAGGTTTTCGACCGTGCAGATAATGACCACGTTGTCGTTGGCGTCGCGCAGCAGTTCGAGTTCAAATTCCTTCCAGCCGAGTACGGCTTTTTCCACGAGCACCTCGTGCGTGGGCGAGGCGGAAAGGCCGCGTTTGAGCGCCTCGTCGAAATCTTCCTCACGCATCACAAAACCGCCGCCAGTGCCGCCGAGGGTGTACGAGGGGCGGATAACCAATGGAAAACCAATTTTTTGCGCAGCCTCCTTGCCCTCAAGGTACGAATTGGCGATGTGCGAGGGCGCTACGCCGAGACCGAGGTCCACAACAAGTTTTTTGAACGCCTCCCGGTTTTCGGTCGTCTCGATAGCCGCCGTGTCCACGCCGATCATACGCACACCGTATTTTTCCCAGATGCCCATTTTTTCGCACTCAATGGCGAGGTTGAGCGCCGTCTGGCCGCCCATGGTGGGCAATACCGCGTCAATGTTGGGCAAATCCAGGCTCTCCTGATGTTCCTGCAAAATCGCCTCGATGCTCTCCGGCGTGAGCGGACGCAGGTAAATGTGGTCTGCCGTCACCGGATCGGTCATGATGGTGGCAGGGTTCGAGTTAATGAGGGCGACTTTGATGCCCTCTTCCCGCAGCGAGCGACTGGCCTGGCTGCCGGAGTAATCAAATTCGCAGGCCTGACCGATGACGATGGGGCCGGAGCCGATGATGAGGATGGACTGGATGGAAGTATCGCGCATGGATTCGCAAGGTATGATTGATTCTATCTCCGCCCGCGGCTAAAGCCGTGGAAAAAAAATATCGGTTCGTTTTCAGCCCACGGCTTTAGCCGTGGGAAAAAAAATGCCGGAAACCGGGTCAAAAACCCGAATTCCGGCAGTTCCGAAGTGAAGTACGGTGCGTTCGTTTTTTCATTTCGGGGGGCGAAGGTAGGCAAAGGCAGATAAAGAACCAGTAGCCTTTTTAAAAGTTATTAAAACTCCAGAATGATGCCGAGGCTCGGAAGCCGCGACCCTTCGGTATCTTCGAGCAACAGGGGCACCGCATTGCTCCCGTCGGTGCGGAGCGGTTGGCCATCCGTAGTGACGAATGCCTTGCCGTCGGCAGTACGCTGGAAGGTGTAATTCGGCGGAGCGGGATTGACCGTGTTCAGGACATTCTGGACGTCAATGAATATGTCGAGGGTGGTACGGCGGAAGTTCCATTTTTTGTCGAGTCGAAGGTCGAGTTGGCTGAAATTGCCGAGGCGCAGGGTGTTGAGCCGGCCGTTGTCGAGCACACCGGTGCCGATGGTGGCGTAGTTCAGGCGGCTGGCTTCCAGATCAAGGGGTGTGTACGGCACGCCGCCTTGTAGCCGGTACTTGACGCCCAACTCCCAGTTGCGTTTGAATTTGTAGCCGGCCAGCAACGAGAGCAGGTGGCGGTTGTCCCAGGCCGAGGCCGTGAGCGCCCCGTTTATGTTGCTGAACCTCGACCAGAACAAGGTGTACGAACCGGTAAAAAACAGGTTGTTGTTCAGTTTTTGCTGTGCAAACAATTCTACACCGTAGGCCTCACCGGTGCCGGCGGCCAAAACGCGTTCGTTGCCTAGAACACCGAAGCCTCCGCCCCGGTTGGCCAGCGAAATGCCGTCGAAGGCACTGATCGGGTAATCTTCGTATTGCTTGTAAAAACCCTCCACGGTAAACCGCAGCACCCGCGTGGGCACAAACTCTAGTCCCGCCACATAGTGGTCGCTGCGCAGGTAGGGCTGGTCTTTGTTGACTAAATTGCCCGAATCGTCGCGATAGCCCAGCACGGTGTAAAGCGGCGTTTTGAAATAGCGGCCCACCGATGCATTCACCTTCCATTTGGGCGCCAGCGCATAGCTCAAACTGAGGCGCGGGCTGAACGTGTTGAGGATATTGGCCCCGTCGTCTGTGAACGTATTGCCATCCACCCGCACCCCTGCCGACACGCCGAGTCGCTCGTTGAAAAACGTGCGGTTGACCTGCCCGAATCCGCCAAATTTAAAAAAGTCAATAGCCGTGCTGAAGCGCTGCTCCACCGCCGGTTGTACCACGGCGCCCGCCGAGTCGAGCACTTCCGCGCGCAGCCGGGTGAAGGACGTATTGGTGTACTTGACGTATTGCGCCACGGCGCCGGCGCTGAATTTCCAGGCGCCGGAGTAGCGGTTGAAGTCGAACCGAAGTTTGTTTTCAATCTCTCGACTTTGCAGGCCAAGAATGCGTTTGGACTCGTCCGACTGCCGGCCGTCGGCGTTGTCCGCAAACTGGTCAAGCCGGTTGTCAAGCATGTTTCGGCTAAGAGTCAGGTTCCAGAATCCGTTATTGATGAGGCGTTTGAGCGTAAAACCCTGCGTATAGTTCCACTGGTTGACCCCCGGCGTGGCGCTCAGGATGTACAGGTTTTCCGGAGTGGCATCTTTGGGCGCTTCGAAGTAAAAGTCATCAATAGCGCCAACGCCCAAGGCCGTGAGTGTCGTCTTGGCGTTTATTTTATGCGTGATTTTGTACTGAAAATCCCAATAGTCCGGGCGGATAGGCAAGCCTATTGCGTCGAATAAAAACTGGAGGTAGGAGCGCCGGGCGGAGGCGAGAAAAGTCGTTTTGCCGTTCTTCCTGCCCAAAGGCCCCTCGGCAGTCAGCGCTGTTTCGGAGGCACTGACCCGAATGTTTCCCTGTATCCGTTCCGGATTGCCTTCGCGCTGGCGGAATTGCAGCACCGATGACAGCGCATTGTCGTAGCGGGCATGAAACGCACTGCTCGACAAGGTGGCATCCTCAATGAAAGACACATTGAGCATGCCCACCGGTCCACCTGCCGCACCTTGTGTGGTGAAGTGGTTGATGACGGGTATTTCCACGCCGTCGAGGTAAAACACGTTTTCGCTCGGGCCGCCGCCCCGAATGATCAGGTCGTTGCGAAAGCCGCCGCCGGTACCGGCCACACCGCCTACGCCCGGCAAAGCCTGCACCACCCGACTGATGTCGAAATTGCCGCCGGGATTGCTCTTGATCTCTTCGACGGAAAGGTTTTGAATGGAAAGCGGCGTTTCGACGGAAGCGATGCGCACCGAGCGATTTTCGGCCACCACAATTTCTCCAAGCGTTTTGGCATCCGGCTCCAGTTCGATATTCAACTGGTTGACGTTGCCCGTGGTAATGATGACATTGAATTTGGTTTGATCGGCATATCCCAGGTAGGATACGGAAATGTTGTAGGTGCGCGGCGGAATACCCGCGATGCGAAAATTGCCGTCCACATCTGTTACAGCCCCAAAATCGCTGCCTTCAAGCCTGACGGAAGCGCCGATCAGAGCCTCCTGGGTGAGTTTGTCTTTCACGGAGCCGGTCAGGGAACCGGTATTTTGTGCCGAGATAGTGCTGAAAACGAACGAAACAAGTAAAAAAAGAAGCAGGGTGCGCATGGGCAGTGTTTGAAAATTTTGTCTTGATTCAGGATATGCTTCGGCACATCTGCGCGCGTTCGCCGCCCTTCCGGAATGGCAGGCACGCATACGATTTGTCCCGAAAAACAGACCCTAAACAAACACCTGCCCCTTGTGTTTCGTGCTGGAACAAGATCACCAGCCGACGGCCCTGCCTGTTGCGACAGAATTGCAGCGCTTTTCATGCAGACAAACAAGACCGTTGGAAACCTGCATTGAATTTCCACTACCTTTGCACATCCTTTCAAATTTGGTAAAACACAACGCCATGTCCGACGAAAAAAACGATTCAACCCCCAATGAAAAACCGGTCACGCCTAAAAAACCGGCTGTTCCGGCGGCAAAGAAGAACACCTTGAGTGCATTCAACAAGAAAAACAACCGCGCCTTGATGCCCAAAGCCGGCATGTCAAAAATGAAAGGCGCCGGATTTAAAGGGGCAGGGGTGAAAAAAGGGAAATAACTCTATGGAACTCCGCGCGCCCATCCGGTTTAATAACCGCGACAAAACGCAGTTCTACACGACGCTGCACCAACGTGTAGACGCTTTTTTCAACGAAAAAGGCCTGTCGAAGCACGCCAATCCGAGCATCGTTTTCAAAACGATCCTGCTGCTTTCCGTGTACCTGTTGCCGCTCGTTCTGCTGATTTGGCTCCAGCCCGGCTTTGGCGTGTCACTTGCAATTTGGGCGCTCATGGGGATAGCCATGGCCGGCGTGGGCATGAACGTTATGCACGATGCCAACCACGGGGCATTTTCCGCCAGCCCCGGCATCAACACCCTGCTGGGGTACTCGCTCAACCTGTTGGGCGGTTCGGTTTTCAACTGGAAATTGCAGCACAATTACCTGCACCATACGTACACGAATATCGTGAACTGGGACGACGACATCGCCGACAAACCCGGGCTACGCCTTTCGCCGCACACGGCGGTGAAGCCCGCCCACCGTTTTCAATGGCTGCATGCCATAGTAATCTACGGCCTTGTCACGTTGTACTGGGTCACAGCCAAGGATTTCCTGCAATTCATCCGGTACACCCGCAAGGGAGTCAACAAAAACACGGTATCCCAAAACCGGGTGCAACTGGCCAGAATCATTGCCGTCAAACTGATGTATTTTTTTGTCTTTCTTGGCGTCCCGTTGTTGTTCGGGCTGCCCGCCTGGGAGGTATTGGCGGGCTTCCTGCTCATGCACGTGATCGGCGGTATCATCCTCACCGTTGTGTTTCAATTGGCGCATACGGTCGAGGAAACGGCATTCCCCTTGCCCAATGCGCAAGGGACCATCGAAAACGAGTGGGCAATTCACCAGATGCAAACCACGGTGAATTTTTCGCGCCAAAACCGGCTGCTGTCCTGGTACGTCGGCGGACTGAACTTCCAGGTGGAGCACCACCTTTTTCCCAAAATTTGCCACATCCACTACCCGCGCATAGCAGCCATCGTGCAACGCACAGCCGCAGAGTTCAACGTGCCGTACCTCGAGCACAAAAACCTGTTTCAGGCGCTGCGTTCGCATTTCGCCACGCTCCGGCGCTTTGGCCGCTTGCCCGATCTGGACGAGGTGCTCGGGTGACCCTGCGTTGTTCACTCACCCTTATCGGAGCAATCGCAGGCGGTTGGAAGAAAAAATTAATTTGTCATTTTTTCAAAATGACAAAAACTTACTGCGGCATTCCCGCATCCACCCAGTTTTTCACCTTCGAAACCGCACACGACGACAGGGCTGCGCCGCCCTGCGGCATGGCCGTATAACCCGGCAAACGGGCAATAGCCCCGTACAGTTTTCCGCTCTGGGCTGAGGCTTTGACCTCGGTATACGTCGTGAGGCGCAAGCCCCCCTGCGGATTGGTTCCGCCGTGGCAGCCGGTGCACGTGGAGGACATGAGTGGAGCAATGTATCCGGAGTACGTCACGTTGGTCGTATCACAAGACCCGTAACTTTCATTGCAGGTATTGTTTTTAGCCCCTTGCTCGATCCATTTCCGGATCAGGGCTTTCTGATCGGCAGTAAGCGCAGCAGCCGGCGGACGCGGCATACGTTTGTTCGGGCTGGTTTCCAGGATGGCCTCGTACAGATCGCTCCCGCCGGGGTTGAAGGCCTTGACTTTCCCGGTGGACATCACCTGTTGGTAATTGGTCAGGATGACGCCTTCCTCATGCGAAGCCGCGTCGTGGCAGCCCGACATGGCGCACTGCGAAATCAGCAAGGGCAGCACCTGCGTCTCAAAATAGGCGGAGTCCGGACTACAGGGCCAGCCCGTGGTATTTCCCGGGTCGAGCGTATCCACCGGATCGGGATCGGTGACATCAGTAAAAAACGGGTCGTGTTTACAAGCCGGAAGAAAAAGTGCAACGAGAACGCCGCAAAGGAGTGCGATGGAAAAAATCAGGCGCATAGTGTTTGTTCAGTCTTAAAAACCGCCACAAAAGAACAGTTGCGCCCCAAGATGCTTCGGGTAGTTTTACCGAACGGGAAGAATCAGTATCCGAACGGGCATGATCGGCAGCAAAAAATACCCGTTCGGCAAGTATTGCATTTGGGCATGGCCCGCCAGGGTGCTACTTTCACACCCGAAATGAGGAAATACATGGTCATAACATGCATCGCCGTACTGTTCCTGATGACACCGGGCGCATGGCTCCCCCAACCTGTGGAGGGCACATACCGCTGTGAAAACGGCAAGGTACAGTTCAAATCCGATGCCCCGCTTGAGGTCATTCAGGCGCACAGCAACAAACTGCGTGGCATTCTCGATCCGGAGCGAAAGACCTTTGCCTGGACGGTTGAAATCGCTTCGTTCGACGGCTTCAACAGCCCGCTCCAGCGTGAGCATTTCAACGAAAACTACCTGGAAACCACCCGGTTTCCCAAAGCCGTTTTCTCAGGTAAAATCATCGAGGCCATAGATTTTTCCCAATCCGGCACGTACCCGGTGCGGGCCAAAGGCAAACTCGTCCTGCATGGGGTGGAACAGGAACGCATCATCAAAGGTCAATTGGAACTGCGCAACGGTATCGCGCGGGTGCGAGCCGTATTCACGGTGCCGCTGGCCGACCACGACATTGCTATTCCCAAAGTCGTGTACCAAAAAATTGCCGAGGAAATTTCAGTAACTGTGGATGCGGAATTGATACTTAATTCCGGTTCCGGAAAATAATCAGGCTCCCGTGTTGAAATACGCCGGCATACTCGTCACGCTCTTGCTCACCTGCTTCGCCCCCGAAGCGCAAACCCCCGTGTTCCGCTTGCGGGAAACAAAAGATATCGGCGACGTGCGACTGACTACTGTTTTGCAGGACAGCCGGGGCTGGCTCTGGTTCGGCGCCCGCAACGGCTTGTTCCGGTTCGACGGCCAGGCTTACCACGCAGTGCAGTTTCCGGAATCCTGGCCGGCCGCCACGGTCAGCGCCCTGCTGGAATGGGACGGCCACATCTGGGTCGGATTCAGCAATGGCGCCATTGGAAACTTGCCGGTCAGCAGTGCGTACGCAACTTCGACCGACGGCCAAAGCCGGCAAGCCGCGCGGCTCCTCGGCTGGACGCCGGAAGAAGGTTTGCCTCAAAAAAACATCACTGCGTTTGCCGCCGACTCCACGGGCGGCTTCTGGATCGCCACATACGGAGAAGGCCTGTATTGCCTGAAAAACAAACGCCTGTACCAGTTCAATGCCGAAGAAGACGGCCTGGGTAGCGACGAAGTGTACGCACTCGCCTGCGATGCCAAAGGCCGCATTTGGGCCGCCACCGATGCGGGGGTAAGTATTTGTTCCATGCCCGTGGCCGGCAAAAAACGGGTGCAGCACCTGAGTGTCGCCGACGGATTGCCCGACGAAATCGCAACGGCTCTCCTGGCCGACCGGCAAGGCAATGTCTGGATCGGCACCCACGAAAAAGGCGTGTGCCGCTACAACGTGACCCGGCAAAAAATAGATTTCCAAACCCGGGACTGGCCCTACAGCACGGTCACGAATCTGACCGTTTTCGGCAGCAGGGAACTGTGGATCGGCACGGAAAAGGACGGACTGCTCCGCCTCGAAACGAATACCGGCGCGTTGACGGCGCTGCCCGAAACCCATTCGCTCCGCCGCACGCGCATTCGCCACCTGTGCAAAGACCGCGAGGGCTTGCTGTGGACGGTGACCGACAAGGGCGCGGCTTACTCGGCCAACGTGCGCTTCGGGATGCTCGAACTGCCGCTGTCCAACATCCTTTCGGTACTGAGCGACCGCCGCGGCCGCATCTGGGCAGGAAGCCCCGAAGGCCTTTTTTTTCTTGAAAACGGGCAGCCGAAACCTGTGCAAACCCGCCCGGGAATGCCTGCGCCACAGCAAGTGGTAGCCCTGTGGGAATCGCCGGAAAACGGAAACATCTGGGCCGGCACCTTCGACCACGGCGTATTTGTAGTCAGCCCGGATGGCCAGGTGCTGAACCGTCTGACTACAAGCGAGGGCCTGAAAGATAACAACGTGTTGTCCATCGCCGGCGACGGACAACGCGTGCTGTTGGCCACATTCGGCGGCGTGACCGCAGTGGATATGCCTGCCGGCGAATGCCGGCGCCTCGACTCGCTCGGCAACGGCTACGTGTACAGCGTGTTCCGCGACAGCCACGGGCGCACCTGGTTTGGCACCGACGGCGACGGGCTTGTCTTGCTGGATAAAGGGCAATTCCGGCATTTTACCGAAGTCGGAGGCCAGGCGCTGAAAACGATTTACAGCATTGCCGAAGACAGGCGCGGGCATATCTGGTTCAGCACCGACAAAGACGGACTGTTCCGCTACGACGGACGCAAATTTCACCGGTACAGCCCCGAAAACCACCTGCACCATCGTTCCGGCACTGGCTTGGCCACCGACGGCAACGGCCAACTGCTTGTGGCCTACGACGATGGGCTGGACATCCTCAACCCCGAGCGGCCCGGGCATGTCACGTTTTGCGATCCGGCGATTGGAGCGCCGGTTGCCGAAGTGAACCTCAACGCCTTGTGCCGCGATGCCCAGGGCAATGTGTGGCTCGGCACCCGGCAGGGCATTCTTCGGGTGGCCGCCTTCGACGAGCCGTTTCTCGACGACCCGCAGCCGGGCATTACCGCCGTGACGGTTTATTCTGAAGCCGTGGACTTTTTAACCCAAAACACCTTCGCGCACGACCGGAATTACTTCGTGTTCAACTTCACCGGCTTGTGGTACACCAACCCCGAAGCCGTGCGCTACCGCTACCGCCTCGAAGGGTTTGACCCCGACTGGAAGGTGTCGAAAGACCACATCGCTTCGTATCCCAACCTGCCGCCCGGGCGCTACACCTTCCGGGTGCAGACGAGCGAACACGGCAATTTCGAACAGGTACCGGAGGCAACCTGGACCTTCGTGGTGGAGCAGCCGTTCTGGACGCGCTGGTGGTTTGTCCTGCTGGTACTTGCCGTCGGCGCCGGACTTTTTTACGCCTACGTAAAAAACCGGGAGCGCGTGCTCAAGCGCGAAGCACAACTGCGCCGGGAAACCGTGGAGTCGCAGTTTGATGCGCTGAAAAGCCAGATTAACCCGCATTTTTTGTTCAACAGTTTCAACACGCTCATCGCCATCATTGAGGAAAACCCCAAACTGGCGGTGGAGTACGTGGAGCACCTGTCCGATTTTTACCGCAGCATCATTGCCTACCGCGAGCGGGATTTTATCAGCCTGCAGGAAGAACGCGACCTCGTGCGCAGTTTCGATTTTTTACTGAAAAAACGCTACGAAGACGGCTTCCGGCTGGAGGATCGGCTGAACGGGCAAACCGGCCTCATCATGCCCCTTACCCTGCAACTGTTGGTGGAAAATGCCGTGAAACACAACGTTATCTCGAAATCCAGGCCGCTTACCGTGGAAATTTTTACCGAAGGCGCCGACTATGTGGTGGTGCGGAACAACATACAGCCCAAAATCAAACCTGAACTGAGTACCCGTTTTGGGCTGCAAAGCCTCGTGCACCGCTACCGGCTGCTGGGCAACCGTCCGGTGATTGTGCAGAACGACGGGGCGTTTTTTGTCGTGAAAGTTCCTTTGTTTTAGCCGACAACTATGAAAGTACTGATCATCGAAGACGAAAATGCCGCCGCCCGCCGGCTGGAAAAACTGCTGGGCGAACTGGCTCCCGAAGCCGTGATACTCGACCGCCTCGACAGCGTGGAAGCCGCCGTCCTCTGGTTACAAAACAACCCGCAACCCGACCTGATGCTGCTCGACATTCACCTGGCCGACGGCTCCAGTTTCGAGATTTTCGACCATGTCCCGGTCACCTGTCCGGTCATTTTCACCACGGCCTACGACGAGTACGCGCTGCGAGCGTTCAAGGTAAACGCCGTGGACTACCTGCTCAAACCGATCAAAACCAACGAATTGGCTGCTGCTTTGGAGAAAACAAAGCGC
>CAYMQY010000011.1:0-39551 GCA_964392655.1 uncultured Saprospiraceae bacterium
AACACCGGCGGCGCGCCGCTGTTTTTTGTGGGCGACGACGGCCAGGCCGGTATCGGCACCACCGCACCGGCATACGCGCTGGATGTGACCGGCAACGACGCCGTTCGCCTGCCGCGCGGCTCCACGGCACAGCGGCCCGCGAACAGTCCGGGCATCTTGCGCTACAACACCACCGACAACAAATTTGAAGGCAACGACGGCTCCGCCTGGGTGCAGTTTGGCGCGGGCGGCTCCGGCGCACCGACCGATGCGACGTACCTCACGCTCACCGGAAACGCCACCCTGAGCGGGGAGCGGGTGTTGTCCGCCGGGGCCAACGTAAAACTGACCGACGGCGGAGCAAACAGCACCCTGACCATCGCTGCCTTGTCCGAAAAATTCGTGACGGGCGGGGTCATTTCCCCCAGCCAACTTACCGGCAACCAAAACGACTGGTCGCCTGCGGGTTTGTCCACGGCCAGCGTCATCCGTTTGTCCACCGACGCTACTTTCAGGATCATCACCGGTTTGGATGGCGGCGAACCCGGACGGCGCATCACGCTGACCAATGTAGGATCGTACACCGTCATGCTCAAGGACGAATCGGCGGCGAGCACGTCGGGTAACCGCTTTTCCTTCGATGCCCAGGACTGGTTCATCCTGCCGGGGCGCTCCGTCGAGTTGATCTACGACGCCACTTCAGCCGTTTGGCGCACCCTGACGGCCTTCGATTATTTCAACGACTACGTGCTTACGGCGCAATTCCGGCACGGGGTGGCCGGCGCCACCGCTACGGGCACCAACGGCGACTATTTCGTGAAAGCCAACAGCGGCGGCAGTGGGTCCGGAAGTGGCGCCAGTCCCTGGGGCCTGAGCGGAATTACCACATCGAGCTCTGCCACCGGTAAAGGCTCCATCGGGGCGCCGACCGGTGCGATGGTGCGCTCCACGAACAACACCTACCTGCGCTACACCTCCACGGTCAGCCTCGACAACCTCTCGGATGGAACCAACACCTACAACGTCCGCTGCGGTTGGATGGACGCCTCCAACCCCACGGGCGAGCCGTCCAACGGCGTGTACTTCCGCTACACCCACGGCACAAACTCCGGCAACTGGCAGTTCGTCGCCCGATCCGGCGGCACCGAAACGGTCATCAATACCGGTACCGCACCGATTACGGGCACCACGGCCATGCAAGCGCTGATCGTGGCGATTTCCCCCGCCGGAGCTACAGCCGAAGGGTACATTGACGGGGTGAGCGTGGGGACAATCACCACCAACATCCCAACCTCGGCGAACATGGGGTATTACGCCCAGATTGAAAAAACGGTCGGCACGAACAGCCGAACCTTGTACCTGGCCGGCGCCAATGTGCTGGTTGTAGCCAACAAACGCCAATAATTTTACCTGTAAACCTTCATCAAAAAACTCATACCCGACATGAAACCCATTCGAAATTTCCTCAAAAGCGCCGCTACCTTGCTGGTGCTGACCACCCTGAGCCTCAGTGCCGCATTTGCCGGACCGGACAGCCTCGGCGCCGTGTTCGACAGCCTTGGCGTGGTCAGTTACACCGACCCCACCTCCTTCGTGACACCTTCGGCGACCGACAGCGTGGAAGTGGCCATCACCATCCTGCTGGGCCTCTTTGCCGGGGCCGTTCCCGGGCTGAAACGTATCCCCAAAACCTTCATCCGGAGTGCCGCCGCCGCGCTGTTGGTGGCCGGCGGCGCGGCTACGTTCAAACTGGGCTTTTTGACCCAGGAAAGTTTTGAGTATGTCATCCAGCAGTTCCTGCCCAATTTCGCGTATGCCGGCCTGATCTACAACGTGCTGAAATTCGGCTTGCCGGCCATCGGCAAGATGCTGGGCAAGGATTGGAATTTTTTCCAGAGCATCAAACCCTGATAAACCCCTAAAAACCCTCCCGAAATGGATTGTCCAAATGGTTACATCGAGGTGAACGGCAACTGCGTGTACGCCTTCGGAAACGAATCCGGTGTCGGCCCGGACGGAACCCCGCTGCCCCAAAAAAAGGGCGGCGGGTTCTGGGACTGGGTGAACAAAAACCTGCCCGACATTCTGATCACCGTGGGCTCGGTGTGGCAATCGGGCAAGCAAAACGACCAACAGCCCGGCACTTCCGGCAACCCGCAACCGACACCAACGCAGCAAAATACCATGCCTGTCTGGGGCTGGATACTGCTGGTCGTGGCGGTGCTGGTCATGTTGATCCTCTTGCTGCGCGGGCGGACCACCCAAATCGTGCAAACGCCATTGCCCATTTCATAAACCTTTAAAAAACAGAACATCATGTGTACATGTCAGGACGAAAACAACAAACCCTGCTCCTGCTGGAAAAAGTGGGTACTGATCGGACTGGGCCTGGCGGCCCTGGCCGGCCTTGCCTGGTGGTATTGGAAAAAGAAAAGTCCGGCGGCCTGATAAACCCCAAAAACCAAAACAATGGCCAAGTGCGGACACACGATTTGCCCCGACGATGATTGCGGCTGGGTTTACTTGTTCAACGGCGGCGGGCGTGCCAATTGCCGCCGGGTGCAGCGTTGTTTCGAAGAAAGTTGCAGCAGCCTCAAGGCGCTCGGGCCTTCGGGGTTTCTGCTGTTCGACGCCTGCCTGGGCCACTGCCACCGCCAGGAAAACGACCCGAAATATCCGTCCGCATACGCGTCCACAAACGAGTATCTGTGCAACAACTTCGATCCGGTCACGCTCGTCGATTACTTCGGGACCAACGAGTGCGGGGTGGATCCGGAGCAGACGAAACTGGGCCAGATCGAGGAGGCCACTGCGCGATACGATGCGCGAACGCGCACGGTGCTGATATTTATCGCCGTCGTCATTCTTATCCTGCTGACCGTACTGTTATGGAAGAACAAGGCCAGGTAACCCAACAAAAGTCGTCCGGTGATTGGCTCCCGTCGTTGTTTCAGGCGGTCGGAAGCGTGTTCGAGACGATCTCCACCGCGCTTGCGCCGGGCGTCCTCTCCGCTCAGGCCTACTTTCAGCAACTGCTGAACGCCCGGGCCTCGCTGCAGGATCCGTTGGCCGATGTCAACGAAAGTCGGCGGAACACCGACACGATTTTGATTTACGCCGGCACCGGCATCATAGCGCTTTTGATCATCGCCATCATCTTAAAAAAGAAGGAATGAAAAGCATTCGGGATATCGTCATTGTCGCGGCAGTAGCCATCGGTTTGCTACTGCTGATCGTATACCTTTTTCGTCCGGGAAAGTCCGCTGCGGATGCCGGCGGCAACAAGGGCGGGGAGCCGGACGGCGACCAGCCACCGGGCGCCCTGCCTTGCCAGAGCATTCCCGAAAACCTGCCGCCCTTTCAAAACGCCGTGACCCCGCCCGGCGCCAAAGCCTACCTGAACGTGCCCGACGCCGACTGGACGTCGGATTTTGAGGCCCGGCTGCGCGGCTTTTTCCTGGCCGTGGACGTGGAACCCTCGGATTTTACCATGAAGTACTTTGGCGCGGCCATCATCTGGCAATACCTGAACAGTCCGGAGGGGCAATTGTCCGATTTGCTCACGCTCAAGGCCTCGAAGCGCTGCGGCACGATCGTAGGCGTTCCGTCTCAGGATGTGCCCAAACCGGCGTTTTGCCTGTCCTTCACCTCCGGCAACTGGCTGGAGCCCACTTACCAGGACGGCAAAGATGCCCACAACGATGGCATCCGGCAGGTATTCGGGATTCCAAAATCCGAATGGACGCCGGCAATGCAATCGCGGATAAAAGGCTTTTTCAAGGCGATCGACATCGAGCCATCCGTATGGAACGCTAAGGGCCTGAACCAGTGGTACCACCGGCAACCGGCCAAGGAATACCTTGCCAGCGCCTTGGGCGGCCTTCCGGACACCCTGATCACCAAAGGCTGCATGCGCTGCGACGGAAAAAGTGATCAGTTCATCAACGACCTCTGACCATGAAAACCATTGATTGCAACGAAATTCAAAGGCTTCTTCAGGCTGGCCACCCGGTGCTCTGCATTGACGTACGCGAGGCGTATCGCCATGCGTCGCTGGATGCCGGAGGATGGAAGATTCCGTACAATGAAATCGAGCGGCATGCCGAACGGCTGCTGCCGTTTCGGGATTGTCTGACCGTGGTTTGTTGTTTGCGGCCTTTGGGCAGCCAACGCACGGCGGTGGCTTTTCGGGCTTTGCGGAAATTGGGGTTCACCGATGTACGGGAACTCAAAAATGGGCTGTACCAGGGCTGGATTCTGAAAGTGGGGCGTAAGGTGAAACTGCCGGTGGCGGCGCAAATGCTGGAAGTATGATACCGTTGCTGTTTTTGAATCCGAGGTGGATAACGGAGAATTTGGTGCTCACTGTTTTGATTGCCGCGATCTTTGTTTCTTTAAGCATCGCAGTAGTAGATAAATGGAAAAATAGAAATGGATAATCGAGTCGGACAGTTGGGACAACCTGGGATCAGGCATCGCCCTCACATAGAATGCCCCTCCATTGGATTGGCCCCTTGCTTGAAAATATACTCGCTGTTTAGCAAATAAGCGCCGGAAATAACGACCACTTCGCCGGCAGTTAAACCATGTGTGATCTCGGTAAAATCGCGATTGTTTACTCCGGTATGCACCATCCGGTTTTCAAAAGCGCCCAAAGCGTTCTGCACCCATACAACGGCGCCGTCTTTGCCCTGGAGCAAAGCGTTTGAGGGCACGGCTACCGTTTGACGGGTTTTGCTCTTCAAGGTGATCCATGCTTGCATACCCGGTTTGTACTCGCCCCTGGGGTTGGGAATTTCCACCCGCACCAAAACAATCTTTGAAGTTGTTTCGAGGTTCGGATTGATAAATTCTATTTTCCCGTGCAAGACCCGGCCCGGGTAGGCCGGCAGTTCCACCAAAGCCTCTTTGGTTTGATTTAAAAACGGCAAGTCGCTGACGTACAACTGCGCTTCCACCCAGAGCGTGCGCAAATCGGCGAGCCGCAGCACCGGCGAGCCTTCGGCAGCATAGCCGCCTTCCACTACCGGCGTTTCGAGCACATAACCACTATACGGGCTGTAATAGGTGACGATATTCTGTACCTGGCCGGATTGTTCCAAGCTTTGAATTTGTGTCCGGTTCATACCCCAAAGAAGCAGTTTATTCCGGGCGGCGTCGGCCAGGCGGGTGAAATCGAGATCATTGCTCCCGTAGCGTTGACGGCTTTGCAGCGCCAGCAAATAGTCTTGTTGGGCAGCAGCCAGCGTTTCGCTGTACACTTCGAAAACGGCTTGTCCTTCCCGTACGTATTCACCCGTGTTGCGCACCAGGAGGCGTTCGATCCGGCCGGCTACTTTGGCCGTCATGGTATTAATAGCAGCCTGGTTCTCCCGTAGCGTGGCAGCCAGCGTTATTTCTTCACCGACCGGACGCAGATGCACCGTGTCGGTAAGGATATTGGCCAGGCGGATTTGTTCGGCGTTTAGGTGAATGCCTGTGCCCTTTTGCAGGGAATGCGTTTCCACGGGTACCAAATCCATGTGGCAGATCGGGCAGGCGCCGGGTTCCTGTTGCATGACCTGCGGGTGCATGGAACAGGTGTAATATATCTTGTTCTGCGCAACTCCGGTGGTATTGTTTTTTTGACAAGCGGCCAGGAGCAGAAGGGAGACTACCGCGGTCATTGTTCTTTTCTGAAAAGGGTACATAATCGTTCAATTTATTTTACAAAACTCTCGCTGTCCATCAGGAACCGGGCGTTCTCGGCAATTTCATCCTCCGTGCCGATACCCGCAATTACTTCTATCCACCCATCTGTCCGTATCCCGCTTCGTATTGCGCGTGTTTGAAATACGCCGCCTTTTTTCACAAATACGACGTGGTTTTTACCCAGATCGAGACTGGCGGTTTCCGGAATCCAAAGTGCTGTCCGACTGCCCGCTTGCACGGTAGCCCGGAGCAGGGCGCCGGGTTTTAATTGCCCACCCGGGTTCGGCAAATAAACCCGTGCCCGAAGGTTTTTCCCACCGGAACTGTACAACGGCTCGATATAGTCGATTTTGCTCTTGAACGGCCGTTCAAACGGCTCGACATGGATTTCAACAGCCTGCCCGGTATTCAGCATCGAAACGTCGGAAGGGTAAAATTCAAGCATCGCCCAAACCGTGGCTAAACTTTGCAGGCCAAAGAGCCGCTGACCAGCTTGGACGTACATGCCTTCTTTTAAAGACAGTTCGCCGGGGCCGGCGGAAGCTGGGACGGTTTGAGCCGGTGCAGCGGTATTGTTCATGTTTTCGTTCATTCCGGGAGCAGCTGAGGCCGTATTATTGAGAGAAACACTATTGTCGAAAATTAGCCCCGAATACAGACTAAAAACGGGCAACGACAGAAGAGGCTTGCGTTCCGTTTCCACTTGCCGGATTTGCTCCCCGGTAAGGCCCAGGAGAGAAAGGCGTTTACGGGCATTTTCAAGTAAAACTGTGTTGGCCGGGTCGTTTTCCAATAAAAAAATCAGTTCCTGTTGTGCCGTGGCAATTTCGGGACTGTAAATGTCGAGTATGCGTTGCCCTTTGCGCACGGGTTGGTACGGGTAGCGCGCGTAAAGGCGCTCGATACGTCCGCCAAAGCGGGCACTGACCACGTTCAACAACCGGGGATCATACGCCAAATAACCGGGCGCGTCGAGGCGCAGCGGCATCGTTCTCTGTTCCGGATGCAAGGTTTTGACAGTGCTCAACACATACTCGTAAGTGGGTTTTAGCAGCATGTCCAAGTCTCCGATGGCAGATACGCCAGCCTCGGCGGAAGAAGCATGGCCGTGCATTTCCGGCGTATGCGATGAATCGGACGGGTGCGTTACCGGTTGATTTTCTTTTTTTACCAGGTCCATTTTACAAATCGGGCAACTTCCCGGTTTGTCGCGAATGATTTCAGGGTGCATGGGGCAGGTATATTGCGCGGCTTCATGCCCTGAATAATCGTGGTCGTGCCGGTGTTGTCCGGCATCGGGATTCCGGCAAGCCGTCGTGAGCAATACCGGAAGCAAGGCCCACAAGAGGTATTGTTTAGCGATATTCCAGCTCTTTTTCATAATTCACTTTTGATTGAAGCAATTGTTGCAGCAGGTCGAATTGGGCCAGGCGGCTCATTTTCAGTTCCAGCCAGGCATCGAGCACCATAAACAGCTCGTCGGTATTCTGTTCCCAGGCGAGCAGGGTACTCTGAAAACGTTTGCGTTGGTTTGGGATGATGTCGTCGTCGTAGCGTGCGATCTGGGTTTGCAAGGTCTGCATCATCACTAATTGCTCGGAAAGGGCGCCCCGGATTTGGTTAGCCAACGCCGCTTTGTCAAGTTCGAAGGCGGCAAGCCGGTGTTCGATGCCCTCGATTTTGACTTTGATGTCTTTGTTCGCCCAAGGTGCTATGGGCACTGTAACCATGCCCATGAGCGAAAACTGCCAGGGCTGGCCGCCGAAAGCGAACATGTGATCGAAACGCAGACCATATTCGGGTTTGAGTTTCGAGCGCTGCCATTCCTGCTCCAGGCGGGCAATACGAAAATTGGTTTCGATGGCCTGAAAATCGCTACGGGCGGCAATACGCGAGGTGTCGGGCAGTGGCGGTACAAGTGCCGGACCGCTTGGCATTAGGGTGTCAATTTCGAACACGCTTGCCGGGCCGAGTTGCATCAGCGTCGCCAGCATGACGCGTTGCCGGCGGATTTCACCGGCGTACATCGCCTGCATCCGGTCGAGATCGGCCAGTTCGGTTTTGGCTTTGTAGATGCTGCCGAGTTTTTCCCGGTTGTACTGAAACCGTTGTTCGGCGCTTTCGATCAGCAGGCGCAACGCCCGTTTACTTTCTTCCAAAACGGCGATTTTCTTTTCCAGCACAAGCCAGTCGAAATAAGCCGTTTTCGCCTCCGCGAACAGCATATTGCGCATTACGCCCTTTTCCGCTGCCTGCATACCCGACATGGCCGACATGTAACGCGCTTCGGCTTGCTGCATTTTCCGGTTGGGAAACATTTGCTGCGCCGAAACCATGACGGCCCCCATACCCTCGCTCCAGCGCGCGGGATTGTACGCCGTCATCCACATACCGCCGCCTACCTGCGGTGGAGGTAAGGTGACGGCGCCTTTGGCCACGACGTCGAACTCCCGCCCGCGGGCGTCGGTGGCTTGCAGCACCGGATGCAGACGCTCAATGCGGTTGAGCACGGAGTCGAGCGGAAGCGGGTTTTGCGCGGTAATCCTTGCGGCAAAACAGAGGCAAAACGCCGCCAGAAATTGTATTTTCAAAAAAATATAGCGTTTCATTTTCAAAAAAATTGATGTGACAAGCCGGTAGATAAATAAGCGATGCGTTTATTCTTCAACCGGGATTACCTCGATTGCGCCGCTGCGCCGCAGTTCGCGCTCCCGTGTCATTTCGAATACGACCGGGGTAATCAGCAGCACGTAAATCGTCGAGGAAATAGTACCTCCGATGAGCGGCAGGGTGATGGGCAGCATAATGTCGCTACCGACGCCCGTGGCCCAGAGAATCGGGATAAGGCCGAACAGCGAAACCGAAACGGTCATTAGTTTGGGCCGCAGGCGTTTGGCGGCGCCCCAAATCACCCATTCGCGCAAGTCGGCGGGCGTGATCGTATCCCGCGAGTTGCCTTTTTCGGCAACCAGGCGCTGCATGGCCTCGTTGAGGTAAATGGTCATCAGCATGGCCGTTTCGATAGCCATGCCGAACAGCGCAATGAATCCTACCGCCACGGCCACCGAAAGGTTTATCCCGTAAAACCAGATCATATAAACACCGCCGATGAGCGCAAAAGGCACCGTTATCATCGTAAGCGCCGCTTCTTTTGCCGACTTGTAGGTGAAATACAGCACGAAAAAAATCAACACCAACACGATGGGCACGATCAACCGGAGGGTTCTGTTGGCGCGAATTTGATTCTCCCATTGTCCGCTCCATTCGATGAAATACCCTTTCGGCAATTTTTTCACCGCGTCATCGAGTGTTTGCTGCGCCTCGGTGACGGTGCTGCCGAGATCGCGTTCCCGCACGTTGAACAAGACCGTGCCCCGAAGCAAGGCGTTCTCGGAGTTGATCATCGGCGGGCCTTCCGAAACGCGGACATCGGCCACGGCTTCCAGCGGAATGACGCCGTAGCGCGATGTTTGTACCTGCAAGCGGCGCAACGCGTCGAGATTGTTGCGAAAATCCTGAGCAAAACGGGCATTGACGCTGAAGCGCTGCCGTCCCTCGACGGTGGTGGTCAGGGTCATGCCGCCCAGGGCGCTTTCGACGAGCATATTCACGTCGTCCACGGCGAGGCCGTAGCGCCCGATTTCGTCCCGTTTTACGACGATGTCGATGTATTTGCCGCCGGTGATGGGTTCCACATAAAGGTCTTGCACACCTGGAATGCTTTCCAACTGGCGCTTGAGTTGTTGCGACAGCGAAAAAATAGTGTCGAGGTTTTGTCCGTACACCTTAAGCCCCACATCGGTGCGGATGCCCGTGGAAAGCATATTGATGCGGTTGATGATCGGCTGCGTCCAGCCGTTCACCACGCCGGGGATTTGAAGTTTGGCGTTCAACTCCGCGATGAGATCGTTTTTCGTCAGGCCCGACCGCCATTCCGATTTTGGTTTCAGCAAAATAATGGTTTCGATCATGCTGATCGGAGAGTTGTCGGTAGCCGTGCTGGCCCGACCGGCTTTGCCAAGTACGTGACTGACCTCGGGCACACTGGCGATGATCTTATCCTGTACCTGCAATAAGCGTTTGACCTCCGAATTGGACACGTCGGGCAGGGTAACTGGCATGAAAAGCAGGGAGCCTTCGTCGAGCGGCGGCATAAATTCAGAACCAAGGCGCATCATCATCGGGACGCTTACGGCCAGCGCTGCAAGCATGATTGCCAAGGTAGTTTTGCGCCATTTGAGGCACAGTTTTAACACGGGGGTGTACAGGTTTTCCAGGAAACAGGTGATCGGGTTGGCGCTTTCGGGTTTGAATTTTCCCCGGAGCAGCAGAGCGATCAGAACGGGCGTCAGGGTAATGGCCAAAAAAGCGTCCACTAACAAGATAAATGTTTTGGTCCAGGCCAGCGGTGAAAAAAGTTTCCCTTCCATTCCGCTCAGCAGGAATACCGGCAGGAAAGAAGCGACCGTTACGATAGTAGAGAAAAAAACGCCCGGCCCTACCTGTTTGCAGGATTTGGCAATGATCGCAAGACGTTCCGCAAATCCTGGCTTTCCCGGCGCTTCCGAGAGGTGCCGGTAGGCGTTTTCGACCATCACGATACCGTCGTCCACTACCACCCCGATGGCCAGCGCGATGCCGGTGAGTGACATGATGTTGGAAGAAATACCAAAGGCTTCCAGCAAAATAAAGCCGATAGCCACTGAAATCGGCAACTGGATCAGGATAACCAGGGCGCTTCGCCAATGAAACAGGAAGATCAATACGATCAACGACACGGCGATCATTTCTTCGATAAGCGTTCCTTTGACCGAGCTTACGGCAGCCTGGATCAATTCGCTCCGGTCGTAACTCACCTTGAATTTCACGCCTGCCGGCAACCCCTTTTCCACTTCCGTCATTTTCCGTTTCACCGCTTCGATGACGTTGTTGGCATTTTCGCCGTAGCGCATGACGACAATACCGCCAACCACCTCGCCCGTTCCGTCCATGTCAAAGATGCCGAGCCGCCCCTCGCCGCCCATTTGAACGGTCGCCACGTCTTTCACCCGTACCGGCACAGAACCGTAATTGCCGACGGGGATATTCTCGATGTCCGACGTTTTTTGAATGTAGCCCAGCCCCCTGACGATATAGGCCATGTCGGACATTTCGAACTTGCGTCCGCCCACGTCGTTGTTGTTCCGTCGGATAGCATTGAGTACGTCCATCAGCGGGACGTTGAAATAGTTCAGTTTATAGGGATCAATGGTCACCTGGTATTGTTTGCCAAAGCCGCCGAAGGAAGCCACTTCGCTAACGCCCGGTACGGTTTGCAAGGCAAATTTGACGTACCAATCCTGCAAGGCGCGTTGTTCGCCCAGGTCCATGCCCGGCGCATCGAGATGATACCAGAAAATATGCCCCACGCCGGTGCCGTCGGGGCCAAGAGTCGGTACGGCGCCGGACGGCAACTGCCGCTGGGCGTAGTTGAGCCGTTCGAGTACCCGTGTACGCGCCCAGTAGATGTCGGTCTTATCCTCGAAAATGACATAGACGAAGGACATGCCGAACATAGAGGCGCCCCGGATATTTTTAACCTGCGGAATGCCTTGCAAGTTGGAGACAAGCGGATAGGTGACCTGGTCTTCGATCAGTTGAGGGCTGCGCCCCATCCATTCCGTGAAGACGATGACCTGGTTCTCCGACAGATCGGGGATAGCGTCGATCGGGTTGTTGCGCACCGAGTAAATACCCCAGGCAAACAACCCGAGGGCTGCCGCAAGCACGAACAGCCGGTTTTTTAAAGAATTGGTTATCAGAAAATTGATCATAATGCCGGCCGTTTTCGGTTCGAACTTTGGTTGAAGCATTTTACTCGGTCTTGGCGAGCTACCATTAGAGATAGCCCGCCAAGACACTGCGGTAGTCAGTTCCCAAGGTTAATTTTGACCCTGCATATCGCACGATTTCGCCGTGCCTGGCGCGCCGGAACGATCATATTGGCAGCAGCCGTGCAGGGCGTTGTAGGCCGTGTCCGGGGCTTTGTACCCCACATTGTCGTAGCCCGATTGGGCGACGGCCTTTTGAATCGCGTCGGCGGTAGTTTTAGCCGGGTCGAACGTCACGGTGAGCAAGCCTTTATCCACATCCCAAACGGCCGACGTAGCGCCCGCCTGGGCGGCGGCTTTTTCAATCGTGCGTTTGCACATCCCGCAGTTGCCGAGGACTTGAAACGATTCGGTTTGAAGGGCCGGGGCAACTGCGACGGCCTGCTTTTTCTTCATCCCCTCGGTTTGTGCGCCGACGATATTGATGGAAAGCAAACCTAAAAATAGAACAGAAAACAAAAATTTGAGTGAACTCATCTCGGTTAAACTTTTATAGGTGAATAGAATTTACAGTACTTCGACAGTGATTTTCATTAAAATGGGTCAATGCTTGTGCCCTTCTTCGCCATGATCTGCCGGCTTTTCGGCCCGGACAAGGTCCATCCCGCACTTGGAACATTTATCACCGACTTTGCCTGTGATTTCGGGATGCATCGGACAAGCATACGTGGCATGGGCTTTAACAGGTTCTAAGTCCATACCGCATTTAGAGCAGGAGTCGCCTGCTTTCCCGGTGATTTCCGGGTGCATTGGGCAGGCGTATGCGGCAGTTTGGTCGGTATTGGTTGCTTTGGGGGTGTTTTTACAAGCGACGAATACGCCGAGCAACCCAGCGAGTACCAAACCCGCAATGAGTAAGTTTTTCATACAAGGAGATTTTAAGAATTAGAAATGAAGATCAGACTGGAAGAAAAGCCTAAAACCCGTTCGGAAAAGGCTTATAGCCATCCGAAACGGTTTTACACGCGATAATAAAGGTCTGAAATGGGCACACGTCGGGCCGACGCGGCACTAAACGCCGATCTTAGGCGGCTGCCAGATGGGGAGAAATACGGCTTCGGGCAGGTGATCGATGAAATAAAACACGGCTTTACGCACCGAGGCCAATAGGTTGGGTAATTGAAAATTGTCTCCCAAAGGGAGAGCGAAAGAAGTGCCGGAAGAAGCGATCAGACCGCATCCAGGGCAATGGCAGCCACCGTGTTCATGGTCGCATGGACAATCCCCGCTGGAATGCCGGTGTTCGTCGCACGGGGCGCTGTCGGAAACATGGAAAGCGCGCGCTTCGTCCGTTTTTTTGCAGCAGGACTTTCTTTCTTTCACGTCCCCTGACTTTGTCGTACCTGCGGTGTGTTCGCTACCGCAAGCCCATATACGATTTGTGGGCGCCGTGACGAACACACCGAGGAGGAAAAACCAAATATGGACGCTACTATGTCTCATTTTTAACTAAAACAACTATATTATCGAAGTGGTTGCGACAAAAACGCTACTTCAAACTTCGTCGCAACAACTGTGCATTCAATGCCACCACGATGGTGCTGACCGACATCAATACCGCGCCGAAAGCCGGCGAGATCATCAGATGCGGGTAAAAAATACCGGCAGCCACCGGGATGGTAACCAGGTTATATGCCGTGGCCCAAAACAGGTTTTGTACCATTTTCCGGTACGTCGCTTTCCCAAAACGTACTAGGCGCAGAATGTCTTGCGGATCGCTGTTCACCAGGATAATATCGGCAGTTTCGGCAGCCACGTCGGTCCCGGAACCCACGGCAATGCCCACGTCGGCCCGGGCCAGCGCCGGGGCGTCGTTCACGCCGTCGCCGGTCATAGCCACAAACTCGCCCTGCTTTTGCAACCTTTCCACGATCTCCACCTTTTGATGGGGCAGCACCTCGGCATAAACGTCGTTCAGGCCCAACTGCCGCTTGACGCTTTCCGCCACCTGCTTGTTGTCACCCGTAGCCATCACGACTTTGACGCCGTCTTCGTGAAATGCGTCAACGGCCGCAGCGGATGTTTTGCGCAGACGGTCGGCCAGGGCTATGAATCCGGCCAACCGGCCCTCCACCAGCACGAACACAATCGTTTCGGCGGCATCGCTCAGGATATTTTCGGGTAATGCAATGTTATTGTCTTTGAGGTAGTTGGGACTGACTACGAGTACCTCTTTGCCGGCAATTTTACCGCGAATTCCCCGCGCGGTAAGCGATTGAAAGTCGAGGACTTCGAGCAATGCAAGGCCCTGCGCTTTGGCGTGTTTCACAATACCTTCGGCAATCGGGTGTTCAGAGTTTTGTTCCAGCGAAGCGGCCAGTTGCAGGATGTCTTGTTCGCCGTAAGCGGTGGAGTGCGTGGAAATACGAGTCACCCCGAATGCGCCTTCGGTCAGGGTGCCCGTTTTATCGAAGATAATGGCTGTGATTTTACGGGCGTTTTCAAAAGCCGTGCGGTTGCGGATCAACAAGCCGTGTTGCGCCGAAAGTGCCGTGGAAATGGCTACCACCAGGGGAATGGCCAATCCCAGCGCGTGCGGACAAGCGATTACCATGACCGTCACCATACGTTCGAGGGCGAAGGCCATCGGTTGGCCGGCCCAAAGCCAGTAAGCCAGGGTGAGCACTCCGGCGGCAATGGCCAGGTAGGTCAGCCAACGAGCGGCGCGATCGGCCAGGTTTTGTGTTTGGGATTTGCTGGCCTGGGCTTCCCGAACCAGACGCACCACTTTTTGCAGGTAGCTGTCCTGCCCGGCGCCGGTCACTTCCATTTTCAATGCGCCGCTACCGTTTACCGACCCGGCGATGACTTTGGCGCCAGTTTCTTTCACTACCGGCTGTGATTCGCCGGTAAGCATGGATTCGTTCACAAAACCCGAACCGTCCGTTACGACGCCGTCCGCCGGAATCTTTTCATTGGCTTTCACCAGTACCAGGTCGCCGGGTTTCAGGTGTTGCACCGGGTGATCCTGCACCGAACCGTCGGGTTGAATCACGTGCGCCTCGGCGGGCATCAGGCTCACCAGCATTTCCAGCGCCCGTGAAGCGCCCGACACGGTTTTCATTTCGATCCAGTGGCCGAGCAACATGACGACGATCAGCGTGGCGAGTTCCCAGTAAAAATCCATGCCCGGCAACCCGAATTTGACGGCAACGCTGTACACAAATGCCACCGTGGTCGCCATTGCGATGAGGGTCATCATACCATGGTTGCGGTGGCGCAACTCCGCCACTGCACCCGCCAAAAAAGGCTGATTGCCGTAAGCAAACAGCACGGACGACAGACCGAACAATACCCACTTTCGTCCCGCAAAATCCAGGTGGAATCCAAGGATATGCTGCACCATGTCGGACAGCAGGAGAATCGGGATTGTCAACGCAAGCGACAGCCAGAATTTCTGCCGGAATCCTTCTACGGAATGGCCGGCGTGTTTGTCGTGTTCCCCATGCGTATTTCCATGCATGGAATGACCATGCTGATGGTGCTCCTCCACAGGTTTGGGCGCCGGTTTTTGCGGTGCCGCGACATGATGATGGTGATGGTGGTGCTGTTCCATTGTGTTCGACATATTGTAGTGCAATCAAAAGGTTAAAAAGGTTGCATGGCGGCCTGAAAAGTAACACGACAACCGGAAGCCATTATGGCAAAGGGGTTCCCGGGCCGTTTTTCATGGCGGGATTACCTTTGTACGATGCAAAGTTCGGGGCGATGCTCAGGGCGGGCATTATGAAATTTTGGAAAGGATTTACGAAATTACAGGCGGTACGCTAACGTCACGGTTGAACCACCACCTTCTGAAAGAAAAACCGTGTCCCCGTTTCGATCCTCAAAAAATATACGCCTGCCGGGCCGTCCGGAAGTGTCAACCGAATTTGCCCGACATAATCCGGGATAAACTCATTCTGCCAGCGGCGCAAGATTTTTCCGGTGCCGTCCGATAATATGATGGATCGAACGTTTTCTCCTTTCGGCAATACGCCTTGCAGGAATATTTCGCGATTCGCCGGGTTGGGGAACACCGTAAAAATGGGGTCTGTGCGAGCGTTGTCTACCGATACGGACGGCGCCTGCCCGGGCAGAATACGCACCATGCGGGCTTCTGATGGAATATCGTCCACCATCGCCCACAGCATGTACCAGCCCGGCAAGGCTTTCAAGGAATCGTCGGGGATTTCCGCACTGACGGCTTGGTTTTCAACAGAAAAATTCAAATCGAGAAAACGGTTTTCCCCGCAGTTCATCATGTGGGTGACAGCCTGTGTGCTTTGCAAAACCACCGAAGTGGGCGCGTTGGTGCGCGCCACATCGAAATGTATCGTCTCGCCGCGCAGGTGATCGGTTTTTTCCAGGTTCAGGATTTGCGGACGCACGCCCCGGAACAGGTACGGCGGCTCGTAAGCGTCGATGATGCTCAAAGGCGGCTCGTTGCCGGGCGCGCCTTCCCCGCCGACCACTATAATGCGACCGTCAGGCACCAGAATCGCCAAAGCGTGGTATTCCCGTTTGCGGGGCATCGGCGCAAGCCGCCGCCAGGTATCGGCGTATGGATCGTATTGATCGGTCAAGTCCATGTAGCCCCATTGGTTTACCGGCGATGGGTCGGAGGGGTCTTCTTTGGCCCCGGCCAGCACGAGGATACGGCGATCGGGAGTCAGCACCGTTTCGGAGCGCGAACGGAGCGGCGCGAAGTGTGCGCGCAGCGACCAGGCGTTGGCGACCGGGTCGTAGCGTTCAACAAGTTTTCCGCCGCTGCCTGCCGGGAACGGCTTAAAACCGATAGCAATGACATCGCCTTCCGGCAAATGCACCAATTCGTGATCCACGTGGTCGCCGTTGGGCATCCGGTTGCCTTGCACAAATTCGGCGGCCAACTCCCATTGTTCGGTCACCGGGTCAAACAGTTGCGGCGGGCGGAACGTCATCAGGACTTTGCCGCTGTACAGCGTCAGGATGGGTGATTGCTCCATGCCGATGGCCACCGTGTCTGCCCATTCGGTCGTACCGGCGATGGGGTCGTAAAGTTCGGAGGTTTTCACCCGAACGGGGTTGTTCAGCCCGCCTCCGCCTACGATGAGCAGTCGCCCGTCGGCGAGCTGCGTCATGGAAGGGTACCAGCGGTAATCGAGCATGAGCGGCAAGGACTGCCAAGTTTGCGCGGCGAGGTCGAACTGTTTGATTTTCCGCGTACCGGGACCGTAAATTTCCTGGTCCGTGCCGCCCGCCATGATGACCTTGTTGTTCCAAAGCAGTTTGGAGGCAGCGCAACCCTGCACCTGCATATCGCCCGGAATGGCAAGCGTATCGTCGAGCGCGGGGTCGAACACGAAAGGGTCTTTGGTATTGTGACAGTAATAAATACTGCCGTCGGGCAGCAAAACGCCGAGGTCGGTTCCGCCGAGCGGTTCGGGCGAATTCATGATGGTCGTCCACTGGCCGGGCTGCGTTTCGGGTTCCAGTTGCGCATCATGAATGACCGTGCCGACGATGCCCGTCGTGGCGTTTTGGAAAAGTTCGAAGCCGCGCGCGGCCACGTTGAAAAAGAAATAATACGGGTCGAGATTTTCAAAACGATAGACCCCGTTGACATCGGTACGAGCCTCCCGGAACATGGAAGTGTCGTTGAGAAAAATGGTCACGCGGGCATTGGGGACGGGTGTGCCATTGGGGGCGGTGACAGTGCCGGTGAGGGTTTGGGCGGAAGCACTACCAATGGTCCCGATAAAAAGGAAAATGAATCTGATTTTCATACAGTTAGATTAAAATGCTATTGTTTAAAATAATTGGTTTGGGCCGGCTCCTGTAATTCAGAATAACTTGCTGAACATCGCTTCTTTTCCTGTAAATACCTGGTTGAATGCTCACCAGTCGCATTGGCGCATACCTGTTTGTAAAAGGCAATTGGATGAATTTGACACTCCCTTTGTATTGCTTCGGTTCAAATTTAAAAGGGTAGTCATCCGTGTTCGCTTTAATGACAAGGCGAACCTCGTTTTCATCTTCAAAGTCCCCGTCGATGTAAAAAGCGCCCATTTTCGAAATACCTGAAACTGAGAATATGCGTCCGAATTTCTGCATAATGGCCTCGCTTATCTGATTCATTATTAGTTTTTTGGGTAATAATTCCTCCTTGCGATAGTAAACTACCCGAAAATCGGGAACATTAGGGGTGATTTGAAATTCTAACCTCACTCCGAATCCCTTGTCGGCAAATCTTCTCCATAGAGCAGATTCTGTCTCGTTGGAAAGCGTTGCCGGGTTTGCAAAAGAAGCGTAAAAGGTTTCTTGCATGATTTTCTCCCAATACGGTTTATTATTTTCGTCATGTTTTTTGTCGTAACCAAGCAACCCGTGATCTTCATAAAAAGGTCGAAAAAATTCAGCACTTTTACGTTTCAATAGGTTAAAAAGCCACAACTGCTTCGATCTAACGATGTTCGAAAAATTTTCAAAGGTGGTAAAGTGATAAAACTGTCCTGCTGGAATGTGAGGATAATAGTAGTCGAAAACTAAATTAGGTAATTTCTTGGTCTTTATACCAAATCGATGTTTTTTAGGCCAATCACTGTTTCGTAAAAAAGACCCAATGAACCATAAGTCGTCCGCAGTAATTTTAATTTCACTTTTCAAAAACTGGTTGATTATTTCTGCGGCCTCACTTCGGCTTTGACGATTCAGTCGGTCATTTTCCGACTGTTGTTTAAGCCAAAAAATTGTTTTTTCGTAGTTCATGTTTTGAAAAATGTCTGTCCGGCGATTATCCTCCCGTTTTCGCCCCGGATTTTCAGGAAGTATATTCCGGTAGCCAGGCGTTGTACCGAAATACGCTGGTCGGGCGAAATATCTTGCCGTAAGACCAAATCGCCGGCTCCTGAAAAAATTTCCACTTCTATTTTGCCCTTTGGTGGCGACACATTGAATTGCAGGGTCAGAAAATCTATGACCGGATTCGGCAGAATTTGGACGGAATTACCCACTTCTGCTTCCGAGGTGGCACTGTGATGTTGAATATAAATAGCCGCCGCGTTTTGATGCCATAAAACCTCGTTCACAGGAGCATAATAATTGACCCGGATGCTGTCTTCTCCATTGATGATTGGCAGGAGTATGACGCCGATGCTTTCACCAAACGATAAATCAAGCGTATCGGCAGATACAGCCGGTATTTGCGGAACGCCATTGCGAACGACCACTGTCGCCGACAGTATTTCGGGGAAAATGACTTCCCGGCGCCCGGCACCGAAATGGGTTAGCGTTAGGTAAACCGGCAATTGGTCGAGCGCTGTAAAGATCGCAACGTTACCATCATAATCGCCCAATGCATCGCCGTACTGACCGTTGATAACAAAATAATCCGGAGAAAATGGGGACAGGTTCCCTTGTTGCGGCGGATTCAGGCGCCATTCCTTATCAATTTCCCCCAGGAGCCAATGATAATCCTTGAAATATTGGGGGCCTCCTGTGTAGGCTCTTTTCTCTCCGCCGGCGGCCAAGACAGTACATAGGCCTGCCATGCCCATTTGCCCGTGTACCGGGTTTTGTAATCCGCAGTGATAAAAATAATCGCCTGTTGCACTCGCCCAGAACGCAAAAACGGATGTATTGCCAGGTTGAATGATCTGTGGATTTACCGGCTCACCGTTGTTGGAGGTGTCGCTTCCGAATCCGTGCAAATGAAAGGTGTGCGCCATACTGCCGGCGTTGTATACACTAATTCGAACGCTGTCGCCTTCTGCAACCACAAGCCTCGGGCCGGGGTATGCTACCGGGCTGCCACCGGGTATCTGAAACCCCCAAACGGGCAAATTTGCTCCGTCGGGCATTATCACCGTGCCGTCTTCGGAAGCCATCAGTTGAAAGGTTTTGAGTGGTTGCGCCGACAGATTTGCCGATAAAATTAATGCAATCCAAATGTACCAGTTTTTCATTGACGTTACTTTTTAATGGTAGCGAGCATGCCTTCTTTTTGCCCCTGTGTAAACTTGTTTTGCAGTCCGCGCGGAAAATCTACCTGTTGAATTATGCCTTCTGCGCCGAAAGTATCTCCAAGGTTCCGAAAACAGTCTGAAACCGTTCGTGCCGCATTACATCCCTGAACCCCGCTGCTGTAATCATATTGGGTACCAACCCTTGCAGATTGGCAGTAGTGGTTTCGAACCCATCGAGCAACTGTACCAGGTAAAAAAGGAGTCGTTGCGATCGGTTGGCCGGAAGGCCCCAGTCTGCGATGACCAGTCTGCCTCCGGGTTGTATTACCCGTAATATTTCGTGGAATGCAGATTTCTTTTGAGTGTCTGTCAGATGGTGCATGACCAAACTTGACACCACACAGTCGAAGGTATTGTTTTCGAAGGGTAGCCTTTCTCCTCCATAATGTACTAACTGAATAGCAGTATCGCCGATTTTAGATTTGGCGATACGCAGCACCTTTTCATCCACATCAATAGCCGTTATCTGCAATCCGGGAAGGGCCTTTTTCAACATCAGCGATAGTGTAGCCGTCCCGGTACCGAAGTCCAAAATTTTTTCATCACCACAAAGCCCGGCCCGGCTGATCATGACTTGTTTAAAACGACGTTCAGGCATAAATAGCCCAACAACGGCATCATACATTTTCGTCAGCCAATGGAATCGTAGTGCAGGAATGTACGTTGTGCCGCTCATGTGTTTTTTTTTACCACATTATTTACTTCTCCAAATCGATTTCGACTTCTTTTCCGTCCACCATATTAGCAATGCGAAGGGTATTGCCTTCAAGGTGGTGAATTGTCCAGACATTCCCGGCCAATGTGAGTTTGGAGTTGCCTTCGTCGGCACTCCATGAGCCGGATGTGGGATGGGTGAATGGTGTGATATTGGTGGTAATTTCAAAAATGTTCCCGGTTTGTAAATGAAGGAATAGGGTCGTAGCAGAAGGAGATGCAACGCCATCAATTTTGATAGAAGTGGAATTCCACTCGGCGGTTAGTTGCTCGGTGAACGTCTCGTCTTTTTTGCAGGCTGTAAAGGCCAAACCCACCAGGAGCAGTGCGAAGAATACAGGCATGAAATGTTTCATTGTTGTTCAATTTTATGTTTAAAAAGTGAATGAATTCGCGTGTTACTGAATTTCATAATTGAGCATCATCCCCGCGTCCTCATGTTCGAGATTGTGGCAGTGGAAGACGAATTTGCCTTTGAGGTCGGGAAAACGGACGATGATGCGCACCTTTTCACCGGGAAATGCCAATACCGTATCCTTCCATCCTTTTTCCCAGGGTTGTACGACAGCCCGCCCCCCGCTGCGATCGAGAACCTGAAATTGTCCGGCGTGAAGGTGCATCGGATGCGTTTCTGCACCGTTGGTATTGTCGAATTCCCAGATTTCGACCGTTCCGGCTTTCACTACCTCGTCGCGCCGGTTGGGATCGAATGTTTTACCATCGAGTGGGTGCATGACCATGCCCGACATACCGCCGTGTTCCATCGTATGCCCGATATTGAACTTACGGGTAGCTACAGCCTGCGAAGCAGACAACAGCTCTACGGGCATCAGAGAGACAGGCGGTGTGAAATTGTCCGATTCTTGACGGGTAATCTTGAATTTCAAGATTTTAAAAGATTGTGTGCCTTGTGAAGGCGTGCCGGCAAAGGCATTGCTTTGCAGGTATAAATCGGTACCGACTGCCAGGCCATTGAAATTGACCAACACATCGGCTCGTTCACCGGGTGCAAGCAGGATAGCCGATAATTCCAGAGGAGCGTTGAGCAGACCTCCATCCGTGCCGATCAACTGAAATTTGGCGCCGGTCGAAAGTGCAAAATTGTAAATACGGGCATTCGAACCGTTGAGGAGTCGAAGCCGATACGTTCTGGTAGCAACTTCCAATACCGGCCCTACCGTACCATTCACCAACACCGATTCGCCGAACATACCGATGCTAAGATCATCTATGTCGGGATTGTAGTTCAGTCCACCTTCGAGTCGCTTGTCTTGAACCACCAGCGGCACGTCGTACTCCCCGGTCGGCAGGCCCAAGGCTTCTTCCTCCGTGGAGGAAACAAGAAAAAAACCAGCCAATCCACGATACGCCTGGCTGGCTGTCGCCATGTCGGGATGCGGATGATACCAATAAGTTCCGGGGCGATTTTTTACCGGAAAACCGTACTGAAAAGTGCCGCCGGGAATGGTCACATCGGTCGGATAACCGTCTTGAGAAGCCGGTACTTCCAAGCCGTGCCAGTGGACATTGGTTGGTTCAGCCAAATTGTTGGTGAAAGCCAAATTGAACTGCTCGCCCTGGTTGATGCGAATTGTCGGCCCAAGAATAGGCGCGTTACCATAGCCGAGTGCATTGACGGTGACGCCGCTTCCGAGTGAAGCCGTCCCGGGCTGGGCACTGAAATCGGCGTTGGTGCCGTTCAAAATGGCAGGGATTGCCAGCGGGTTGGAAAACCCGCGCTCCACCACTTTCCGGGCTGTTGCTGCATCACTGTTGTTCATTTTTTGGCAGCGCGCGCAAGAAAGCACAAGCAAAGCCGCCATCACCGCCAGTCCGGGTAATTTGATTCGTAGTTTCATTGTGTGAAAAAATTGCCGTTAAAAATGAATTCGCAAAACAGCGACAACTAAAAAATCAAGTGCAGCACAGCGCGGCGAAAAGTTGCACGAGCCTGAAAAAAATTTAGAGAAAATAAAATCCCCATGCTGCGCGCGCAACACAGGGGGTAGTCGAGCATTTTGGGCAGCACTTGCCATTGCTTCGTGAAAAAATTGTCCTGCTACACCTTGTTGGAACCGGGGCCGTAGACTTTCTGGTCGGTGACCGTACCGGTGAGCGTTTGGGCAGAGATGGCGTGGGTGGTCAAGAGGGCGAGGAGCGGGAGGTAGCGTATGGTAGTGAATTTAAAATACTGGAAGGACGATGGTGTTTGAAGTTTAATTTTTTTACGTCGAAAATGCTTCTGAACCTACCGCACCACAATTTCGCGTGACAGCTCCCCTTGTGCTGTTTTTATTTTCAAAAAATAAATACCCGTCGGGAAATTGCCCGTCGGCACGAGGGTTTCGCGCCCGGCGGCTTTTTTTTCAAATATTTTTTCCCCAAAAACATCGAACAGGGAAATCTCTTGCAACTCTTCGGCTTCGCTTTTGACCCAAAAGCCGCCCGCTTGAACGGAGGGGTTGGGAAATACCAAAATGCCCAATGCGGCTGTCGGTTCATCGGTCGAGCTGATCAGGGTCAGCCGCCCTTGCCGGTACAGCACTTGTTCGGCAGAGGCATCCACATAAATCAGGTGGAAAACCCTGTCGCGGAATGCCAATGAGGGCAATTGAAGTGTATGGTCCGGCGCAGCGAAGCGAGTGCTTTGGTCAGTCAGGTTTGCTGTGCCTTTTGTGGAAAAATGGAACACGAGTTCTTTCGCCTTTTCCAAAAAAACAACCCCAACCGTGTCGCCAATAGCGGCCACGTCTGCTTGGCTTTGAGCGGCTTGAGGCCCCAAGGGCGTGGGGAAGCCGAACTGTTGCCCGGCCTGCATCGTGCCGGCATGGAGCGTGCTGAGATAGACACGACCTGTGCCGCTCGCTGCGCTCATCCATACCGTAATGAGGCTGTCGCCCGAACGCGCCATATGCGGCCCAGCGATGGGGCAAAAATTGAGTTCCCAGTCCGTATTGTCCACATCGGTGGCCGTGTCGAACGTGGCCGCCAAATCGGTGGAGCGGCTCACCCAGATGTCGCGGAGGTTTTGGTTGTTGTTGCGGAACAGCAGCCAAACAGAATCGCCCGAAGCCAACAGGTCGGAAGTACAGCACTCGCAGACAGCTCCACCGGGTGCGGGTGCGTTGGCCGTAGCGGGTTCATTGAAGGAGAGGCCGTCGTCTGTGGAGCTACGTACGTGGTATGTCACTCCGTTTTTGTGGTGGATGTAACTGACCACCGGGTTGCCCGTGCCGTCCACCACTACCGACGAGAAGGTGGCATAGCCGCCCGAAATAGGGCCTTGCACCGTGGTGGGCGGGCCAAACGTGAGGCCGCCGTCGTAAGACCTCACCAACATGATGCCCTGCTGTAATTGCTCAAAAACGACGAATACTTGGCTGTCGGACACCGCCACGTCGTAGCCGCCAAAACCGAACAAACTTGGCTCAGCGGGGCTTTGAATCATACCTACTGGTGTGCTGAATGCGCCACCTTCAAAGCGGGAGCACCAGATTTGGGAGGGGTTGCCGCTCGTTCCCCATGTTACCAATGGCGTTCCGTCGGGTAGCAGGGCGATGCGGGGCGCGGTGACGGGCAGTGACGAGGAAACAACCACGATTGAGTCCGCCCACTGCACAGTGGTTTGCGCCGGGAGAGAAAGGTACGAAAGGGCGAAAACGAGGTATAACAGGATGTTCGGCAATGTGGCGCATGACTTCATTTTCTAATCAGTTTATGAAACATCGGTGAAGTAACTACAAACAACGAAAAACCCGAACAAATGGTCAGCAAACCCAGCACCGAAAAAGCCCACAAAAGCCAGTTGCCAATATGGTCACGGCTTTCGTAATCCATGACATGCAGCATCCAAAGCCAATCGAAAATGCGCCATTTTTCATTTCGAAATTTTTCCACCGTGCCCAATTCAGCAGCGACGTACACGATGGTTTTGGAAGGGTGTTCAAAGGTGACGGCCCAGGCGGGCAAAGCATTCTGGCGGTACTCGTGGCCGGGAGGCGTTTCATCGAGAAAGACTGCCGACTTCAAGGTCGGCGTGCCGTTGAATTGCCGGGCCGCGACTTCCACCGCTTCTTCTTTTGACAAGGCCCGGCGCAGGGCACCGGTTTTGGCATCGGCCAGTCGCACTTTTCGCGGATGCCGGTGCCGGGCATTTTTTTCAATAAAAACTACCTGCCAGCACACCGCGTCCAGCACCGGCACCAAGCGCAGGCCGAGGATGCTGTCGGGGCTTTCACCCTTTGCCCGCAGGTTCTGCATGACCACCGAGGGCGATACCCAGCCCGCCGTATCCGGCACAAGCAGCGGGGCCGGTCGGCGCTGGTAGTCGCCGTGTATCTCGTCCATGTCCGACCAACTGAAATAAAGCCCGCCGACCGTCCAGAGCAAGAATTGAATCCCGATGGTCACGCCCATGTAGCGGTGCAAGCGACGGAGGTAGTATTGACGGGTATGGTGCATGAAAAGAACAGGTTTATAGTTTCACAAAATTCGCCTGCCCAATGACCGCTCCATCCTCATCACGCAAAAACAGCCGATAACCGCCCGCTTCCAAGCCTGCTACCGTCAATTTATTTTCCGTAAGGTCCGTAATGCACACCAACTGCCCGGCTGCCGACCAGATTTCGGCTTGGTGAACCGTTTGCCCGCTGTTGGCGCCTTCGAGGGCGAAGTACACCGCTTCGGAAGCCGGATTCGGCCACAGTCGAAGGCTACTTGCCGAGGCTGGGTCTTTCACCCCTGAAACGGTAGAATCCGGCACAAGGTGTACCGTCAAGGTGTAGGTATCGTCTCCGCTCAAGGCGTGATTATGATTGGCGACCAACCCTGCCAAGTACAGCGTAATGTTGCCCACGTTGGTTGCGGGCGCTTTCCAATGAAATGTCCAGGAAAGACTGTCGGGCGGAACGGCATCGGCGCCGCAGGGCGTGTGCGATACGTATTTGCGCGGGCCGTCGTTGAACGTCCGGGTGCGCACCATGTCGTCAATCGTAAACGTGCCGATGGTCGTGTTGCCCGCATCTTTTAGTGCCAGCCCGACGAACCCGAACTTGTCGCGCCCCGCCTGTTTCATCACGACCGTCGCGTCAAACGTCTCGCCGGGCGAATACAGCAAGGTGGTGTCGCCGAGCGTGAGCGTCAGGCTGCCCGGGCCGGTATTGGCCGTGCCGCCGTGGCAACCCGTGCAACTGGTTTCGCCCGGCGCGCCGGCGTGCCCGCCTACCACGGGTGAGTCGCAAGGGCCAGGTGGGGAAGGGGAAACGTTCGCCAATGCGAGAAAGGCAGCGGCGAGCATTGGAACGAGTACTGGTTTGATTGTCATGGCTTTTTCGCTATTTTATGCATGATATGATGGTTGTCGCCGAATTTGCACAGCGCGTCGCAATGCGTCCGCAGGTCGGAAAACAGAATTCAAGACTTAACCTTTACAGCCATCCGAATTTTCAAAGCTTCCCAAGCCATTGAAATACCGCCGTCGGCAGCATCGCCCATCGGAGGCTCCACAAAATATTGCAATCGTTCCGTGTGCGGAACAGGTTCAGGTTTGACCTCCGTGCGCACCACGTCGTCTTTCGGATCGTACTCATCCGCAAGGTGTTGTTCCCAGTTCTTGTTCAAAATCAGCGTCCAGGTTTCCTTTCCGGGAATGGTAAAAAAGGCATACTTGCCCGCCGGAATCACCGTGCCGGCCACTTCCACGGCGCGGTCGAACTCGATGGAGGTGGCATTGTTCGCGCCCGTGACCCACACTTTTTCAAACGGCACCAATTCGCCCCAAATCGCCCGCCCGCGCACTTTGGGGGAGGAATATTGAATGGTCGCGGTGACCGCCTCGATTTTTCCGACGGTCATCGCTTTGATGCTTTTGGGCATGGTGTCGTTTTCGATCGCATTCGGATTGTCATAAACCACTGCCTGGGCAGCGACAACCGGCTTCTTTTTCAAAAATCCCCCCTTCGGCCCCACCCCGTGTTTATGCACCAACTCAGCCCCGTGATGCCCCGAAACCGCGACTGCCGTCGCTGCGCCAAGTAATGCCAATGCGGTCAATGCAGCCAAAAAGAATCGCTGCCGAAAATAAAGTTCGACGCCTTTCAGCACAGCTCCAGCGCCGCCCAGATACACCGACCAACGCGCATAGAATTGGTGTTCGTCAAAAATTGCCAGCACCGCCGCGCTCACCGCTTCCCGCTCGATTTGCGGGTGTCGCCAGGCGGCGGCAAAATAGGCTAAGGTGTAGCCCAGCACCGCCAAAACCAGAATTGTGTAGTGGAACCCCTTGTTTTTTACAAAAAAGCCCGCCAACTGCATCACTGCTGCCAGCAACAGCAACACAATCGGGAAGTGGACAATCATGGGGTGATAGTTTGGAAAATCTTCCATATCCGTTATTTTTCTTTCATTAACCGAAAACCCGCAATACGCCCTGCGGATTCTATTTTTACGAAAAGCAATCCATTGGGAAGCCCAGCCAAGTCGAGCGTACTGGCAGCATCAGCGCCGTAATCGCGCAGCAACCGGCCCACGCTATCAAATATGCGAATGTGCATCGGCTCGTTCCAGCCTCCGTTTGCCCGCACCTGCACACGGTCAAAAGCCGGATTTGGGAACAACCGCAGCGGCAATCCGTATTGGCCCGGCTCGTCGGTGGCCGTCACCAAGCCGCCGTTGATTTGGATATCATCGAGATACAGCCGGTTGCCGCCGTCCGTTACGTTCACGAAACGGATTTTGACATACTGCTCGGTTTTGTATTGGAAAAGGTTGACCGTCACTTTTTTCCATTGCGCGGTGGTGGGTATGAACGGTGTAGTCTGTGTCGGGCCGGTCACGAGTGCGTTGCCCGACAGGGTCAGTATGTTGGTGTAATTCACCCCGCAGTCTTTGGAAATCTGCACAATGAGTTCGTCCGAATAATTCGGGTCGGAGCGCGCGTAAGCCCACCAAAAAGTCAGCAACAGCGCCGAATCGGGGTTGGAAGTGCTCAGGTCGAGGAAAGGCAACACGGTTTCGTCGCGGGTGCCGTAGTTGGTGTTCACCAAATTGTCAATGCGGGCAGAGTAGGGTGCCGAATGGGCAGCCGCCGAGTCCAACTCCCAGGTGATGCCGAGGTCGGGATTGTAGATTTCCGCGCCTGTCGGCGGGAAAATCCCGTCGTCGAAGTTGGCTGAAAAAGGCAACAACTGGCCGATGCCCGGCTCGGTGACGTTGATGTAATTTTCCAAAAAGAGCGTATCGCTACCGTTGCTGTTGGCGGCAATGAGCGTGACGGAAAACGTGCCCAGGCTGTCGTAAGTCACGGTAGGATTTTGAAAAACGGAACTTGCGGGCGTGCCGCCGGGGAAAAACCACTGCCAGGAAGTCGCCGCGTTCAGCGAGCGGTCTATGAAATAAACCTTCCCGCCGAGGCACACCTGCGGGGTTAGCGTGACGAAATCCGCCGAAACAGGACAGACTGGCGGCGCCACGTATGCGCTATCGCAGCCGGTGGCAACCAGATTGTCGGGCGACCAAATGAGTGTCCGAACCGTATCGAGCGTGGCCGTGATGCGGTCTTTTTGCCCCTGGGTGAACATATTTTTGCATTCGTCGGGCGTATAGTCCATGTAGTTGCGCACCTGGTCGGGCAGGTTGGGGTTGTCGTTTCCGCAGGAATTGGCGTTCAGGTTGCAGGCGAAATTAGGGTTGGCTACCGGCGGCGTATCGCACACGTAGTCGCCGTCGGTGCAGGTATCCTGTCCACAGCCGCCGTTGAACGTGTGGTACAACCCGAACCAGTGCCCTACCTCGTGCGTCGTCGTCCGTCCGCCGGAGGCTGCGGCCGTTCCGTTGTCGCCAAACAGGTTGTGCCGCACTACAAGGCCGTCTTCATCGGGCGGTGAATGCGGAAAAGAAGAATAACCGCCCACGTTGCCGCTAATGCTTTTGACCACATACATATTCAGGTAGCGGGTGTTGTCCCAAAACGAGAGGTTTTTCAAGGTGGCCCTATCTACCGGCTGATGGTTGGTCAGGGCCGTTTTAAGCTGCACGATACCGTCGGTGCAGCGACCCTGCGGGTCTGTTTTTGCCAAACAAAACCGCACTCGTGTGTCCACGCCCGCGCCGTCGCCGGGGCTGCCGGGCAATTTGCCATAGTCTTCATTCAGGATTTCAATTTGCCGCTCAATTTGTGCCTTGCTGATGTTTTCAGAGCCGCCATTGTGGATGACGTGTACCACCACCGGGACGATTCGGATGTCGTCGTTATTTTCTGTTACGCCGTTTAGGTTCTGTTTGCTGACTGCCGCGCCGATGCGTGACTCTGCCGCTTGCAGCGTTTTCGCGGGATGCAGCACATCGAATAGGCAGGGCGGCTCGCCGACCGGTATTTGGGCCGACAAGCCGCCTTGCATACTCACGAGGAGCAGGAGCAGGGCGTATTTTTGAAAACAAGAGTAGTCTGACTTAGATCGTTTCATGTCAAATTTGTTGCTGTTCTTTTTAAAAACGCATCCCTCTTACACGCACTTTTCGCTATCGGGACGACAACAGCACCCGCTCTGTACGGCTGCCTTTGTCACTGGCAATTTGTACGAAATAGTACCCTTCCGATTGTCCAGACAGGTCAACGCGTACCGACGAGTGGCCGGTGACGGATTCATCCACAACCAATTGACCCAAGGCGTTCAGGACGCGCAACCGGTAATCGGTTACAACATTGCCCGCTCCGAATCGGACCTCGAAAGCCTCGTCGGTCGGGTTGGGCGACACCGAAAATACCGGTCCGTTGCCCGGCTCGTTGGCCGCTACCGTGAACGGGGTGTAGTCCAATTGATAGACCCTGTTTTGCGTGGTGTTCACGTACCAGATTTTCCCGTCAGGCCCGATTTCAATGCCCATGATGCCGCCGGGACCGGTATCGAATCGACCCAGTTCCACGCCTTCGTCGCCGCTGCGGTCGTAAAAGATGATTTCGCCGGTTCCGTAATCCGACACCAGCAGATAGTCGCCGATGACCGCTATGCCACTCGGTTTGTCGAGGCTGTCGATGTATACCGACCAGTCAGCGCCGGTCACGGCCTTATATTCATGCAAAGGCTCGGCGTATGGTGTCAGGTTACTGGTTGGCGTACCGGAATGGATGTCCAAGCGAAGCACTCGCTTGTTACCGTTGTCTACGATGTAGAGCCATCCGCTTTCGCGGTCGAGTGCCAGGTGGTTGGAGATATTGTCGTCTATGCGATTCACCGCAATTTCGGTGTACCGATGGACAATGCCGTCGGAATGGTCGTCATTGCCGGGGCCGTGGTCTTCGCCAAAATCATAGCGTACAATGTTTTTGTTGTAGCCGTCATACACCCAAAACACGTTATCTTCCTCCCATTCGATGCCCATGCAGTACGGGCTTTGATGCAGCATGTCGAGGTGGCTGCCGTTTCCACCGGAAGGCTCGGCATATACCGACCAATCACTGTTCCAGAGTGCCGGACCGGTGAAATGCGAGGCGCCGCCTTGGTGATTGGCGTCAAGCACGCCGGGAGAAGTGGCAAAATTGCCATTGTAACTGAAAGCGATGCCCGTCGGTAGCGACATGAAATGCCAGGAGTTTTGGTCTTTTTTCAGTCGGGCATCCTGAGTAGGTAATCCTGCATCGAAATACGTCACCGTGCTGCCACCGCTACTTTCCGTTTTCTTGTTCACTACCCACAGGATTGGCGCAGGTGTAGGCGCAAAAGCCAGGTCGCGGGGTTGATCCAGACCGTCGGCAGCCACGCCGATTGTTTTGACAAGTACGGAATCCTTTAGGTATTGGTCAATCAGCACAGGCTTTGGCGCTCTGAAATAAACCGCTTTGCCAAGCGTGTCGTTGGCCGTGTTCAGATCGGCATTGCCGTTGATTTTGCTCAACCAAACTTGAAGGGAGTATAATCCGGTATCTGTCGGCATCCACAAATTGGAAAAATTGAAATGAGCCGATGTGAACGGCTCGACGTTCAGGCCGATAAGCGTCTCGGTCAATAACGCGCCACCGTTCACCGAATAACTCAGGTCAATAGAGTCAATCGCCGAAGCGCCCATATTGAAAATCAGGCCATGTACTGCGGTCGGTTTCAGGTCGTTGAAGCCGTAAGTGCCGATTCTCGCTAAAGATGCGTTGTAAGCGAGTGGCAGCGTAACGGTGAAATTGTACTGACCTCCGTTGCCCACGCTTTTAAACTGATAGACCGGGTAGGCGCCTATCATAATCGTGAATGTTGCGCCGCCGTCGCCATAATCGTCCACATGGTAAAGCGTGTATGCAGAATCGGTTTTCAGGCACCAGGGGCCGGCGTTGACGGTTGCGTTGTCATTGTAACCGAAAGCGGTGGTGGCGTCCTGCTGGCCGCCGCCGTTGCAGCCTACCTGATTAACATTGCCGCCGGTGGCGATGGGTGTTTGGTTACAGGGATTACCGGCAGGTACCAGCGACCAAAAGGTTTCGTAACCGTAAGTATCGGTTTCGATGATGAGGCGGACTTCTGTTTCATCGGATTGGCATTGGGCCGACAGGGATTGACCGGCAATTATCAACAGGCAACTCAGGCAGATTAGACGTAGTACTTTCAACATAAGGGTAGTTTTAGAATAGTTAGTTGCGGAACATCCCGCGATTTTTAGATCAGAAAGGAGACTTATACGCCGCGTTGTTTAAAAACGTCTCGTCCGTCAGCGTCTTCAAAAACGCTACCAGATCGGCTTTATCCTGTGCGGGCAATTGCAAGCCGCCAGGTTGCACGTTGTATTGCAGCAACTCATCCATCGTTACCGACTGTTTCACGCCCGTATCGTAGTGGTCGATCACTTCTTCCAGGGTAGTAAAACGCCCATTGTGCATGTACGGTGCGGTGAGCGCGATATTGCGGAGGCTCGGCACCTTGAACCGGGCTTTGTCCATCGGATTGCCCGTTACTTTTTGGCGACCTTCGTCGGTTTGTTCCGCGTCGGCATCGAGGCCGTTATTCATATATTCATCGTTGGTAAAATTGAACCCACCATGACAGTGGAAACATTCTGCGCCGCTCTCTGAGCCGAAGGGATCGAATTCTGTGAAAAATAGAACCCGGCCTCGCTCCTCGCTATCGGTCAGAGTAGCCGTGCCGTTTTTCCATTTGTCGTATTTTGAGTTGTTCGATACCATCGTGAGCATGAATTGCTCCAGGGCCAAGGCCATACGTTCTGAAGTAACCGCCGCATCGCCGAATGCCCGGATAAACTGATCGGTGTACCGTTTATCGGTGGAAAGTTTGGTCACAGCGTTGGGTAAGGTTTCATTCATTTCCAGCGGATCCTGTATCGGTTTCAATGCCTGGTCGCGCACGAGTGGAGCGCGTCCGTCCCAAAACAAGCCATTGAGGTGCCAAGCCAGGTTCATCACCGGCATGGCTTGGCGTTTTCCCGGCAGACCTTCCACGCCGATGCTGAATTGGCGCATGTCCGAAAAACCGTCTTTTTGCTGGTGGCAATCAGCGCAAGACTGCGAGCCGTCCTTGGAAAGCATTTTTTCGTAAAAAAGCATCCGGCCCAGCTGTACGCCGGCTACTGTCAGTTTGTTGTCGGCAGGCAAATCGGGGGTAGGGAAATAACCCACGTCAAGATTATAAGGCGTGGGATCGTATGTAGCGGGCGGTTCAACGGGGTCTTTCGAGTCGCAGGCTAAAAATGTGATTGCGGGGAACAGGAGTATAAGCAATTTTTTCATGTTCAGTAAAATCAATGTTGACGAAATTTTGGATTGTTGACAAAGGCTTCATCGGTCAGGCTGCGCAGGAATGCCACCAAATCGGCTTTTTCGCCGGCACTTAAGCCCAAAGGCCGCACCAACGAACTTTTGTTCGGATGCAGCTGTCCGCCGGAATTGTAATGCTCGACCACGGCTTCCAGGGTTTGCAAACTGCCGTCGTGCATATACGGCGCAGTAAGCGCTACATTTCGTAAAGTAGCCACTTTGAAGCGCGCGCGGTCGCTTTCCAATTCGGTCAGGCGGAACCGGCCGGGGTCCGGGTAATCAGCGTAAAGGCCGTTGTTTTCAAAAGCATAATTGGTAAAGTTGAACCCGGAATGGCACTGCGAGCAGTTGGTTTTTTCGGAAAAAAACAAATCCATGCCGCGTTTTTCCGCCGCCGTCAACGCCGAAGTTTTTCCCTGAAAAAAATACTGGTCGTAACGGCTTTGTCCGCTCACGAAGGTTCTTTCGAAACAGGCAATGGAACGGGTAATTACGAAAGCATCCGGTTCGCGGTCGTAGGCCTCGCGGCTCATTCGGACATAAGCCGTGTCGCGTTTCAATCGCTCGGCAATCAGCAGGATGTTAAAATCGAATTCGTTGTGCTCCTGGATCGGCACCAGGGTTTGCATTTCCAGCGTCGGTACGCCGCCTTCGCGGGTGAAATACGGGTGGTAGACGATGTTGGCCAGCGTAGGGGAATTGCGCACACCGGGCCGGCCGGCCACACCAGGACTGAACGCCATCGTATCGCTGAAAGCGTTCGAAGCGAGGTGACACGATGCGCAGGACACCGTGCTGTCGTTCGATAGGACCGGGTCGTAAAACAAACGTTTGCCCAAAGCCCAGCGGGCAGAGGTCAATTCGTTCCCGGATGGAAATACGGGGGCCGGAAAGCCTGGTGGTACCGCCAACAATGGCTCGGGCTGCGTGACCGGTTCCGGTACGTCTTTCTGGCAAGCAATGAAGGCCAATGCCAGCAATATCGCTACGATGTACAGTTTTTTCATTGCAAAAGAGGGGTGTGCAATCGGAAACTACAGGCAACCGCCGCACACCCCCTGCTTATAAAAAAATACTTTTACCGGGTAATCACTAATTTTTCTACTGCTACCGGGCGTTCCTGTTGCCACAAATGCACGAAGTACGTGCCGGCATTTAATTCGTCGGTCAGCGGATACGATTGGCTATCGGCTGAAATAGGCTGGTTTATTACCACCCGTCCGATCAAATCGGTCAGCGTAACACGGTAGGAATAACCCGCCGGAAGGGTCATCCTGACCATTGCTTCACCCGGAGCGGCCGGGTTGGGCGATACCGCGAAAGCGCCTTCAAACGTAGGGTCTATCGTCATGGTTACCATTTCAGCGGTGAAAACTACATTTTGCATGTTGTTCATCAAAGACACGGCCTTCCCCGTGGAACCGTGTACGATCAATCCGGCCGACACGTTGATCGAATTCAAAACCTGGGCGTAATCTGCAATAAGGTGAATGGTTTTATCTCCGTTGGCGTGATTTTCTGCGATAGTGGCGAGCGTCACGGTCTTGTAATTCGCGTCACCCAAGGCGTGGATTTCATAGTCGTTGGCGAAGTTTGTACCCGCTTTGCCTTCGATGGCCACGAACCGGTAACCCGCCGACCAGCCCCATTGCATAGCCGGATTTTGTGGCGCCAGCGGATGGTTAGCCGGATAACTCGCCGGGTCCAGGTGATTATGCGCCTGGTCAACACCCACTGAAAAAGTGATACTTTCTACGTTGACAATACCTGGATAAGAGCCGATCTCGTACATACTGTCCACCGCCGGGCGAACAAGCAGGTACAAATCCGTCACCGGTGTTACCTGGCCGCCGTCGTGGGTGATTTTTATTTCCGAAATGTAATATTCCAGTCGCGTGATTTTGTACTCGTAAGACCCGGCTGAAACGGGGGTGTTGAGTGCGAATGGCGCAGCGCCGAGGCGTGGCGAAAGGTGCAATTCGATGTTGTTTTGAGCCTGAACCGCTAAAACCGACAGGAAGGACAGGACAGAGAGGAGCAGTTTTTTCATAAAACTTGGATGTTGTTTAATTTGAGTGAGGAAAGCAGGTTAGTTTGTTTTTACAACTTTGAAAACCGCCGTACCACGGGCAGTAAAAATTTGGATGGAATTCATGCCCGATGCCAGCCGGTCAACGGCTATCCGCGTCGCGTTCCGTTCAGTCAGCAACAAGCATCCGTCCTGGTCGTACACCTCTATCTGGATCGGTTCCCAGCCGTTATCGGCGCTGATTTCCACTTTTTCTAAACCCGGTGCGAGCAAGGTGGGCGAAACGCGCAGGTGCTCCTGTGCGGCGTTTTCAATGGTACCCGAGGAGGCAGAATTGACGATAAACTGTCCCATCATGCCGGTATCTTCATGGCTCAGGATGTGGCAGTGGTACATATAGGGTATGTGGGGATCGCTGAAATCCTCGTACCGCAGAATAAGTTTCACCGATCCGTTCATGGGCGGAACGACCACGACATCTTTCCTTCCCCGCAAGTTGGCGGGCGGCGTGGCACCGTTCACCGACAGGACATAAAAGTGCATTCCGTGGATGTGAAACGGGTGCGCCATCATGGTCTGGTTTGTGATGGTCCAGATTTCCGTTTTACCTACCTGCGTGTTGAAGTTGACCGTTTCCATATCGAACTTCAAGCCGTTGATAAAGAAATTGGTCATGCTCATCATCGGTTGAGCGGAAAGGCCGAACGAGCGGGACGAGGCGCCCGCCTGCGGCCATGCGGTATTCGTCGTTAGGGTCGCTGGAATAGCCGTCACGGCATTGGAAGTGGGTGCGCCGACCTGTATGGTCAGTAAATCGAAATCCGTGTTGTCCTTCGGACCCGTCATGCCGCCCATCATCATCGGGCCACCAGGGTAACCCTGTGGTAACTGGGTACCGAACTGCTGGAATTTGAGATTGCTGCCTTGCAATTCGCTCAGGTCTACGAGGATTTCGGCGCGTTCGCCTGAACCGAGGATAAGTCGGGTCATTGATACCGGCGCATCGAGCAGGCCCGCGTCGGAGGCAATTTGTTTAAACGTAAGGTTGTCGGCAAAGCCGAAATCGAAAAACCGGTGACTCGATCCATTCAACAAGCGCAGACGCACGACTTGGGCAGGCAAATGGAGCGTGCCGTTTATCGTGCCGTTAACCAATACCTCGTTGTCCACCTCGTCCATCTCCACGATTTGCTTCGCCGAGTCGAAAGTTTTCCATTGAAAAACAAGGGGTATGTCGTCCACCCCGTAGGTACGGGGCAAGTTCATGGCGGTTTCTTCCGGATCGCGGACGATGATGAGTCCCGCCGCGCCTTTTACGACCTGGTTAAGCGTTTTACCGTGCAGGTGCGGATGGTACCAGTAGGTCGCCGCCTTATCCATTACGGTAAACGATGGCGACCAGGTTTCTCCATCCATTACCGGGTTATGCGGGCTGCCGTCGTTTGCCGGCGCTACATGCAGGCCGTGCCAGTGGGTGGTAGTGGTGTCGCTCAGTTGGTTGTGCAGGTTAAGCGTCACTTGCTGCCCCTGGTTCAGAATAATTGTGGGGCCGAGGAAATTGCCGTTGTAGCCGATGGTTTTGGTGGCCACGCCTGGGTAAAACTCCCGCGTTCCGTTTTGCAGGGTCAGGTTGATCACATCGCCGGCGAGGGTATCGGGAATCAAAATAGTCGTTTGTGCAAGGCTTTGTCCAGCAAGGAACAAAGGGATTGCGATTGGTATTTTATTTAAAAAATTGAATTTCATTGTTTTAGAAAATTAAAGTTTAAAACTCAATCCTGCGTTCAACGAAACGCCGGCTTGTCCCTTTCCTCCAAAAAACGTTGGTGCCACGGATAGCCCCCAGCCCGGCGAAAGGCGGTATTCCAACCCCGCTCCGAACAACCAGGATACGGAATATTTGCTGCGTTCCGCAACCGTCAATACAGGCATTCGTCCGCTTGCAAAACACAGGTCGATACAGGTTTCGGTAAAGTGATCCACACGGGCCGATGCGCTACCGGGCAGGTTGATCTGTACGCCGCCTTGCACAAATCCCTGCCAAAGCCCCTTGCTGAAGGTTCGTTTTACGGCCAAGGGTAGTACCCAATCCGAACTACGCCGTGTGGTGCGCATATCGAGGGTGAAGGGTTCGTCGTCTGGCATCGTGTTCGCCGTGTCCACCTGGGCGATATGCACGGTCAGGTTGGACGTGCCGCTGCCCGAGTACAGGTGGTATTGAAACTCATATTCTTTCGGGGCATAATCGTTGGGATTGAGGCATACTCCGTCCATAAGCCGGAGCGTGGCAGTATGAGAAGCAATCTGCGTGGTCTGGCGCCGGAACAACCCCGCGTTCACCTTCCAGTGCTGAGATAGCTCGTATTCAACGTTCACGCCCTGTTGCCAGCCGGTAGCCGCGCCCTGCCGGTGTTCTGCAAAGCCAATGTGCCCACCGTGATGTGGATCGGACGGTGCTGATGTTTGCCAAAGCCAGACCGGTCCAGTGGCGGCGGCGATTTGCCAGCGCTGTTCGCCTATTGTTTTAGTATGAAGATGGAAGGGCTGAATTTTAGGTAAATCGTAATTCAAAACCGGCAATGGGAAAAACAATGATTTCAATGGCATCAGTGTCACGTCGGATGCGGTGACAGGTAAGTCTTGGACTGTTTCGGTATCTTCAAAAGGTGGTCGTTCCGGTAAAATGCCTGACCGCAGCGTATTTGCCTCGGGAGCGTCTTGGCTCAGAGTAATTGCATCGAGATCGGCAAGGAATTTAATTACTGCTTTAGGGTTGGCCACTCCAGGGCCTAGCTTTGCATGAGGTATAGGTGCCGAGGAGGTAGATGTTTCTTTACCTTTTTGCTTCGGCGTAGTTCTGATTGCAATGTCTTGTTTAACTGCCGGTACCAATTCAATACTACGGGGTTTAGGCGTTGATAAGCCGCTCTGTCCAGCAAAGCGATAGCCGATCCCCACCAAAACCAACGCTGCCCCGACACCGGACACCCACCACCACAGTACCGGGCGTCGTCGGTAGCGCTTCGGAAGCCGCGCTTCGATGCCGGCCCAGAGCCGGTCGGGCGCTTCCGGGGCGAAATGCTCCAATTGGGCTTGCAATTGCCGCTCCAAATCGTCGTGTTCCGGGTGTAAGGGTGTATTCATAAAAATATCAATGTTTTGTCTATAAGCCGTTTCAAAAAAGCCTTGGCACGGCTGAGTTGGGATTTCGAGGTTCCTACAGTAATATTCAGTTCCCGGGCGATTTCTTCGTGGCTGCGTTCTTCCAACACGTAGAGGTTCAGCACGGCACGAAAGCCAGGAGGCAATTGTTGAAGCAATCCGACCAATCGCCCCGGTTCGTCTCCTTCGCCGGCGCCGGTTTCTCCTTCTTCAAAAAGCAGGCGTTCCAGCCTTTCGTTGTCCAATCCGGTTGTTTTCAGGCGTTGTTGTTTAAGGTGTTGGATAGCGGTGCGCACCACGACCCGCCTTATCCAGCCTTCCAGGCTGCCTTCGCCCCTGTATTTTCTGATGTGTCTGAATACCTGGATAAAAGCCTCCTGCAACCAATCCTCCGCTTCCTGGGGCGATGCGGCAAGCCGCAGACAAACGCCGTACATCCGGTTTTTGTACCGTTCCCACAACGCGCGTTGGGCTTGAGGTTCGCCGGCATGGCAAGCGGCGGCCAATTCCAAATCGTCAGGATCGGGCGGTGTCTGAGCGTCTTGCTTGTTTGCGTAATCTGGCATAGTAGTTTAGTACCGTCGGGAGAAAGGTTGCATGAGCGTTGGAAAAATTTAGCCGACAAAGCAGAATGCTTCGCGGCGGCAACCGAACGGCATAGCGTGTCGCTAAAATGGAGTGGCGGTAAGGACTGTAAAACACGACCACTTCGGTCAACACGATGCGTCAACCGTTTTGACAAGGCATACCATTGGCTGTCCAGAATTAGGACAAAATGTTTGGCGGGAGCCAAATATCCAACGAAACGTTGGGAAGGGAAGGGGACTGATAGGGGAGGTACGCCCTCGAAAACGAGATGAAAACGGGCAGGAAAAGTTCGACTTCTGGAAATAATCCCACACTTGAAACCGCCATAGGGCAGGAGCAATGGCCACCGCACGTACCGCCGCAGCGACCGCCGCAACCATCTTCGTCGCCGTGATGGTCTTGGTTTTTGCCTGTCGAAGATCGGTTTTTGCTGCAACAGGAGGCTTCGTCACCGGCACTGGCACAGCAGGAGGCTTCACTCGCAATGCTCTTCGTCGCACTCTTGCCGGTACTGCAACCCTTACTACAACCGAAAGCGTCACCCGGCAGGAGGGTAAAGCTCACGGCCAAAAGGAATGGTAGAATGCCGAAGAAAAGAGGGCGCATACGGGCGATAAAAATTAAACGAGCGCAAAAATAGCCATTTTGAAATGCACGAAACGCGCTTTTTAGTTCAACGACAACGTACATGCTAAGTAATTCGTGGAATTTGATCGAAAAGCCGGTAGCCGGTTTGCAAATCATATCTTTTAGGCCCTATATTTGCAACGAACAAATGCGCTTCAAAAAAATAATACTGACGCAGGGCACTAAAGGCCCCGAGCACATCAAGCCCCTCAAAGGAGAATTTCAGCCTTTCGCCCTGCCCGGCTTTTATCTTTCAGGAAAATCGCACAACATGCCCAAGCAAAACGGTTTTACACTAATCGCACCTACCAAGTTTGAGGCCTGGCTTACCGCACAAAGTGTTGCCCGGACGGTGTTTACCTTACAGCTGCATCATACCTATGCTCCAAACTATGCCGGCTTCAACGGCAAAAACCATTTCGCCCTGCAAAAGGGGATGCAGCATTTTCATACCCTGATGAACGGCTGGCAGGACATCGGCCAGCATTTCAGCATTTTTCCCGATGGTATGATCGTGACCGGCAGGAGCCTGGAATCGTCTCCAGCCTGTATTTTTGGATTCAATGCACATTCCATCTGCATCGAGAACATCGGCAATTTTGATATTGGCGGCGATGAGATGCGGCCAGAGCAGCGCGAGGCCATTTTACAGGTAACCGCGGCGTTGTGCCGGCGTTTCCGAATCCCGGTCAATTCCAATCAAGTCGTGTATCACCACTGGTTCGACCTGAAAACGGGCCAACGCACCAACGACGCCGGCATAACCAAATCCTGCCCCGGCTCGAATTTTTTTGGCGGCAACACCGTCGAAGCGGCGGAAACGAACTTTCTCCCACATGTCCAGGAAATCCTTGACCATCAGCCGGATCAGCCACCGCTATCCATCGCCTACTATGCAACTGTGACAACCAATAACCTCAATATTCGGGACAAACCGGATGTGACCGGTCGCCGGATAAATGTCACGTCCACCGGGGCCGTCCTGCGTGTGTACGAGGAAAAGAATAACTGGTGCAGAATTGCGGCGAACCGGCAGGAATGGGTTTCAGGAAAATACCTGAGAAAACAGGCTTAACAGCAAATACTATTCATCCAAATTAAAGCTACCGATATGGTCTTCTTCGAAATTTCAATCAACGATTTCCTGTGCGGGAAAT